>JAIYEK010000333.1 GCA_027487015.1 Erythrobacteraceae bacterium | reverse complement strand
GAACTCATCACCTTCGGCATCGCCAACCAGCGTTTCGGCATCGACATCATGACCGTGCGCGAGATCCGCGCCTGGTCGCCCGTCACCCGCCTGCCGCGCGTGCCCGATTATGTCGCGGGCGTGGTCAACCTGCGCGGCGCGGTGCTGCCGGTGATCGACCTTGCCGCACGGCTCGGCTGGACACCGACCGAGGCGACCCCGCGCAATCCGATCATCGTTATCGAGCATGATGGCCAGATGCGCGGCCTGATCGTCCATGACGTGGCTGACATCGTCTCGATCGAGGCCGGCACGCTCCAGCAGCCCGATGCGATGGGTCACGAGAGCATCACCCACTTCCTCGAAGGGATCGCGCCGCTGGGTGACGATATGGTGATGGTGCTCGATCTCGCCCGGTTGATGGCGGACGAGCCGCTCGAACTGGCGGCCTGAGGATGACCCGCCCCCTCACTGCGCCTGCGCGAATGTCCGCCGGCGCCCCCCATTCGCCCGCGCTGCTCGCCGGGATCGCCGCGCACCTTTCGCACTTCGCCGAGGATGCCGAGGCCTTCGGCATCGTGCTTTGCAGCGATTACGATGTCGCCACGCGCTATCTCGTGCAGTTGCAGCAGATCGACCGGCTGGCGCAGTCCTTGCGCGAAATGGCGAACGTGCTGACCGCAGACGATCCCGACACCGCCGTTGCCGCGATCCGGCTGGGCGAGCTGCGCAGTGCGCTCGAACAGGCCGATGCGCGCTGACCGGGTGCTGCTGGGCCTGCATGCTTCGGGCGTGACGCTCGCGCTGGTCGCCGCGCTGGTGTGGCCGCGCCCCGGACAGGCGGCGCTGCTGGTGCCGCTGGGCGGGAGCGACGCCCGCGCCGTCATCGACTGGGCCTCGCGCGAGGACGCCCGGCTGCTCGCGCTCGACACGTCCCGTGGCCGTATCATCGCCCGCATCACCGACAATGCCAGCCTGCTGCGCGCGCTGAGCGCGGGGATCCTCCCCGTCGCTGCGCGCGCGCCCGGCTGCCAATCCGGAGCTGAAAGGTAGCACCATGCTCGTCGACGAAATGCGCGCTCTGCGCGAAATCGGGGTCCGCGTCATCGGCCTGCTCGCTGGCCTGATCGGCGCGGTGCTGGTGATCTGGGCACTTGCCGTCGGCGCGCCGCTGGTGGCGCTGGCTGCCGTGATGCTGGTGGCGGCGCCCCTGTGGTTCGCCCGCTCCCGCCGCTCGGACCCGGCCGCGCGCATCGTGCTGGGCGTGACCTACCCGCTGCTCGCCGCGCTGCTCCTCGCCATGGCGAGCGGCACCGGGTGGATCATCGACATGCACATGGTGTTCTTCGCCTTCCTCGCGGTGCTCGCCGCGTTGGCCGACTGGCGGGTGATCGTGGTCGGCACGGTGGTCACCGCGCTCCACCACCTCGCGCTCAATTTCATCGCCCCCGCGCTGGTCTTTCCCGATGGGGCGGACCTCCTGCGGGTGGTGTTTCACGCGGTGATCGTGCTGGTCGAGGCGGCGGTGCTGATCGTGCTGTGCTGCCAGTTCGAGGCACTGATCCGCAGCCTGATGGAGGTGCGCCGCGCCGAGGCGGCGCTCGAAGCAGAGCGCGGCGCCGAGCGCGAGGCGCTGGCGGACATTCAGAAGCTCGTGCTGTCAGGCCTTGCCGACCGGCTGCGCGGCCTCGCCGCGGGCGACCTTTCGAGCCGGCTCGATACGCCCTTCCCCGGCGAGTATGACCGCGCCCGCGCCGCGCTCAACGAATCCTGCGCCGCGCTCGACCAGCTGGTCGGCGCTGTCGCCCGGACCTCCGATCAGGTCGCAACCGGCGCGCACGAACTGCGCGAGGCCTCGTCCGATCTCGCCGGCAAGACCGAACAGCAGACCGCCGCGATCGAAGGCGCCGCGCGCATCGCGGGCGAGCTGCTCCACGAGATCGAGGCGCAAGCGGGCCTGTGGACCGCGACCCGCTCGACCGCGCTCGAGGCCAAGAGCGATGCTGATCGCGGCGCGGCCGAAATCGCCGCCGCCGCCGAAGCGATCACCCGCATCGAGGCCTCCTCGGCCGAAATCGGCGAGATGATCGGGTTCATCGACACCATCGCTTTCCAGACCAACCTGCTCGCACTGAACGCCGGGGTCGAAGCCGCGCGCGCGGGCGAGGCGGGCAAGGGCTTTGCGGTGGTCGCGGGCGAGGTCCGCGAGCTCGCCCAACGCTCGGCCCAGTCGGCAACCGCGATCAAGGCGCTGGTCGCCACCTCGAAGGAGGAAGTCGCCATCGGGGTCGCGCGGGTGCAGCAGCTGGTCACGCTGCTCGCCTCGCTGGTCGCGCGCTTTTCCGACATCGCGGGACAGGTCGATCACATCGCCCAAGGCTCCGAGGGCTCGCTCGAATCCATTCGCCGGATCAACGCGGCCATGTCTCTGCTCGATCAGGGCATGCAGCAGAACGCGGCGATGGCCGAACAGACCAGCGCTGCCTCGGTCGAGCTGCTGGGGAGCGCCAATGACCTGAGGGGCCAGATATCGCACTTCGGCCGGGAGGAAGCCGCCTCCGCTCCGCTCAGCCGCGCTGCCTGACGGGGCTATTCAGCCGGCTGCGGCACGACTGCGGGATCGGCGGCGTCAAGCGGGTCAGTCTCAGCCGAGCGCAGGCGCGCGGCGCGCTGGAGCAGGAAGAACACCAGCGCCGCGCCCGCCAGCGGCAGGTAGAAGAAGATCAGCCGCCAGGTGCTCATCGCCGCGACCAGCACGCCCGCCGCCACGAAGGGCGCAAACAGCAGCAGGAACCCGGCCTCCGCCCCGCCCGCGCCGCCCGGGGTCGGCACCACAGAACTGATCGATTGCACGAGGTATTGCAGCAGCCAGTAGAGCGCCGGGTGCCAGTCCTGTCCGAAGGCCGCCAGCACGATCCCCGCCATCGAGAAGCGCGCCAGCCACTGCGCCAGCGCCAGCGCCAGATTGGCGAGCGCCATGCCCTTGCCGCGCCGCATCACGCCGAGCCAATCGCTCACCACATGGCCCCCAAAATCGCGCGCGCGGGCGAGCAGCGCGGCGGCGCGGGCGCGCGGCCCTGCGCCCATGAGCCCCGCCGCCACCGCCGCGGCCAGCGCCGCGACCAGCGCCAGCACGCCGCCGACAATGCCGGCCAGCAGCGCCAGATCGGTTTCGATCTCGTTGATCAGCCCCGGCTGCCGGCCGAGGAAATCGACCAGCTGGAACCCGCTCAGCGTCAGGCACAGCGCCGCCAGCGAGGTCATCACCAGCGTGTCCTCGGCGGTCTGGAGCGAGATCAGCGTCGCCGCGCGGCGCGCCGGCACGCCCTCGTTGATGAGGAACAGCATCTTGATCGGCATGCCGCCCGCCGCTGACGGCGTGATCGAGTTGGTGACCATCGTCCCGGTCACAACTTTCAGCCCCCCGCGAAACCCGAGCCCGACGCCGAGGAAGCGACCCCACAGCGCGAAGCGAAGCGAATTGGCGAGCATTGGCACGAAGGCGATCGCCGCCGCCACCAGCAGCAGCCCCGGCGCGACCAGACGTCCGACCAGATCGACCCCCCCAAGCGACCACACCAGCACCGCGACATTGGCGAGCGCCACCAGCGGCAGCACTGACAGAGCGATCGTCAGCGTGCGCCGCGGCAGACGCTGCCACGGGGCAAGCGCAGGCGAAGAGGTTTCGCGATCGGTCAAGAGACGTTCAAGGCCCGCTTTACGGGGCCCAGCCACGTGCCCTCGATCCGGGCATCGCGCGCGGCGAGGGCTGCGGCATATTCGACATTAATGAGCTGTTCGAAAGTCTGCGGCCAGCGGTTGTGCGCCGCGGCGAGCGCGAGGCTGCGCTGGCGGCGCCCGGCGTAATCGTCGCGCCACACCTCCACCACGCCGCGTGCCATCGCCACCGGGTCATCGACCGGGCCGAGCACGCCGGTGCCTTCGGGCACGCGTTCGGGCATGGCGCCGCCAGCGACACCGACCACCGGCAGGCCCGAGGCCTGGGCTTCGAGCACCGAGATGCCGAAAGTCTCGTCGGCCATCCCGCTGACATAGATGTCGGACGAGGCCAGCGCCCGGGCCAGCGCGGCGCGATCGGTCTCGTAGCCGGGGAAGGCTATCGGCAGGCCCTTGGCCTCCTCCATCAGCACTTCGCGCAGCTTGCCATCGCCCATCAAGACCATCGCCGCGCCCAGATCGCGCGGCAATTGCTTGAACATCTCGACCAGCACATAGGCGCGCTTCTCGTTATCGAGGCGTCCGGCATAGATCAGCAGCGGGCCATTGGTCTCGGGCAGGCCGAGTTCGGCGCGGAAACCGGGATCGCGGTGGCCGGGCGAGAAGATGTCGATGTCCACACCGAGGCCGAGCACCCCGGTGTTGTGATAGCCAAGCCCCCCCAGCATGCCGCGGGCTTCCTGGTTGAGGGTATAGACCCGGTCGAAGCGGTGGTAGGTCATCCACGCATAGAAATAGGCGACATTCCGGAAAAAGCTTGCAGGATAGTGGCCCGACAGGTCCTTCATCACGCGGTAGATCTGCGCATTGGGGAAATCGGTCCGGTAACCGGCCACCAGCGCGGTGTTGGGATAGCGCCGGCGGTGGCGGATCGCGATCCACGGCAGGACCCAGGGGCACAGGCTCTCGATGATGTCAGGCTGGTATTCCTTCAGCAGCGCGAAGACCGCGTCATTGCGGTTGATCCAGCGGTAGTTGGGGCTGCCCCACACCAGCGGCGCGCCCACTTCTGCAAAGATCGTGCGGCCCTCCACGGTGATGCGGTCTTCCGGGCCAGGCACGATCTGGAGCAGCCGGTGCTGGGTATTCTCTTGGAAATACTTCTTCTTTTCCTTGAGATAAGTCGAGATGCCACCGCCACCGGTGGGCGACCAGCTCTGAGTCAGGTCGCAAATCAGCAGATCTTTCGCCATGCACACGCCTTCTTCGGCTCGGCCGCGTCGACCAGAGGGGAGCCATGAGCGTGGGGGGCGCAAAGCAGGCTCGGACGCGCGGAGGGGTTGCGCTCCTTTGCCCGCAATGCATTTCGTTAGCGCGACAGTTTGCGGTCAGTTCAGTGGCGAAACGCCGACCATAACGTGACCGCAATACGTCACCGTTGTCAGATTATCGCGATTTCATGACCGCAGGCGCGGCCGGGACAGGCGTTCCGGTGAGGATCGCGGTGTCTTCGTTCGCGAGGATCCCGACGACCTGTGTCCAGACCGCGACGTTCTGCCGGAGTTGGACCGGATCGATCTTGTCGAGCGTGTCATCGGGGGTGTGGTGGAGATCGAAATAACGGGTGCCATCCTGCTGCAGGTCGACCAGCGCGCCCTTCTGATCGCGCACGATGTTGAGGTCCGCGCCCCCGCCCGCGACATCGGTGCCGCTGGAAACGCCGAAGCGCGCGACCGCAAGGGCGATCTTCTTGTGCAGCTCAGCGTTGGTCTCCCGGAAATTCGAATCGAAGCGCCAGATGCGGTCCGCGCCGAAATCGCTTTCTAGGCCGACGGCGATGGCTTCGTTGATGTGCGCCGCGCTGTAGGCCTTGCTGCCGAACAGCCCGGTCTCCTCGGCGCCTGCGAACAGCACGCGGATGGTGCGCAGGGGCTGGCCCGCTCTCGCCGCATTCAGCGCCGCGCCCGCAATGATCGCGCAGCCCGCCCCGTCGTCGATCGCGCCTGTGCCGAGCCACCAGCTGTCGAGGTGACAGGCGAGCAGCACCGGCGGAAGCGACGGATTGCGCCCGACAATCTCGCCCACAACGTTGCCGCTCTGAGTCTCGCCGAGGAAGCGCGGGGTCAGCACCAGCTTCATGGTGATCGGCTTACCCTTGGCGCGCGCGAACATCCGCTCGAGGTTCGCCGCATCGGGATTGCTGAGCGCGCCGGCCGGGGTGGGCGCAACGCCATCGGGGAAGTCGGTGCCGCCGGTGTGGGGGTTGCGGTGATCGTCGGTGCCAACCGACTTGATGACGGTCGCGACCGCACCCTTCTTCGCCGCGATCCCCGCCGCAACCCAGCGCGTGGGGCCGGCAAAGCCGTACTGGCTGCCGTCCTGCGTGCGGGTCATGGCATTGCTGACGAAGGCGATCTTGCCCTTGAGGCTGCCATCAGGCGCTGCCACCAGTTCCGCGACGCTCTTGAACATCACTACCTCGGCGGTGATCCCCTCCGGCCCGGTCGAGCCGCTGTCTCCCAGCGGGGCCACCGCAAGGCTCTGCGGGAAGGGGCTGACGATCTCGGCACGGCCCGGCTCGCCCGGAACCCAGGTGGGCATCATGAAGGGCTCATCCGCGACATTCTGGAAGCCGTGCGCCTTGAGCCACGCGACAGCCCAAGCCCGCCCGCGCGCCTCAGCCTCGGTGCCGGCCTGACGCTGGCCGACCTCGGTGGTGATCCCCTCGACGAAATCCCAAGCATATTGATCGACCTGCGCTGCGATGTCGGCTCGTTGTGCAAGCGTCGGCTCCGGCGGGGGCGTATTGGCAAGTGCCGGAGCGGCGAGCGAAAGCGCGATCAGCGCGGTCATGGTCTTTTTCATGGGATGCGGTGCTATCGGGCGCGGCCGCGCAAGTCTAGCCGCTTGCCCTAAGCCCTCCCCTTCCCTATCTGCGCACCCTATTCCTGACCCATTGCCAAGACCCGAAGGACCCTCCGATGGCCGCCCAATACGCCTATGTCATGAAGGGCATGACCAAGACCTTCCCCGGCGCGCAGAAGCCGGTGCTGAACAATATCTCGCTCCAGTTCTACCAAGGCGCGAAGATCGGCATTGTTGGCCCCAACGGCGCGGGCAAGTCGACGCTCATCAAGATCATGGCCGGGATCGACAAGGATTACACCGGCGAGGCGTGGCCGGGCGAGAACATCACGGTCGGCTATCTAGAGCAGGAGCCCGAGCTTGATCCGACCAAAACCGTGCTCGAAAACGTCCGTGAAGGCGCCAAGGAAACCGCCGATCTGGTCGCGCGCTTCAACGAAGTCAGCGCGCTGATGTGCGAGCCCGATGCCGATTTCGACGCGCTCGGCGCGGAAATGGGCGAGCTGCAGGACAAGATCGACGCGG
>JAIYEK010000218.1 GCA_027487015.1 Erythrobacteraceae bacterium | reverse complement strand
GGTGATCAGCCGCGCCCGGACGAAGGCATTCACCCCTCGCAGATGGCGGGCCTCGCTTATGGCCTCGTGCGGGTGCTGGGTGACGACAACCTCGCCCACGGCCCGTGGAACCCGCGCCTCAGCCCCGATACCCTGCGCGCAATGCTCGGCCACATGGCGCTGGTGCGGGCCTTCGATGAACGCATGTTCCGCGGGCAGCGGCAGGGCAAGACCAGCTTCTACATGAAGTGCACCGGCGAGGAGGCGACCTCGATCGCGCCCGCCATGGCGCTCGCCAGCGACGACATGGTGTTCCCCTCCTATCGCCAGCAGGGCATCCTGATCGCGCGCGGCTATCCGCTGATCGAGATGATCAACCAGATCTATTCGAACAAGGCCGACAAGCTGAAGGGCCGCCAGCTGCCGATCATGTATTCGAGCCGCGAGCACAGCTTCTTCAGCATCTCGGGCAACCTTGCGACGCAATGCCCGCAGGCCGTGGGCTGGGCGATGGCGAGCGCCTGCCGGGGCGACAGCCGGATCGCGGCGAGCTGGGTGGGCGAGGGCTCCACGGCCGAGGGCGATTTCCACTCCGCCTGCACTTTCGCGGCCGTCTACAACGCGCCGGTGATCCTCAATGTGGTCAACAACCAGTGGGCGATTTCGAGCTTCTCCGGGTTCGCCGGGGCCGAGCGCACCACCTTTGCCGCGCGCGGGCTTGGCTATGGCATCGCGGCGCTGCGGGTCGACGGCAATGACGCGCTCGCCTGCTATGCAGCGACCGAATGGGCCGCGACCCGTGCGCGCGGCAATCACGGGCCGACGCTGATCGAATACTTCACCTACCGTGCCGAAGGCCACTCCACCTCGGACGACCCCTCGGGCTACCGTTCGGCTCAGGAGCGCGAAGAGTGGCCACTGGGCGATCCCGTCAACCGCCTGAAGAACCACCTCATCGCCATCGGCGAATGGGACGAAGAGCGTCAGGCGGCGATGGACCTCGCCTGCGCCGAGCAGGTCAAGGCGACCACCAAGGAGGCCGAGAAGAACGGCATCCTCGGCCACGGCCTCCACCATCCGTTCCACACCATGTTCGAGGACGTCTACGAGGAACTGCCCTGGCACCTCGAGGAACAGGCCGAGCAGGCGATTCGCGAACGTATCGCCAAGTTCGGCACGGAAAGGCCCTTCGGATGAGCGAGCAGCCTGCCACCCTGGGCGAGAACGTGCTCGCCGAACGCCGCATCAACATGATCGAGGCGATCAACGAGGCGCTCGACATCATGCTCGAGCGCGATCCCGATGTGATTATCATGGGCGAGGATGTCGGCTATTTCGGCGGCGTCTTCCGCGCCACCGCCGGGCTTCAGGCCAAGCACGGCAAGACCCGGGTGTTCGACACGCCGATTTCCGAATGCGGCATCATCGGTGTGGCGGTGGGGATGGGGGCCTATGGCCTGCGCCCCGTGCCCGAAATCCAGTTCGCCGATTACATCTACCCCGGCCTCGACCAGCTGATCAGCGAGGCCGCGCGCCTGCGTTACCGCTCGGCGGGCGACTATATCGCGCCGATGACGGTGCGCTCGCCGTTTGGCGGGGGAATCTTCGGCGGCCAGACCCACAGCCAGTCGCCCGAGGCATTGTTCACCCATGTCGCGGGCCTCAAGACCGTGATCCCGGCGACCCCCTACGATGCCAAGGGCCTGCTGATCTCGGCCATCGAAGACAATGATCCGGTGATCTTCTTCGAGCCCAAGCGGATCTACAACGGCCCCTTCACCGGCTTCTATGACAAGCCGGTCGAGCCGTGGAAGAAGCACCCCGATTCTGTCGTGCCCGAAGGCTACTACAAGGTCCCGCTCGGCAAGGCCCGCCACGTGCGCGAAGGCGAGGCGCTGACTGTGCTTGCTTATGGCACCATGGTCCACGTCGCCGAGGCGGTGTGCCGCGAGAAGGGCGTCGACGCGGACATTCTCGACCTGCGCACGCTGGTGCCGCTCGATATCAAGGCGATCGAGGCTTCGGTTGAGAAGACCGGGCGCTGCCTGATCGTCCACGAAGCGACGCGCACCTCGGGCTTCGGCGCCGAGCTTTCCGCGCTCGTCACCGAACGCTGCTTCTACCATCTCGAAGCCCCGGTCGAACGCGTCACCGGCTTCGACACGCCCTATCCCCACAGCCTCGAATGGGCCTATTTCCCCGGCCCCGTCCGCATCGGCGAGGCAATCGACAAGCTCCTCAAGGACTGACACGGCAATGGCCAAGTTCATTTTCAAGATGCCCGACGTGGGCGAAGGCGTGGCCGAGGCGGAAGTCGTCGAATGGCACGTGAAGGTCGGCGATCGGGTCGAGGAAGACCAGCACATCGTCGACGTTATGACCGACAAGGCGACGATCGACATCGAGAGCCCGGTTTCGGGCGTGGTGACGACGCTCGCGGGCGAGGTCGGCGATGTGGTCGCGATCGGCGCGATGCTGCTGGTGATCGAGACCGAGGGCGAGGGCGAGGCGACCGAAGAGGAAGCCGAAGCGGCCGCTGAGCAGGTCGACGACGACATGTCCGACGCGCCCACCTCTGAAGAGGTGGCCGAACGGATCGAGGTCGAGACCCCCGACGCATCGGACGCTGATGACGCGGCATCCTGCGCGCCTGCGCCTGCACCCGAACACAAGGGCGAAGCAAAGGTCCTCGCCTCCCCCGCCGTGCGCCAGCGCGCGAAGGATCTCGGTATCGACCTTGCGCAGGTGAAGCCCGCCGCGGATGGCCGGGTGCGTCATGCCGATCTCGACGCCTACCTCGCATACAACGCCGGCAGCGGCTTTGGCGCGGCGGGCAAGTCGCGGGCTGACGAGGCGATCAAGGTCATCGGTCTCAGGAAGCGCATCGCCCAGAACATGGCAGCGGCCAAGCGCCACATCCCGCACTTCACCTATGTCGAGGAGTGCGACGTCACCGACCTCGAGGACCTGCGCGCGCAATTGAACGCCGCGCGGGGCGAGCGTCCCAAGCTCACCATGCTGCCGCTGCTTATCACCGCGATCTGCAAGGTGATCCCGCAATTCCCGATGATCAACGCGCGCTTCGATGACGAGGCGAATGTCGTCACCCGTTACGGCGCGGTGCATCTCGGCATGGCGGCGCAGACGGATAGCGGCCTGATGGTGCCAGTGATTCGCGACGCACAGGCGAAGAACCTGTGGCAGCTCGCCCGCGAGATCGGGCGACTGGCGGAAGCCGCGCGGACCGGCAAGGCAACCTCGGAGGAGCTTTCGGGCTCGACCCTCACTGTCACCTCGCTGGGCCCGCTCGGAGGCGTGGCGACCACGCCCGTCATCAACCGGCCCGAGGTCGCGATCATCGGCCCCAACCGCATTGTCGAGCGCCCGATGTTCGTCCCAGATGGGATGGGCGGCGAGCGTGTCGCCAAGCGCAAGTTGATGAACATCTCGATCTCCTGCGATCACCGCGTGGTCGATGGGCATGACGCGGCAAGCTTCATCCAGGGCGTCAAGAAGTTGATCGAGACCCCGGCGCTTCTGCTGGTCGACTGATTGCGGTAATGTCGGGGGCGGGAGGCCTCCGACATGACCCGTGATCCGCGCATCGACGATTACATCGCCAAGGCCGCGCCCTTCGCGCAGCCGATCCTCACGCACGTGCGCGGGCTGATCCATCAGGCGCTCCCCGGGGCCGAGGAGACGATCAAGTGGGGCATGCCGCACTTCATGGTCGGCGGCCGGAACATCGTCGGCCTCGCCGCCTTCAAGGCTCACGCCTCGGTCATCATCCATCACGAGGAACGCGCAGGCAAGGGCATGGGCGCGCTCGGCAAGCTGACGGGCCTTGCGGGCCTGCCGCCTGATGCGGAGCTGGTCGCGCGGTTTCAGGCCCGTCCGGCAGCGCTCGCTCAGCCCAAGCCGAAGCGCGCGCCCAAGCCCGAATTGCCCGTGCCGCCCGTCTTTGATGCCGCGCTCGATGCAGCGCCCGCAGCGCGCGCGGTGTTCGATGGATTCGCGCCCTCGCACCGCCGCGAATATGTCGAGTGGATTGCTGATGCCAAGCGCGAGGAGACGAGAGGCAAGCGCATCGCGCAAGCGGTGGAATGGCTCGCCGAGGGTAAGAAGCGCAACTGGAAGTACGAGGAATGCTGACTGGCCCGAAGTGCTGCAAATTATGCCGATATGGCCGTTGACAGCCCGCAGCACCCGCCCTAATGGCGCTGCTCCACGAGCGGGACGGCATCACCGCCCCCTCGGCAAGGAAAAGATGCGCGGGTGTAGCTCAGTCGGTTAGAGCGTCGGCCTGTCACGCCGAAGGTCGCGGGTTCGAGCCCCGTCACTCGCGCCACTTTCTTCTAGAGCGGAAGAAGTGGCCCCCTCCCAAGCGCATTAATCGGAACTGTCTCAGGCTAGTCCTGCGTGTCGCCTGATGCGGGCGGGCTCCAGCTGCCGGTTTCCATCCAGATCAGGAAGCGCCGCAAGGGCAGCAGCCAGACGAGGCCGAGGATAACGTAGACCACGGTTTGCGCCGCCCCCGGCCAACCGCCGATGATGCCGGGCGCATAGCGCGCGATCACGATGCCGTAGATCATCAGCAGGACGAACAGGCTGAAGATGCCGAAGGGGATCCGCCAGGTCGGGGTCTCGCGCATTTACAGAGTTCCATAAATCCGGGTGGGGGTGACGACCGCGTCGAGGGGGCGATCGTGGGGCTCGGTCGGCAGGGTCTCACAGGCTTGCGCGTCCCATGCGAGGCCAACGGCCAGCTGCGGGGGATGTTCCGCAAGCCAGCGGTCATAATGCCCGCCGCCTTGCCCGAGGCGGGCGAGATCGGGGGTGAAGCCGACCAGCGGCACGAACAGCACGTCGGGGACGAGCGGCTCGGCATCGGCTGAGGGTTGGAGGATGCCGAAGGGGCCGACTTCGAGGTCGCCTTCGGCATAGGGATCAGAGTGGCGGGCGAAGGTCATCGGCTCGGCGGGGCTCGCGAAGCGGGGGAGGGCGATGATGTGCCCGGCCTCGTGGAAGAAGCGCGCATAGCCGCTCGCGGGGGCTTCATAGGCGGCGGCGTGGTAGAGCCCGATCACCGCCTCGTCCCCGATCCGTGCGAGCAGCGGGGCCGGGGGGCGATGGAACAGCAGGCCGCGGATGGAATCGGGCAGCGCCTCGACATGAGCCTTGCGCGCGGCGCGGAGGGTACGGCGAAATTCGGATTTTGAAATGTCGGTCATTACGACCTCAGCGGTAGGCCACGGCCCAAAGGGCCGCAAGGCCGAACGGCCGCCCGGAAGGGTGGCCCCGCAGGGACCGGGCCCCCGGAGGAGACCGCATCGCGGAGGCGATTCGAAATTCAATAAAGTGACGGAACCACCATGGGTCGTTTGCGCTAGAAATCCTCTGACGCGTGGTACGTCAGGTGGGCGCCATATGCCCTAGCCTTCCGGAAGAACCGGCAAGCAGGGGCAGGGACAGCTCC
>JAIYEK010000325.1 GCA_027487015.1 Erythrobacteraceae bacterium | reverse complement strand
GATGCCGCTGCGGGCGAAAAGGTTTTCGCCGCATGCCGCACCTGCCACGTGTTCGATGACGGCGTGAACCGCGTCGGCCCGTCGCTGCACAAGATCGTCGGCCGCAAGTCGGGCTCGGTTGCTGGCTTTGCCTACTCGGACGCCAACAAGAACAGCGGCATCACCTGGACGCCGCAGGTCCTGTTCGAATACCTCAAGGACCCGAAGGCCTACGTGCCCGGCACCAAGATGGCCTTCCCGGGCGTCAAGGATGACCAGAAGCGCGCTGACCTGGTTGCCTACCTCGAAGCCCAGTCGAAGTAAGACCGGGGCCTTAGGGCACAAAAAAACGGGCGGTGCAGCATGGCTGCGCCGCCCTTTTTCGTGGCCGCGATCAGGGCGGCTCAGGCCGCGGCGAGTAGCCGCTCGTCGACCGGGCAGTGGCGTGCAAGGTAGTCCTCGTGGGAGGGCAGGCTGCCGACCGCGCGCGCGGTGAGGGTCTTCACGTTGGCAAGAAACTCGGCGAGCTGCGCGTCGCTGATCTGGTCGGCCATTGGATCGTAATCCGCCGGCATCACCCCCTGGCCGAGCATCACCTGCACCCAGCTCGCATCGCGGAACAGATCGTCGACGTCGCGGCCCACGCGGCCCGATGCGGCGAACAGCGCGATCTTGTGGGTGAGGCTGTCGGGCACCGCCATGTTCTTGCAGTAACGCCAGAACTCGGTGTCCTCGCGCGCGGTCTGGTGGTAGTGGAGGATCAGGAAGTCGCGGATCTGCGCGAACTCCGCCGCGCAGCGCTGGTTGTATTCCTCGCGCATCGCCGAAGGATCGCCCACGCGCGGGAAGAGCTGGATCAGCCGGCTGACATGCGACTGGATGAGGTGGATCGAGGTCGATTCGAGCGGCTCGAGAAACCCGCTCGACAGCCCGATCGCCGCGCAGTTGTGCGCCCAGAACGCCTCGCGCCGCCCGGTGGTGAAACGGATCGGCCGCGGATCGCCGAGTGGCTTGGTGTCGAGCCCCGCCATCAGCGTGTCGGCCGCCGCCTCGTCGGTGGTGAAGCCACTGGAATAGACATGGCCGTTGCCGGTGCGGTGCTGGAGCGGGATGCGCCACTGCCAGCCCGCATCCTTCGCCGTCGCGCGGGTATAGGGCACGAGGCTAGGCAGCCGCTCGGAGGGCACCGCCAGCGCGCGGTCGCAGGGGAGCCACTTCGACCAGTCCTGATACCCCACCCCCAGCGTATCGCCGAGCAGAACGCTGCGAAAGCCGGTGCAGTCGATGAAGAAATCGCCCCCGACCTCTTTGCCGCCCTTCAGCGTGATCGAGCGGATGTCGCCGCTCTCCCCATCGCGCTGGACGCTTTCGACGATCCCCTCGGTGCGCGTCACCCCGCGCCCTTCGGCATAGGCGCGCAGGAACAGCGCATAGCGGCTGGCATCGAAGTGGTAGGCATAGGCAAGCCCCGTCATGCTGGTGTTGCCGACCCGGTCGAGCTTGCCGAAGCGCGCCTGATCGGCGGCCATCTGGTGGAGCGAGAAGTCCCACAGCCCCTTGGTGGCGGGCGCGCTCCCCGCGCTGCGCCGCCAATAGTGGTGGAAGGGCACGTTGCCGAGGCTCATCCCCGTATCGCCGAAGGTGTGGAGATAGCGGCTGCCCTTCTGCCCCCAATCGACGAACTCGATCCCGAGCTTGAAGGTGCCGGAGGTGGCGCGCAGGAACTCGTTCTCGTCGAGGCCGAGGATGCCGTTTAGCCGGATGATCTGCGGGATCGTCGCTTCGCCCACGCCGACCGTGCCGATCGCCTCGCTTTCAACAAGCTCGATAGTGAGGCGTTGGCCCAGCAGCCGCGCGAAGGCGGCGGCGGTGATCCACCCGGCGGTCCCCCCGCCGACGATCACCAGCTTGTTCACCTGAGGCCGTTTCATATCTCTCATCCCATTATGCGCCGCGTCAGCCCGGGGCCGGGCGGAAGAAGGCGTTGATCGTCAGCCGGCCCTCGCGGGGGTCGGCGCTAAGCGGTGCGTCGTTGTCGATCACCCCGCTGTGGAGCAGGTTGCCGCGATAGAACACCGCGCGGTTGAAATGCCCTTCGGCGACATGGATGCGCTCGAAATGTGGCGCGCCGTCGGTGGGGTAGGCGGCCGCAGGGAGCCCAGTGCGCCCGTATTCGGCCTGCACTGCCCCGGCATAAGCCGGGTAGTTGTCCGCGGTGAGTGCGGCGAGTCCGGTCGAACGGTGGCGGAAAAAGGCTGTCCCGCCGTGTCCGGTGCGGTGCAGGTAGAGCATCATCGCGATCTGCTGCGGGTCGGTGCCGTCGACATGCGGCAGGCGCTGCATCGGAGCGAGCGCCTGGCGGGGCGTGGTGACCAGCGAAAACCACGCCTGCATCGCCCAGGGCCGTCCCGTCGGCCCGAACCACCCATCGAGCAGCGGCGCGAGCTGCCCCAGCCATGCCCGGCACACCGCGGGATCGAGCGGCGCGCGCACCCCGGGATATTGCGGGGTGATTTTTGCAAATTTTTGCAAAGAGGCTTGCGCGATGGCGTGTTCGGGGTCGACGAGAAAATTGTCCAAGCTGACAAGCTGCTGATCAGACGAAGAAATTGCCTCGGCACGCGGATTGCCGGGGGCAATGCCCCAGCTTGCAGGGGCGTCATGCGCGGGCGGGGCGGGCTGGCTGGCCATGCCGGGGAGCCTAACAAACTCGCGGGCGCACTCAAAGGGCAAAGGCGATGTGCTTGGAAAACCGATGAAATAACCCCGGAACCGGCGCGCTGAGGGGTGCCTGCCGACACCGTTTCCTCCCTCGCTGCGATGCTGCAATGCGGCATGGTGCGAAACTGTGACAATAGCGCAACATCCATGCCGATGATAGCGTTACCAAAGCCCCGATCTTGCGGGAAAAGTCGCAATAAGCATCTGACTGGCAACATAAATACAAGATTATTGTGCGACCGGTACATGGCGCGCATTTGCCGATTTACCTCCGGTTCATGTTGGGCTATGAAAAAAACTGCAAAAGCGCTGCCGAACGGCGCTTGCGGGAGGGGACTTCTGATGAAAATGAACGGGATCAATGCAAGCGCGCGCCTGCTGTGCGGGGCCGCGACCTTTCTGGCGCTCGCCGTAACCGGCACGCCGGTGATGGCGCAAGAGGAGCCGGCTGCGGTCGAGGGTGAAGAGGACGCGATCGTCGTCACCGGGATCCGTGGATCGATCCAGTCCTCGCTCGATGCCAAGCGCGAAGCCACCTCGATCGTCGAAGTGATCTCGTCCGAAGACCTCGGCCTGCTCCCCGACCTTTCGATCGCGGACTCTCTCGCTCGTCTGCCCGGCGTTACCGCCCAGCGCGTGCGCGGCCGTTCGCAGCAGGTCTCGATCCGCGGCCTCGGCCCGGACTTCTCTCTCGCGCTCCTCAACGGCCGCGAAGTCGTCTCGGCGGGCAACAACCGCGGGATCGAATTCGACCAGTTCCCCTCGGAACTGATCGGTCAGGGCATCGTCTACAAGACCGGTGACGCCCAGCTCGCCGCAATCGGCATCGCCGGCGCGGTCGACCTGCGCACCGTCAAGCCGCTCGATTCCAAGAAGCGCCAGCTGACCCTGTCGGGCACCTACACCTACAACGACAACGGTTCGCTCAACCCCGATTTCAGCTCGAGCGGCTACCGCTTCTTCGGCAGCTACATCGATCAGAACGAGGCCGGCACGCTCGGCTGGTCGATCGGCGCGACGATCCAGTCGATCCCGACCCAGATCATCCAGCGCGAATTGAAGACCAACCCGGGCCAGACCGCCCGCACGCCGGCCGGCGTGATCTTCCCGCGCGACAACCCGCGACAGGGTGTGCAGAGCCGCGAGTTCAAGCGCACCTCGGTCGCAGGCTCGCTCCAGTTCGAGCCGACTGACAACTTCTCGCTCACCATCGACGGCTTCTACACCGGCACCAAGGACGAGGGTATCTTCCGCGGCACCGAAACCCCGATCGCCTCGTGGAGCACCAACGGCGGGGCCCAGGTTGGCACCGTGACCGGTTCGGGTCCCTTCGCTGACAGCGCCACCTACACGAACGTCTATCCGATCCTGCGCACCGACACCGAGGGCGCGGATTCGGATATCTTCGCGCTCGGCGGCAACATGGAATGGAAGGCGACCGACAACCTCGGCTTCGTGGTCGACTATGGCTATTCGACCCTCGACCGCGACGATGTCGACTACGAATCCTACGCCGGTACCGGCCGCGCCGGTTCGGGCCCGGCTGACCGCCTGACCTTCACCTTCCCGCGCAATGGCGAATACTCGATTGCCGGGCTGATCGATTACACCAACCCGGCCAACGTGCTGCTCACCGACCCGGGCGGATGGGGCCAGGTCGGCTTCCTGCGCGAGCCGGAAATCAATGACGAGCTGCACCAGCTGCGCGCCGAGACCTATTGGGAGTTTGACGGCGGGCTGCTCGACAAGATCACTGTCGGCTGGCTCTACACCGACCGCCGCAAGGACTTCGACAACAACGGCACCTTCCTGCGGCCCGGCACGGGCTTCGTGAACAGCTCGCTGGCGATCCCCTCGTCGATCATCGTCGGTGCGACCGATTCCAAGGGCATCGGGCAGAACATCATCGCCTATAACCCGGCGAGCCTGCTCACCAGCGGCGCCTACCGGCTTGAGCGTGCCACCGACGACACCGAATGGACGGTCGAAGAGCGGATCCACAACATCTACATCCAGGCCGATATCGACGGTGATCTCGGCTCGGTGCCGGTTCGCGGGAACCTCGGCCTGCGTTATGTCGACACCTCGCAAGGTTCGACCGGCACGCTGGCTGGCGGCCGCATCAACGATGTGGAATACAGCTTCACCAACTGGCTGCCGAGCGCGAACCTCAGCTTTGAAGTGATGCCGGATACCTTCATCCGCATCGCCTTCGCGCAGACCATCACCCGCGCGCGGCTCGATCAGCTGGCGGCCAACCAGAACCTGACATTCCGCCCGCAGGTCTGCCCGGACACCAATGCCGACCAGACCCCGGACTCGGTGGTGGGCTTCAATCCTCCGGCCCAGGTCTGCTTCGACCTGAGCGGCGGCAACCCCTCGCTCGAGCCCTACAAGTCGACCTCCTATGACATCTCCTTCGAGAAGTACTTCTCGCCGGGCAGCGCGATCATCGTCGCGGCGTTCTACAAGGATCTGTCGGACTGGGTGGTCAGCCTTGGCGAGACCGCGGATCTCACCCAGCAGATCCAGAACCGCGGCTTCGGTGCCTTCCTCGCCGCAAACCCGCAGGTGGCGATCGGCCAGTTCAACGGGCCGGTGAACTTCTCGGATGGCAAGATCGCCGGGATCGAAGGCACGGTGCGGGTCAACTTCGGTGACCTCGCCGAGGTGCTCGATGGCTTCGGCGGGTTCTACTCGATCACCTATTCGGATGCCGAGATCACCCCTCCGGGCAATGCGGCGATCCCGATCCCGGGCTATTCGGACCTCACCTGGTCGAGCGACATCTTCTACGAAAAGAACGGCTTCCGCGCCAAGCTCGCCGCACGTTACCGCGGCGGCTTCCTCTCGGAAGTGCCGAACTTCGCAGGCGGCCTCGAAGGCGCCGATGCGCAGAGCGAGACCATCCTCGACGCGCAGATCGGCTACACCTTCACCAGGGACGGCAGCTTCCTCAACGGGGTGCAGGTCCTGGCGGAAGTGTTCAACCTGACCGACGAGCCCTTCGTGACGCAGAACGAACTGTTCGGAGCGAACGGCGTGTCGCTGGGCCAGTCCTTCCCGAGCCGTCACGAGATCTACGGCCGGACCTTCCAGTTCACGCTGCGCAAGAGCTTCTAAGCCGAACGCCCTCGGGTCGCACCGGGGCAACAGGAGGGCCCGCCAGCGATGGCGGGCCCTTCTTGCGTTCGGGGGCGGGCGAAGCGGGGGCGAAGCGCTGTGGTCGCGCAGTGGTTGTCACATCGTCGCCGGGTCATTCGTTCGCGCGACGTGTTCTTGATATGTTTCACGTGAAACATTTGCCCGCCGCTAAGCGGCCGGGGCGCGCTGCGGATCAGGCGGCGAGCGGGGGTGCGGCGCAGTGGCGGGCGATGAATTCGCCGTGGCTGGGCATGGCGGCAACCGCCTCGTCCATCGCTGTGCGGATCTGGGCAAGGCGCTCTGCCACCGGCACCCCGGAGCGCATATGCGCCAGCGCCGGGGCGCGGGCCGGGGTAATCCCCTGGCCGAGATAGACCGCGATCCAGCTGGGGTTGGCGAAGAGCTCCTGCCCGTCTGCCACCAGCATGCCATTGGTGCGGAAATGGTCGATCTTGTACTGCAAGGTGTCGGGGATCGGCATGGCCGCGCAGTAGCGCCACAGCTCGGAATCGTCCCGCTCGCAGGCCTTGTAGTGGAGGATCAGGAAGTCGCGGATCAGCTCGTATTCGCGCGCGGTCTGGGCGTTGTATTCCCGCGCGAGCAGCGGCGACATGGCGCTGTCGGGCAGCAACGCGATCAGGCGCAGGATGCCGTATTGGATGAGGTGGAGGCTGGTCGATTCCAGCGGCTCCATGAACCCAGCCGAGAGCCCGATGGCGACGCAGTTCTTCTCCCAGAACTTGCGCCGCTTGCCGGTGACGAAGCGCAAGGGGCGCGGGTCGGCCAATGCTGCGCCGTCGAGGTTTTGTAGCAGGGTCGTTGCCGCCTCATCCTCGGAGATGAACTGCGAGCAATGGACATAGCCGTTGCCGGTACGGTGCTGGAGCGGGATGCGCCACTGCCACCCGGCCGCGCGCGCGGTGGAGCGGGTATAGGGGGTGAACTCGCCGCGCTCGCAAGGCACCGCGACCGCGCGGTCGCAGGGGAGCCAGTGCTGCCAGTTGTCGTAGCCGGCGTGCAGCGCCTCCTCGATCAGAAGCCCGCGGAAGCCGCTGCAATCGATGAAGAATTCGCCCTCGATGCGGGTGCCGTTGTCGAGGGTGACGGCCTCGATGAACCCGTCCTCGCCGCGCAAGGCCACGTCGACCACCTTGCCCTCTACGCGGGTCACCCCCCGCGCTTCGGCGTAGCGCCGGAGGAAAGCGGCGTAGAGCCCGGCGTCGAAGTGGTAGGCGTAGTCGAAGGTTGACTGGATCAGGCGCCGGTCGGGCGAGGGGTGCGAGAACTTGCCCGCCTTGGCCATCGCCCAGCACATCGAGAAGTCGTCAATTGGGCCCTCGACGCGCCCCTCCAGATGCTCGCGCATCCAGTGGTGGTAGAAGGGCACCGTGTCGAACTCGGCGCCGTATTGGCCGAAAGGGTGGAAGTAGGTGTGGCCGAGCCGCCCCCAGTCGACGAACTCGATGCCGAGCTTGTAGCTGCCATGCGTCTCGCGCACGAAGGTCGCCTCGTCGATGCCGAGGCGCTGGTTGAAGTGGCGTATCGGGGGGATGGTGGCCTCGCCGACGCCGACCGTGCCGATCGCCTCGCTCTCGACGAGGGTGATCGCGCAAGTCCCGCCCACCGCCTGGGCGAGCGCGGCCGCCGTCATCCAGCCCGCGCTGCCGCCGCCGACAATGACAATGCTCTTCAGGGGGGCGGGCGCGCCGGTCATCCCCCGCAGCTTTCGCGGATCAGCAGGCTGGTTTCAAGCCGCTGCGAGATCGCCGGGCCGTCGCCCTTGTCGATCAGCTTGGAGACCAGCATGCGGCCGGCCAGATTGGCGTCCTGATCGATGGTGGTAAGCTGCGGGGTGACGAGCCGCGCGGCGGGGATGTTGTCGTAGCCGACCACCGAGACGTCCTCGGGCACGCGCATGCCGGAGCGGGTCAGCGCCCGAATCGCGCCGATCGCGATGAGGTCGGATGCGGCGAAAATCGCGTCGAACCTCAGGCCGCGGGCGAGGGCGCTACGCACCGCAGCTTCGGCCGAGTGGACCTCGAAATGGGCGGGCACGACCAGATCGTCGTCGAAGGGGATCCCCGCCTGCTCGAGGGCCTGCCGGTAGCCGCGCAGGCGCTGCTCCGCTTCGGGTGCCTCGCTGTCGCCGAGGAAGGCGATGCGGCGGCGGCCAAGGCGCGCGAGGTGCGCGGTCGCGCGCCGCCCTCCGGCAAGGTTGTCCGAGCCGATGACGCAATATTGCGCATCCGGAAACTCCGCGCCCCACACCACGAAGCGATTGTCGCGCGCGGCCAAGGCATTGAATTCGTGATGGAGCGAGGACTGGCCAATGAAGATCGCTCCCGTCGCGCGGCTGGTGCTCATCGCATAGTCCAAGTCTCCCCCTGCGCGGGGGGAGAGGTGGCTGATGATGAGATCGGCGTTCCGCTCGCGTGCGGCCTCGGCGATCCCGGCGAGGAGCTCGAGGAAGAAGGGGTCCGACACCCGGCTGTCGCGCGCCTGCGGGGCGGGGACGACCACCGCGAGGGTCGCGTCGGCGCCGATCGGGCCGCTCGGCATGCTGGCGCGAAACTCGTAGTCGTGCGCGCGGGCGATCTGCCAGATCTGCTGCTTGGTCCGCCGCTTGACCGAAGGACTGTCGTTGAGCGCGCGGCTGACGGTCGAGATCGAGACCCCGGCCTCGCGCGCAATATCCTCCAGCGTGGCGCTGCGCCGGGATTGCGAGGAGGGGTTGTCGGCCATCAGCTCCCCTGCACGCGGGCCCAGTAGCCGGTGCCGGGCGCGAGCGCCTCGGGGACCGCGTCGCTGCCGACATGGCTTTCGGTGGCGATCAGCTGGGGCGCGCCGAGGCTGTCGGGCGCGCTCCAGTGGCAGGGCGCCTCGCCGAGGTTGAACACGCACAGCACCGCGCCCTCCTCGCCCTCGCGCAGGAAGGCGAGGATGTCCTCAGGCGCATCGAGCAAGGTGATGTCACCGACCGCCAGCGCCGGAGCCCCGCGTCGCGCGGCAAGCAGTGCGCGGGCATAGGCAAGGGTGGAGACGGGGTCGGTCGCCTGCCGGTCGACCGCAAAGCCGGTGTGGACCGGATCGAGCTTCAGCCACGTGCGGTTCGCGCTCGAAAAGCCCGCTTGCGGGGCGTTGGCCGCCCACGGCATCGGGGTGCGTGCGCCATCGCGGCCGAGGGTGTGCGGCCAATTGGTAATCGCCTCGGGGTCCTGCAGGTCCTCGAAGGCAACCTCGCCTTGTGGCAGGCCGAGCTCTTCGCCCTGATAGATGATCGGATTGCCGCGCAGCGCCAGCAGCAGCAGCAGATTGAGCCGACCAGCGCGCGCCATGTCGCCATCGAGCGTCCAGCGGGTCACCGCGCGCGGGGCATCGTGGTTCGAGAAGGCCCAGGAAGGCCAACCCTCGCCCTCCTCGCCGGTCCACTGCGAGAGGCTGGCTCGCACCAGCGGCGCGGTGAGGCGCGGGGCGTAGAGGAAGTCGAAGTTATAGGCAGAATCGAGCCGCTTGCCGCCCGCGGTGAAGGCCTTCATTTCGGCGAGCGGTTCCGGCCCGCCAACTTCGGCGACGGTGAAGCGGCCCGGGAATTCGTCGAGCGTCTGCCGGATGCGTTCGAGGAAGGCGACGATGTCCGGGTGCGACTGGTTGTACTGCTTGATCTGCATGTCGAAGGGCCGGGTGACCAGCTCCATCGGCGTGCCCGAGGGCGGGTTATCGCGCAGCTCCGGATCATGCATCGAGAAGTTCAAGGCATCGAGCCGGAAGCCGTCAACGCCCCGCGACAGCCAGAAGCGCGCCACATCGAGCAGCGCGTTCTGCACGTCGGGGTTGTGGACGTTGAGATCGGGCTGCGAGGTCAGGAAGTTGTGCAGGTAATACTGCTTCCGCGGCCCGTCCCACTGCCATGCCGATCCGCCGAACACCGATTGCCAGTTGGACGGCGGCGAGCCGTCGGGCCTGGGGTCGGCCCAGACATACCAGTCGGCCTTGGGATTGGTGCGATCCTGCCGGCTCTCCTGGAACCATGCGTGCTCATCCGAGGTGTGCGAATAGACCTGATCGATGATCACCTTGAGGCCGCGGGTGTGGGCCTTTTCCACTACCCGGTCGAAATCAGCGAAGGTGCCGAAGCTCGGGTCGATCCCGCAGTAATCGGCCACATCATAGCCGAAATCCTTCATCGGCGAGGTGAAGAAGGGCGAGATCCAGATGCCGTCGACCCCGAGGTCGGCGATGTAATCGAGCCCCTCGGCGATGCCTGCAAGATCGCCGATCCCGTCGCCATTGGTGTCGCGGAAAGAGCGCGGGTAGATCTGGTAGATGACCGCCCCGCGCCACCAGGCCAGCTTGCCTGCGGCGGCGTGGGCAGTTTCGGCAAGTGCGGT
>JAIYEK010000143.1 GCA_027487015.1 Erythrobacteraceae bacterium | reverse complement strand
TTCACGCCCGCCGTAGACGATCGGGCTCAATCCCTTGAACAATGAAGATCCCCTTTGCGTCCCTGTGACGCGGTATTTCCAATTCTCGCCATAGTGTGCACCGCCGCGTGCCGCAACCTCGCGCCGCGCGCGCGGTCAGCCTGCATCGCAGACCTTGATCGCGGTGGGATCGGTGCGCTTGGACCCGCGCTCAAAGCGCGCGAAATAGCCCTTGATGTCAGGCCGCTCGATATACTCGACTAGCACATAGCCGACCGCCTCGAATTCGCAGAACAGCACCGTGTGCGGCAATCCGTGGCGGCCGACCGGGCTGTCGCTTTCCACGACCACGATCTGTCCCCCGGCATTGAGGGCGGGCCACATGTTCCAAAGGAAGGCATAGGGCTCAGTTACTTCGTGGTACATGTGCACCATAAAGATCCGGTCGAAGCTGTCGGGGGGAAGCTGCGGATTGTCGGTATCGCCGAACTTGATCGAGATGTTCTCGCGCCGCTCGCGCTCGACCCGGCGGCCGAGGCGGTCGAGCGCTTCGCGGCTGATGTCCTGCGCGAGCACGCGGCCATCGGCGCCGACGCGTTCGGCAAGGCGCACGGTGTAGTAGCCCTCGCCCGCGCCGATATCGGCCACGGTCATGCCCGGGCGGATGTCGGCGAGATCCATCACGACCTTGGCCTCGTTGCGCTCCTCGCGCGCGTCTTCGTTCGAGAACTGGGTGGAGACGACCGCGGCAACCGGCCGGTCGGGCGCGGGGAAATCGAGCGCGGTCTCGGGACGGTCGGACGGCATAGATGCCAGTTCGTTGCAGCCGCCAAGCCCAAGCGCCGATAGCGCAGCAAATCCGAATAGCAGAGGTTTGACCATGGTGCCTGCTCTAACCAATCGTGATCCAAATGACAAAGCGATGGGACGCGGGGCCGGTTCCCGGAGCCGCGTCGGCGGGAACATATTGCTGCCCCCCGCCACGCTTGATACGTTTGCTCTCATGGCACACGCAGGGGAGTGGGTTCGATGAAGCATTTTCGATCAATGACCATTGGCTTTTTGGGCGGCGCGCTGGCCGCGACAACCCTAGCAGCGGGCGCGCAGCAGACATTTCGCCCGGCAATCAACTCGCCCACCCTCGCAGCACCTGACGCAACCCTCAAAGCCGAGCTGCAAGCTCTCAAGACCAGGCTTGATGCCGCGGAAAAGAAGATTGATGGGGTCGAACTGGCGGGCAAGGCCACCGCGACCAAGGGCTTCGAACTCCAGTCCAAATTGACCTCGTTGCAGACCGCCTTCGACAAGCACCAGCATTATCAGAACTTGGTCCAGACCACCGGCGGCAAGCAGCTTCTGAGCACCAATCCAACCTCCCCGCCAACCAGCAAGTGCAAGCTCAATCCATCCGCCACCGGCGATTCGTGGATTTCGAAATACAACTGCTAAAAAGACCCGCCCGGCCCGGGAATCGAGCAGCCTACTCCACGTCCTCGATCTCGACCTTCTCGCCGGTCACGCGCTGGGCGAGCGCGGCCGAGATGAAGGGGTCGATCGCTCCGTCGAGCACCGCATCGGGCGAGGTCGAGACCACCCCGGTGCGCAGGTCCTTGACCATCTGGTAGGGCTGCAAGACGTAGGAGCGGATCTGGTGGCCCCAGCCAATGTCGCTCTTGGCCGAGTGCTCAGCGCTCGCCGCTTCCTCGCGCGCGCGCATCTCCGCTTCATACAGGCGCGCCTTGAGCATGTTCATCGCGATCTCGCGGTTCTTGTGCTGGCTGCGGTCCTGCTGGCTTGCCACGACGATGCCGCTCGGCTGGTGGGTAATACGCACCGCCGAATCGGTGGTGTTGACGTGCTGGCCGCCTGCACCCGAGGCCCGGTAGGTGTCGATTTTGAGGTCGGCCGGGTTGATGTCGATCTCGAAGGTATCGTCGATCACCGGGTAGACCCACACGCTCGAAAAGCTGGTGTGGCGGCGTGCGGACGAATCATAGGGGCTGATGCGGACCAGGCGGTGGACGCCGCTCTCGGTCTTGGCATAGCCATAGGCGCCCTCGCCCTTGATGTGCAGCGTGGCCGACTTGATCCCGGCCTGTTCGCCCGCCTGATATTCGACCGTCTCGACCTTGAAGCCGCGCCGTTCGGCCCAGCGGCCATACATGCGGAACAGCATTTCGGCCCAGTCCTGGCTCTCGGTCCCGCCGGCGCCGGCGTGGATTTCGAGATAGGTGTCGTTGCCGTCCGCCTCGCCCGAAAGCAGCGCCTGAACCTTGTCGGCATCGGCCCGGTCAGCGAGCGCGGCGAGCGTCGCGAGGCCATCGTCGACGATCGTGTCCTCGCCCTCGGCCTCGCCCAGTTCGATGAACTCGATCGCGTCAGCCATTTCGGCCGCGATCTCGTTGACGGTGTTGACCGCCGTCTCGAGCGTCTTCTGCTCGCGGCTGATCGCCTGCGCCTGCTTGGGATTGTCCCAGAGGTTGGGGTCCTGCACACGCGCGTTCAATTCGTCGAGCCGGCGCAGCGCGCGGTCCCAGTCGAGCGACAGGCGCACCAGCGCCAGCGCCGCCTCGATCCGGTTGATGTAAGCCTGGGCCTCGGCCCGCATGGGTCTTCCTTCGTGGCGAAAAGCGAATGTGGGCGACGCGCTTAGCGCTGCACGCGCGATTGTAAAGCGCCTGCGCCGCGCCCGCTACTTCTTGAGCGCGCGCACCGCCGCCAGCGTCTTGGCGACATGGTCGCGATAGTCGGCGTTGGCATGGACCGCAACGATCCGGCCATCCTTGGCGATCACGTAGGATGTGCGGCGCGTCATCCCCGAGGCCATAGCCACGTCATAGGCCTTGCTGATCGCAGGCGAGGCGACACCGACCGGGAAGGCATCGCGGCATTCCTTGCGGCTGAAATCCTTGAGGGTTTCGATGTCGTCGGCCGACATGCCGATGACGGTCGCGCCCGCGGCCTTGAACTGCGGCATCGCCTCGGCAAAGGCGTTGGCCTCGAGCGTGCAGCCCTGAGTGAAGGCCTTGGGGTAGAAATAGAGCACCACCGGCCCCTTCGCGAGCGCGGCCTTGAGGTTGAAGCCGAAGGCCTTGCCCGCGAGCGCCGCCTTGGTGGCGAAGGTCGGGGCCTTGGCACCTTGCGGCAGTTCGGCCGAAGCGCTGGTGGCGACGAGGGCAGCAAGCGCGAGCGCGGCGGCAGGGGTGCGGAAATAACGGTTCATACCGTCCCAACCCCCCAGCCCCGCCACAGGTTCCGGCCAAAGTTGGTCGGAGCGTCAGTCAATTCCGCCCTCCTCGACGACACTGCCTTCCTCGGGCGGCGTATCGACCACAGCGCTGGCGGCATTCTGACGCCCGGCGCGGATCAGCGCGAGGATCTCGTTGCGCTTGGCGGCGATCGCGTCTTGGCGGGTGTAGCGCTCTGGCTCAGTGTCGGGCTTGAAGGCCTCCCAGATGATCGCCGACTTGGGATCGTCGGTCGGCCAGCCATCGAACACCTGCTTGCCCGAACGCCGGTCGATCCGCACCATCCTCACCCCGGCGGGCGCGACGGGGGGGAGATCGGACCACTTGGGCTTGGTCTTTTCGATCAGGCTCTTGATGATCGGCGCTGAGATCGTGCCGCCAAAGGCATAGCCGCCCATGTTGCGCGGCTGGTCGAAGCCCACATAGGCGCCCGCGATCATTTGCTGGGTGCCGCCGATGAACCACACGTCCTTGGGGCCCGTCGTGGTGCCGGTCTTGCCGAACAGCGGCAGGCCGAGCGAGTTGAGGATAGTCGCGGTCCCGCGGCTCACTGCGCCGCGCAGCATGTGCATCACCTGGAAGGCGGTGCGCGCGTCCATCGCCTGCGCGCCCATCACCCCGAAGCGCGGCATCGGCTTGCCGTCCCACTTGGGCATGTTGCAGCCGCGGCAATCGCGGGTATCTGCGCGCCACAGCACCTTGCCGCGGCGGTCCTGGACGTAATCGATCAGCGTCGGCGGCGCGAGCCGGCCATGGTTCGCCAGCGCCGAATAGGCCGCGACCATCTTCACCAACGTCGTCTCGCCAGCGCCCAGCGCGGTCGAGGGATAGGGCGGGAACTTGCCGATCCCGAGCCGCTCGATCTCCTTGACGACATTGGGCATCCCCGCGGTCATCCCGATCTGCACGGTCATGATGTTCTGCGACTGCTCGAGCCCGAAGCGCATCGGGTGCTGCCCTCCGCTGCCCGATCCGCGGATGCACTTCTCACCAAGGTTCGCGCCCTGATAATAGCAGAAGCGCGAGTTATCGACCTGGGTCGAGGGGGTCATCCCGTTGTCGAGCCCTGCGGCATAGACGAAGGGCTTGATGGTCGAGCCCGGCTGGCGCATCGCCTGCGTGGCGCGGTTGAAGTCCGACAGGCGGTTGTCGAACCCGCCCTGCATCGCCAGCACCCGGCCGGTCTGCGCCTGCTCCACCACCAGCGCGCCCTGCGCTTCGGGGATGGTGCGCACCGCAAAGCCATTGCCTGATGGGCTGGCCGCGATCACGTCACCAGCCTTCAAGGCATTGGGCAGCCCGATCAGCGGCGCCTCGCTCCCGTCGGCAAAGCCGATGGTTGCGCTCTGTCCCGAACGGCGGGTGACGACGCCGATGCGCCAGTCCTTGTAGCTGATGCCCAATGGCGAGGATTGGAGCTGGCTCGCCCAATTGCCTTCGCTCATATCGAGCGTCGCGATCGGCCCGGCCCAGGCGCGCCCGCCGTGATAACGCAGCAGGCCTTCGCGCAGCGCATCGCGCGCGGCGAACTGCACCTGCGGATCGAGGCTGGTGCGCACCCAGAGCCCGCCCGCATAGACCGAGTTCGGCCCCTTATCGGCCGTCTCGCCAAAGCGGGTGATGAGTTCGCGGCGCACTTCTTCAAGGAAGTATCCCGCATCGACCGACCGCTCGCGGCGCTGGGTCACGAGGCCCAAGGGCTGCGCGGCTGCCGCGCGGCGTTCCGAGCCGGTGATGAAGCCGTTCTTCTCCATCTGGTCGAGCACGAAATTGCGCCGTTCGAGCGCCGCGGCCTCTTGACCCTTGCGCCCGTATTTCTCGGGCGCCTTGGGCAGGATCGCGAGGAACGCAATCTCGTGCAGCTGCAGCTGGTCGACATCCTTGTCGAAATAGGCGCGCGAGGCGGCCTGCACCCCGAAGGAACGCCGCCCAAGCGGGATTTCATTGAGGTAAAGCTCGAGGATTTCCTGCTTGGTCAGCACCTGCTCGATGCGACCCGCCAGGATCATTTCCTTGAGCTTGCGGGTGACCGAATACTCATCGCCCAAGAGCAGATTCTTGGCGACCTGCTGGGTGATGGTCGAGCCCCCCACCGCACGCTCGCCCGAGCCGAACTTGGTCGCATAGTCGAACACCGCATTGGCCGTGCCGAGGTAATCGACCCCGCCGTGGCTGAAGAAGGTCTTGTCCTCGGCGGCGAGATAGGCGTCGATCAGCTGCTGGGGGAAATCGGCAAATTGCAGCTGCACACGGCGTTCGCGGGCGTAGGAATGGACGATCTCGCCATCCACGCTGCGCACCACGGTGGGCAGCGGGGTTTCATAGGTGAGCAGCGCCTCGGCTTCGGGCAGATCGCTGCCGAGCCACACGAACAGCGCGATCCAAAGCGCAAGGAACACGCCGAAAGCGATCGCAGCGAGCTTGAACAACCGGCTCTGCTTCCAGCGCGCGGAAAACCACGCGGCGCTCGCGCCAAGGTCGCGGGTCACGCGGTAGCGCAGGTAAGCCCAGGTCGAAAGCCGGTCGGAAGGCGGAGTAGTCTCGGTCATGGACGGGCGGCAACTAGCACGCTCATGCGCGCCAAGGCTAGCGGCATTGCAAACCTATTCCCCGCCCTCGCCTGGCTGCGCGCGGCGGGCGAAATACACCCGGATCGCGCGCGCCAGCACGCCGGCATATTGCGCCCGGCCCTCGGGCGTGGTCAGCCGCGCGCGATCATCGCGGTTGGTGACAAAGCCGCTTTCGAACAAGACCGAGGGCACGTCGGGCGCGCGCAGCACCGCCAGCGCGGCCGACCGGCGCGGTTGGGGCACGAAGGCGAGCGCACTCTCGCCCTCGCGCAGCACCAGCCCTGCAAACGCCAGCGCGTCTTCCTGCGTGCGCTGCTGCGAAAGATCGACGAGGATCGCGCTGACATTGGCGCTCGCGCCTTCGATGGTGATGCCGTTCAAGCGGTCGGCATCATTTTCGCGCGCCGCAAACCGCGCCGCCGCCTCGCTCGAGGCCTCGGTCGAGAGCGTGTAAATGCTCGCGCCGCTGACCGCCTCGTTCTGGCTCCCGGCGCTGTCAGCGTGGATCGAGACGAACAGGTCAGCCTCGAGCAGGCGGGCGATCTCGGGGCGGTGGGGGAGCGGGATGATGCGGTCATCGGCGCGGGTCAGCGCCACGCGCACGCCGCCCTGCCGCAGCAATTCGTCACGCAAGGCGAGCGCGATCGCGAGGGTGATCGCCTTTTCCTCGAAGCGCCCGCCATCCGCATCGGTGCCGACCGCGCCGGGGTCGCGTCCGCCGTGGCCGGCGTCGATCACCACCAGCGGGCGGGAGGGATCATCTGGCCCCTCGACCTTAGGGAGTTCCACGAGGGCCGCCGCGTCCTCGAAGGGGAAATAGAGCACATATTCGCGCCCCCAGATCGGCACCGGGATCGTGAGGTCCAGCGCCTTCGCTCCGCCCAGCAGCATCGCTGGCACAAGGAGAACCATCAGGAGGAGGGTGCGATAACTCATTGCGGTTTCCCGCTTACGTTCTTGATGTCTCGAAACGCAATAGAGTTGCGGGCCTAGTCCCACAGTGCTAGCGATGTTGTCGGAGAGGCCGGATCTGGGAGCGCAGACGCACCCTTGCCCGTCTCTTGCTCCGGGGTTTCGATATTCTTCGCACCCCGGCCCAGTACAGGTTGATGCAGTGACAGATCGCTTTTCCCGGACAACCAGCACACCGCGCGCCAAGCGCCTGCGTGCTGTTGCGGGAAAAGGCGCGGCGATTGGCCGCACGCTCGCCACTGCAGACACGAGCTTCGCGTCAGGCGCCGCCTTCTGCGGCCAAGGTGCGATTATCCCTTCCGGCACGGCCCATCGCTGCGCCGGTTCACCAAACAATGCGCGCCCCCTCACCCCTGCAAAGCGGGCAAGGCCGGGCGCATGGAGACTATTCAATGGCAACGCGCATGCTTATCGATGCGCGCCACC
>JAIYEK010000216.1 GCA_027487015.1 Erythrobacteraceae bacterium | reverse complement strand
GAAACGCTGCGCAAGATGCTCGAGCCGACCGGGGTGGAGATCGCGCTGCTGACCGGCCGCGCCAAGGGGCGCGAGCGCGAGGGGCTGCTGATGGGGCTGCTCGATGGCTCGATCCAGCTGCTGGTGGGCACCCACGCGATCTTTCAGGACACGGTCAATTACCGCGACTTGGGCCTCGTGGTGATTGACGAACAACACCGCTTCGGCGTCGCGCAGCGGCTCGCGCTCGCCGCCAAGGGCAGGCGGGCGCCCCATACGCTGGCGATGACCGCGACCCCGATCCCGCGCTCGTTGACGCTGGCGCAATATGGCGAGATGGACGTGAGCCGCCTCGACGAACTCCCCCCCGGCCGGCAGGCGATCGAGACGCTGGTTTTCCCGCAGGCGCGCATGGACGAGATGGTCGCCGGGGTCGAACGGCACCTTGGCAGCGGACAACAGGCCTATTGGGTCTGCCCGATGGTCCGCGAATTGGACGGCGTCCCCGACCTTGCCGACATTGCCGCCGCCGAGGCCCGCTATGCTGCTTTGCAGGAGCGGTTCGGCGACGCGGTGGTGCTCGTCCACGGCCAGCTCCGGCCCGAGCTCAAGGACGCGGCGATGGAGCGCTTTGTCACGGGCGAGGCGCGACTCTTGATCGCGACGACGGTGATCGAAGTCGGGGTCGATGTGCCCAACGCCACGCTGATGGTGATCGAACAGGCCGAGCGCTTCGGCCTCGCGCAGCTGCACCAGTTGCGCGGGCGGGTGGGGCGCGGTTCGCTGAAGAGCCGCTGCGTCTTGCTGCGCAGCGATGAGCTGTCCGAAACGGGCAAGCGGCGGCTCGCCCTCATGCGCGAGACGCAGGACGGCTTCCGGATCGCCGAGGAAGACCTCGAGCTGCGCGGCGGGGGCGAACTCCTCGGCACGCGGCAATCGGGCGAGGCGGGGTTCCGGATCGCCGATCTCGAACAGACCCAGCGGCTGCTCCCCATCGCCCATGGTGACGCGCGGCTGTTGATGGAGCGCGACGGCGGGTTGACCTCGCCTCGGGGCGAGGCGGCGCGGCTGCTGCTCTATCTGTTCGAGCGAGACTGGGGCGTGCAGTTGCTCCGCGGAGGATAGCGGAGTTTCGGATTTTTGCTGCGTTAAACAGATGTTTGCACCTTCCGGCCTAGACGTCGCTCACGCAGGCCGAAAGGGGTGAGCACAGTGTCGGACGTCTATTTTTCGCGGGTGAAGCTTGTTCTGGCGCTGCTCGCCAGCGCTGGCATGTTCTGGCTCGCCGTTTGGGTGGCCATGGGCCCCAGCCTCAAAGCCAACCTGTTCGGCGGCTTTCTTGCGCTGATGATGGCCTTCACGCTGCTCTACTTCGCGCGCTACCTGCTGGATAACCGCGTCCTGTCAATCGGCGCGGGCGGGATCGAATTTCACGGCATGGCCTCGACCCGCCGCCTGCGGCTCGACCAGATCGCGTCGATGGTGGTCGAGACCCAGACGGTCAACTACGTGACCACCCGCTATCTCGTCATCCAGCCTTATGAAGGGCATGGCCGAAAGATCAGGTTTGCCGGGACGCTGCTCGAAGGGCGGTTCGGCGGCGTGGAAGGCGTGGCCGAGCTGATCGCCAACGGCGCGCCCGAGCCGCAGCGCGAGCCTTTCCCGCTGCCGCGCCGCTCACCGCAGCCTCCGGCGGCTGCTCCGGCGGGCTGGCACGAGCGGGGCGCTCCTTCGGCGGCGCCTGAGCGGGCGCGGGCCGGCGGGTTCGGGCGCAAGGGGTTGTAACGCCCCGCGCCCGGCGCGTCAGGCAGACTGCTGTGCGGCCTCGCGCCGCAGCTTTTCGGCCCAGGCCTCGACCCCGCGGCTGATGACCTGCCATGCCGCTTCGAACGCGGCAGCATCGCCGTAATAGGGATCGGCGACAGGCTCGCCGCGTCGCCCTTCGAGAGCGTCTAGCAGCATCGCGAGGCGCGCCGTCCCGTCACGCGGTGCCTTGGAGCGCAAGGCTTCAAGATTGGCGCGGTCCATGGCGATGATGTGGCTGAAGCGGTAGAAATCCTCGCGATCGATCTGCCGCGCGGATTGGCCCGCGATGTCGATCCCATGCGCCCGCGCCACCGCAATCGCGCGCGGATCGGGCTCATGGCCGAGATGGTAGGAGGCGGTTCCGGCGGAATCGACCAGCACCGCAAGACCGCGCTCCTGCGCCGCCACGCGGAACGCGCCTTCTGCCATCGGTGACCGGCAGATATTGCCGAGACACACAAACAGCACGCCAGTCTTGTGCTCTATCCCCCCATGCATTGCGGCGCGTTATTACAAATTTCGCGAGGTGTCCACCGTCTATCTCGTTGGTTTCCCATGAAACATCGCGGCAAAAGTGTGATGGCCGTCACATTTCGGGCCGACCGGACGGTGCCAGCGGGATGAGGGGAGGGCGCAAGGCACCCCCAATCAGGCGGCGCGCTCGCCGAGCGGCGCGGTACTTGCCAGCACTTCCTCGGTGATGCGGCGGATGTTGACCTTGGCCTTCAACCGCGCGCCTAGCAGCGCCGTGCCCGAGACCTTGCGCTGCACGAACAGGGTCTCGATCGGCGGGAAGGCCCAGGTGTCCTTGTCCTGCGCGATCGCGTAGCCTTCCTCGCGCAGCAGCGGGATGAAGGCGCGGTCGCCGAAGTCGAAGGGCGCGTCGGCACGCATTTCGCCGATCACGATGTCGATCATCCGGTTCACCCGCTCGGGGTGCTTTTCGGCGACAATCGGCATCATGAAACCGGCCTCGATGGTCGCCTTGAGGACGTCCTGCGCGTTCCCCTGCAATCCGGCGAGCAGCATCTTGCGATACCCGTCCGCCACCGCCGGATCGACCGGACGGCAGGCGCCAAAATCGAGCAGCACGATCTCGCCCGTCTCACGCCGGTAGCGGAAATTGGCGAAGTTGGGATCGGTCTGCATCACGCCGAAATCGAACAGCTCGCGCGCGACGAGGCGGATCAGGCGCGCGAAGACCTCGTCGCGGCGTTCGGGCGGTTCGTTGCCGAGCTCCTCGATGCTCACGCCCTCTTCAAAGCTCATCGCGAGGATCGAGCCGCGGGTCAGCTCTTCGTGCAAGCGCGGCACGACAAAGCCGGGGGTGCCGGCGAGTTGCGCGCGATACATCGCCATCTGCGCGCCTTCGCGCTGGTAATCGGCCTCCTCGTGAAGCTGCTGCTTGGCGGCCGCCATCAACCTGTCCATCTCGAGTTCGGGCGGGGCGAAGCCTGCGACCTTCAGGAGGGTCATCACATTATCGACATCGCTGTCGATGCTCTTGGCGACGCCGGGGTACTGCACCTTGATCGCCAGCTCCTCACCATCGCGGGTGAGGGCCTTGTGGACCTGACCGATGCTCGCGGCGGCGATGGGGCGGGGGTTGAACCAGCGGAACTGCTTGCGCCAGTCCGGTCCCCATTCGCTGCGGAGCACCTGATCGAGCTGCTTGGTCGGCATGAAGTTCGCCTGATCGCGCAAGGTGGCGAGAATGCGCGACAGTTCCTCGGGCAGGAAATCGCCCGCATCGAGGCTGATCATCTGCCCCATCTTCATCGCCGCGCCGCGCAGGTGGCTGAGGCGGTCGGTCATGCGTTGGACATTGCCGGGGGTGAGGATGAGGTCGCGCGCCGAAATGCCCTCGCCGCTGGCGAGCCGCCGCGCGCCCTCGGCGACCATCCCTCCGGCAACGCCCCCGACGAGCCGCCCAAAGGTGCCGAAGCGCGCGATGCGCCCCGCCGGGACCGCACGCTGGCGGGCGCGGTCTTCGGGGCGGTCGGCGAATTCGGGGGTCTGGTCGTCGTCGGACACGGGGGGTGGGCTTTCCGCACAGGGGTTAGGGGCTTGAACGCTAACGGTCTGATAGGTTCGACGTTCCCCCCTCAGGAGATGCAAAGCCCCCCGTCGACCGGCAGACACTGCCCGGTGATGTAGTCCGAATGGGGCGAGGCGAAGAACACCGCGAGCCCCTCGAGCCCCGCATGATCGCCCGGACGGCGCAGCGGGATGCGGCGGCTCATCCATTCGGCGAATTTGGGGTCGGCCTTGGCGGTAATGTCGGTCTCGTAGAAGCCGAAGAGCAGCGCATTGGCGGTGATCTGGTAGCGCGCCAGCTCGAAGGCGGCAGCGCGGGTAAGGCCGTTGAGGGCGGCCTTGGAAGCGGCGTAGTCGGACGAGCGGTTGACCCCCATGATCGATTGTCCCGACGAGGTCGCGATCAGCTTGCCGCCGGGTTCGCCGTCCTTGGCGCGCGCGATCATGTGGCGGGTGACATGCTTGTAGACCAGCGCCGCGCCGCGGGTGTTGACGGCCATGGTGTGGTCCCATCCCTCGGCGGTGATATCGGGGATCGCGGTGCCTGCGCCGGAGATGCCGGCGTTGGCGAAACAGATGTCGACCCGGCCCAGAACGTCGAGCGTCATGCGCATCGCTTCGGCGATCTCGGCCTCGTCCGACACGTCGCAAACCTGCGTCAGGACGTTACCAGGGCCGAGCGTCACCAGTTCCTCGAACGCCGCGGCGTTCTTGTCGGCATTGCGCGCCCAGATCGCGACATTGGCGCCCGCCTTGGCGAGCCCGCGCGCCATCGCAAGGCCAAGCCCGCCATTGCCGCCAGTGACGATGGCCGTGCGGCCGGTGAGATCGAACAGGGTCATGCGCGATCAAGTGGCGCAAAGGCATGAGGCCTGCAAGTCTTGCGGGAACTGTCACGCGGCCCTGCGGTTACCCGCGGCATGGACGGACAAGAAACGGGCTCGCTCCCCTCGCTCACCACACCTGCGCGCGTGCTCGGATATGCCGGGCTGCTGCCGCAGATCATCTGCATCGCGATGATCCTCGCCGAACACGAATGGCGTTATGCCGCGCTGGCGGGCGGCTTCGCCTATGCGGCGGCGATCTTCAGCTTTCTGGGCGGCGTGTGGTGGGGACAGGCGCTGGCGAGCGCCAGAGACGGCAGATCCGCCACCACCGGCGCTTATCTCCTCGCCGTATCGCCGAGCCTCATCGCGGTGGCGCTGTTCCTGCCCTGGACCTTCGGCTGGGACTGGCCCGGGCCGGCGCTGCTCTATCTGGGCGCGCTGATCCTCGGCTCACCGCTGGTCGACCGCGCGCTGGGATTTGCCGCGCCCAATTTCCTGCGGCTGCGCTGGCACCTCTCGATCGGGCTCGGCACGCTGACGATCTGGCTCGGCCTGATCGCGCCGCAGGTGATCTGACCCGCCCCGCCCGGCGGTGGCAAGAGCGCCCCGTTTGCAATGAATTAACCAACGCAGCCTAGGGAGAAGCTTGGGTTTCCCCTCGGGATGGCGCGTTTGATGATCGCATCGCTCAAGTCTTTGGCCGACAGGATGCGGCGCGCGTTCGGCTCGTCCGGCGGGCAAGCGGCCGTCGTCAAGGCCAAGCTGGACCGCCGCTCAGGCGCCGACCTGCTGCGCCGCAAGCGCCTGAAAGTGGCAGTGATGGCGATCCTGTTCGGGGTCGTCTCCGCCGCGATCGACCTGCCTCTCCCGGCCGAGGACGTGCTGCGGCTGGCGCGCGCGCAGTTGCGCGTCCGCCCCGCGTCTCAAGACATCGTCATGATCGCGATCGACGATTCCACCTTGAACGAGCTCAAGCAACCGCTACCCAACCGGCATCAGGACAGCGTGGTCATCGACCGGCTTGTGAATGCAGGCGTCACGCGCATCGTCTTCGACCGCGCCCATGCCGATCCCGAGACTGCCGCGAGCGATGCCGAATTTGCCAGCACGCTTCGGAAGTTTCGCGGCAAGGTGTGGCTCGGCATGGCACCGGGGAGCCGCGTGGGGTTCCAGGATTACGCTCCGCTGTTCCCGCTCGAAGCGTTTCGCAAGGAAGTGCCGCAAGCTTCCATGCCTGCACTGCTCAGCCCTTTCAGCCTTTCGATCTTGATCCCCACTGCGATCGAATATGACGGACAGAGTTACCCGTCGATCTCCTCGGTGCTCGCGGACTATCAAGGGCCTGCGGTGCATTACCGACCGGACTTTGCCTTCAACCCGCAGACCGTTCCGACGTATAGTTACGTCGAGGTGCTGCGCGGGAATGTCGGCGCCAAGGAACTCGCCGGGAAATCGGTCGTCATCGGGAATACCTTCGTCGATTCCCCGGACATGCATCGCCACCCGATCTACGGGAAGATGTCCGGGACGTACTTCCAGATTCTCGGAGCCAACACGCTCCAGCGCGGTCAGCCGCTCGATCTGATGTGGTTTCCGCCGATGCTAATGGCGGCGGTCGTGATCGCGATGCAGGCGCGCAGCCGGCGCCGCTCGATGGGTGTGCTGTGGCTGCCGGTTGCCGTGCTTCCGGTGGTCGCCTTTGGGCTCGACGAGTTCACCATCAACATCGACATGATCTCGGCCTTCCTCGCGATCCTGTTCGCCGCGATCGGGTTCAGCCGGATCAACAGCAAGTATTTCAGCGCCGGCATCGACGCGATGACGACCACTGCGATCAGTTCGGAGAAGGCCAATGCGGACTGGGACGTGTTCGCGCTCAAAATCGCCAATCTGTCCGAGCTTTCCGAGGAGTGGAGCTCGCGCGACATCGGCGACTTCGTCAACACGCTGATCGGTTATGTAAAGGGCCCGGGCGAGGTCAGCGATATCGCCTTCGAGCGCGACGTTCTGATCTGGCTTGCACCGCGCATGGAGAATGTCGAACTCGAACGTCACACCGATGGCCTTGCGCTGATGCTCAAGACCGCGATCAGCCATGATTGGCAATCGTCCAACGGCGCGCCTGCGATCGGGGTCGATACCAACTACGATCTGCCGGTTGCGGTGCGCATCAAGAAGGCGATGCAGGCAGCCGACGAGGCCGCGACCCGCGGGGTGCGCTTCATCATCAACGACGCGGCGCACCTGGAAGCGCGCAACCAGCGGCTCGAGCTCATCCGCGTGCTCGAAAAGGGCCTGCGCGACCGCGACATCGGGGTTGCCTACCAGCCCAAGATCGACCTCGCTTCGGGCCGGATCGTGGGCGCCGAGACGCTGATCCGCTGGCGGCCGAGCGGGGGCGAATTCGTCAATCCGCAGGACCTGGTGCTCGCCGCAGAAGCGGGCGACCGGATCAACGAGCTGACGCTGGTCGTGATGGAAACCGCGCTGGTCGACGGCAAGCAGGCGATCGCGCTCGACCCGCGCTTCAAGCTTGCCGTCAATATGTCGGCCAAGAGCCTGTCGGACACGCACCTCTTGTTTGACATTATGACACTGCTCGGGCGGTTCAATTTCCCGCCGGAGAACCTGACGCTCGAACTGACCGAGACCGCCAAGCTCGAGGACCACCGGATCGCGCCCCAGATCGCCGCTCTGAAAGCGCGCGGGATCTGTCTGTCGATCGACGATTTCGGCACCGGCGAATCGAACCTCGAATACATCGAGAAGCTGCCGAGCTCCGAACTCAAGATCGACAAGAAGTTCGTCCAGCAAATGGCAACTTCTGAGGAAAGCCGCGCCGTGGTGCGCGCGACGATCGAGATCGCGCACTCGCTCGGCAAGGTGGTGGTCGCCGAAGGGGTCGAGGATCTTGAGGTCGCGGCGACCCTGCGGGCGATGGGTTGCGACCAGGCGCAGGGCTACCTGTTCTCGCAGGCGATCGGAATGCCCGAGCTGCTGGCGATGATGGGCGGCGGGAGAGCGGCAATTAACGCTTGATTAGGGTTAATAATGTGTTAAACGTCCGGGCATCGAGTTAATCATTGCTACGGAGGCCGTTATGTGGGCTTGGTTTTATGAACTGATGGGCACCCGCTAATAGGTTGCCACCGTCAAAAGGATAAAGCCCCGGGAAACCGGGGCTTTTTTCGTTTCTGGGAAGTGCCTTCCGGGTGATTGAGCGGGTCGGCGTCAACGCCATAGCGGGTCGCGAGACCCTTGCGAATCAGGGTTAATGCGTGCCGCCGCACGCCACCAATCGGCGAGGTCCGCTACCGGACCTCGCGCGCTCACAACAAAGCTGGGCAAGGAAATTGGTCGGGGAGAGAGGATTCGAACCTCCGGCCCCTGCCTCCCGAAGACAGTGCTCTACCAGGCTGAGCTACTCCCCGACCGTGTCGTTCCCGCGCGGCCGGAAGGCCCTGCGGGTCGAGGCAAGGCGCGCCCTATAGGTGTGGATGGGCATGGTGGCAAGCGGGCAATTGCGGCTTATAGTCGCGGCCATGGCCACCAGCGCGATTCCCCTTTCCGGCACCCCTGACCCGCATCCCGAGCAGCAATATCTCGATCTGATGCGCCAAATCTGGGAGACTGGCAGCGAGCGGATCGACCGAACCGGGATCGGCACGCGATCAATCTGCGGCGCGATGCTGCGAATCGATCTTGGCGGGGGCGCCATGCCGCTCCTCACCACCAAGCGCGTCTACTGGAAGACCGCGACCCGCGAGTTGCTGTGGTTCCTGACCGGCGAGACCAATATCCGCCCGCTGGTGCTCCAAGGCGTGAAGATCTGGAACGAATGGCCCCATGCGAAATATGTCCGCGAGACGGGCGATGCCATTGCCCTCGAGGATTTTGTCCAACGGATCGCCGATGACGAGGGCTTTGCCCAACGCTGGGGCGAACTCGGGCCGGTCTATGGCAAGCAGTGGGTGGACTGGCCGACCTACCGCTACCGCCCCGACGGGCTTTACGAGAAAGGCGAGGGGATCAACCAGATCGCCGCCGTGATCGAATCGCTGCGCACTTCGCCTGGCAGCCGCCGCCACATCATCGAGGGCTGGAACGTCGCCGAGCTTGAACGCATGGCGCTCCCTCCTTGCCACAAGACCTACCAGTTCCATGTCGCAGGCGAGGGCGCGGAGGCGCGGCTCAATTGCCTGCTCTATCAGCGGAGCTGCGATGTCGCGTTGGGCCTGCCGTTCAACCTGTGGTCGGCTGCGCTGCTCACGGCGATGATCGCGCAACAAGTGGGCATGCAGCCGGGCGAGTTGGTGTGGATGGGCGGCGACGTGCATCTCTATCTCAACCACGCGCACCTCATCGAGGAACAACTCACCCGCCAGCCTCAGGGCCGCCCGCGGCTCGAGATTATCCGCAAGCCCGAAACAATTTTCGGATATCGGATCGAGGACTTCGTGGTGCATGATTACGCGCCGCTGCCGCCGATCAGCGCACCTGTTGCGGTGTGAGGCCGCTGCGCTCGCCGTGCTTGACCGCTGCCGAGCGGTGAAATAAAAATACGTATTCAAGCAATGATCGCACCCGCCTAACGCGTGGTCGATCATCACGGGGAGAGCGCGACTGATGGCCGATCCAGCGAAGCCGGGAGAGAGCAACCGCCCGGCGCTCGCGCTGCATGTGCCCGAGCCGAAATACCGGCCCGGCGACACCGCGGATTTCTCGCATATCGACATCGGCG
>JAIYEK010000018.1 GCA_027487015.1 Erythrobacteraceae bacterium | reverse complement strand
TCCTGTGGCTGATCTTCGCATGGCGGCGGCAGTTCAAGGCCTATGACCACGCGATCTTCGTCACCTATTCCTTGAGTTTCATGTCGCTGCTGTTCATCGCCATGTCGATCCTCAGCACCGTGCCGGACGGAAGCGACTGGGCGGGGCTGCTGTTCCTGATCGCGGCGCCGCTGCACCTCTACAAGCAGCTGCGCTATGCCTACGGCCTGTCGCGCTTTTCGGCGTTCTGGCGGTTCTGCGTGTTGCAGTTCTTCATCCTGATCGTGCTGGTGCTGTTCTTCCAGGCGCTGCTGCTGCTGGGCGCCTATTGAGCGCACGCGCGAAAAGACTTGCCCCGCAGTCTGTCCCGCAGCGGGAACGCCTTGCCGTCGGCCTTGCTGGTTAGCTAACTGAGGCGCAGGACACACGCAGGAGTGCGTGATGGCGGTGATAGCGGTCTACAGCGCGAAAGGCGGCGTCGGGAAAACGACGATAGCCACCAATCTCGCCTGGTGCAGCGCGCAGGACCCTGCGCGGCGGACGCTGTTGTGGGATCTCGATCCGTCCGACGGCGCGGGCTTCATGTTCGCCCTCGACACGCCCCGCAAGCGTCAGGCGCGCAGCCTGTTCGCGGGCGACATTCCTGCCCACACGCTGATCCAGCCAACCAGCTATGCCGGGCTCGACCTGCTCCCTGCCGACATCAGCCTGCGCGAACTGGATGCGATGCTGCTCAGGATGGGCCAGCGCAACCGGCTGGCGACGCTATGCACGCAGATCGGACGCAGCTACGACCGGGTGATCCTCGATTGCCCGCCGATGCTCAACGAGCTGAGCGCGCAGGTGATGCGCGCTGCGACACTGGTGATCGTGCCGCTGCCGCCCTCGCCGCTGTCGGCACGGGCGTTCGAGTTCGTGGTCGAGGATATTCGCCGCAACACCAAACGCCCGCCGCCGATCCTGCCGGTGCTTTCGATGATCGACCGGCGCCGCTCGCTCCACCTCGAGGCGCTGGCAGCGAATCCGGTCTGGCCGGCCATCCCGATGGTCAGCGCGGTGGAGCAATGCGCGGTTCACCGCCGGCCGGTGGGAGACTTCGCGCCGCGCTCGCCCGCGGCGTTTGCCTTCATGCGGCTGTGGGACGGGATCGAGCGCAAGCTCGCGCAGATCGCGGCCAAGGCTGCCACGCAGCCCGCCTGATCAGCGGCAGGGGAAGCGGTAGGCAAGAAAGCGGAGCATCACCTGCTCCATCGCATCGCCATATTCTTTGGGCGAGCGGGTATAGAAGAAGGTGCCGATCTCGTCCGAGGTGAGCTGGGCGCTGCCCGGCGGCGGCAGGCAGGTGCCTCCCCGCTGTCCGGAGGGAGCAGCGGCGGCCTGCGCCTCGACGGCAGCGCGCGCCGCCTGCCAGGCCGCGACGATATCGCGCTGCAAGGCATCGAGCGCGGCGGTGCGGGAGGAAGAAGGCTCGAGGCGACCCATCGCCTGATCGCGCGCAATCCACTCACCGAGCGTCACGGGAGCGGGTGGCGCGGCAGGCTGTGCCGCGAGCGGCGCGGCAAGCGACGCGAGAGCCGCGGCAATAGCGAGCGAACGCAATGCAAGGATCATGTGAGGCCTCCCCCCTGATGACTGGCTGGCGAGGCCTGAATGTGCGCTGAAACCAAGAAAAAGGGGCGCCCGGATCGCTCCGGACGCCCCCCTTGGTGATTTGCCATGCGACAGGATCAGGCGCCCTGCGCAGCCTCGTCGCCACTATCCTTGGCGCCGCCGAAGCGCTTGCCCGCACGCGGGATCGCAGAGCCGCGCACAGGAGCCGCCAGCACCGGCCCGCGCGGGGCATCGGGACGGTCGATCTTGCCGGTTTCGAGCAGCGTGTTGATCTCCTCGCCCGACAGCGTCTCGTATTCGAGCAGCGCCTGCGCCAGCAGGTGGAGCTGGTCCTCGTGGGTGGTGAGGATATCGGTCGCCCGCTTGTGCGCGCCTTCAACCAGGCCCTTGATCTCATTGTCGATCAGCTCGTTGGTCGAGCCCGATCGGAAGGTCCGCTGCGCCTGACCCATGCCGAGATAGCCTTCGGACTGCTCTTCATACTGGAGCGGGCCGAGCTTCTCGGACATGCCCCACTGGGTGACCATGTTGCGCGCCAGACTGGTCGCGTACTGGATGTCCGAGGACGCGCCCGAGGACACCTTGTTGTGGCCGAAGATGATCTCCTCCGCCACGCGTCCACCCATCGCGACCGAGAGGTTCGCGTGCATCTTGTCACGGTGGTAGGAGTAGCTGTCGCGCTCCGGCAGGCGCATCACCATGCCCAGCGCGCGGCCGCGCGGGATGATGGTGGCCTTGTGGATCGGATCGGAGGCTTCCTCGTGCACCGAGACGATCGCGTGGCCGGCCTCGTGATAGGCGGTCATCTTCTTCTCGTCGTCGGTCATCACCATGGAGCGGCGTTCGGCGCCCATCATCACCTTGTCCTTGGCGTCTTCGAACTCCTGCATCGCCACCAGCCGCTTGTTGCGGCGCGCGGCCAGCAGGGCGGCTTCGTTGACGAGGTTGGCGAGGTCCGCGCCCGAGAAGCCGGGGGTGCCGCGCGCGATCACGCGCGGGTTGACGTCGGGGGCCAGCGGCACCTTTTTCATGTGCACGCCGAGGATCTTCTCGCGCCCGTCGATGTCGGGGATCGGCACCACGACCTGACGGTCGAAGCGGCCCGGACGGAGCAGCGCCGGATCGAGCACGTCGGGCCGGTTGGTGGCGGCGATGATGATGATGCCTTCGTTGGCTTCAAAGCCATCCATCTCAACGAGGAGCTGGTTCAGCGTCTGCTCGCGCTCGTCATTGGAGTTGCCGAGGCCGTGACCGCGCGAACGGCCGACCGCGTCGATTTCGTCGATGAAGACGATGCAGGGCGCGTTCTTCTTGGCCTGTTCGAACATGTCGCGCACGCGGCTCGCACCGACGCCGACGAACATTTCGACGAAGTCCGAGCCCGAGATGGTGAAGAACGGCACGCCCGCCTCACCCGCGATGGCGCGGGCGAGAAGCGTCTTGCCGGTACCGGGCGAACCGACCAGCAGCGCGCCCTTGGGGATCTGGCCGCCGAGCTTGGAGAAGCGCTGCGGATCGCGCAGGAATTCGACGATCTCCTGCAGCTCCTCGCGCGCTTCATCAATGCCGGCGACATCGTCAAAGGTGACGCGGCCCGAGCGCTCGGTCAGCAGCTTGGCCTTGGACTTGCCGAAGCCCATCGCTCCGCCGCCGCCGCCCTTCTGCATCTGGCGCAGCGCGAAGAAGGCGATCCCGAGGATCAGCACGAAGGGTAGCGAATTGAGCAGGATGATGAGGAGAAGGTTCTGGCTTTCGCGCTGCTTGCCGGTGAAGCGCACGCCGTTCGTCTCCATCAGCTTGGTGATCTCGACATCGTTCGGCACCGGCACAGTGGTGAAGCTGTCGCCGTTCTTGAGTGTGCCCGTGATCGAGTCGCTGCTGATCTGCACGTCCTGGACGTTGCCTTCAGCAACGTAGGCGCGGAAGTCGGAGTAGCGGATCGCATTGCCGCTCGGCTGGCCTGCGCCGCCGAACATCGTCACCACGAGCAGCAGGGCAAGGAATATCCCGCCCCAGATCATCAGCTGCTTGATCCACGGGTTGGGGCCTTCACCTTGCGGCTGGGGATCGTTCTGCTGACTCATGTGCGGGGAATCCTTTCGTCATCCTGCAATGTAGGACGGCCTGAATGAATGGCAAGATAATGCGCGGGCGCGGGGCTGATGCTAATTTTCGAACACAGCCTTGCGGATTATCGATTCTGCGGCGTGCCATAGGCGGCGAGGAAGACGTCGACCGCACCGATGATGCGGCGGTCGCGCTCTTCAGGGGCGACGGTTGCGCCGAAGCGGCGCTCGAGATCGCCCATGCCTTTGCACATCGAAACGAATTGTTCGGCGGCGAGCATCGGATCGGGGATCGCCAACTCGCCCAGCTCGCAGGCGCGCGCCAGCCATGCGGCAAAGCCCTCTTTCATGCGCCACGGCCCGGCTTCGAGAAAGGCGATGCCGATCGCCGGATCAACCTCGGTCTCGGCGGCGATGCGGCGTTCGAACTGGATCATTTCCGGGCGCGAGAGGAAGGCGAAGATCGCATGGCCTATGGCCGTCATCCGCTCGCGGATGGTGCCCTGCGGGGTGGCTTCGATCGAGAAGTGCCCGCGCATCTTCTCGCATTCGCATTCGACCGCGGCGGTGAAGAGCGCGCGCTTGTCACCGAACTGGTTGTAGATCGTGACCTTGGAGACGCCCGCGTCGGCCGCGATCTGCTCGATCGCCGAGGCTGCAAAGCCGTGGTGGAAGAAATGGTGCGCGGCCGTGTCGACGATCATCGCGCGCTTGGCAGCGTCGAGCGGACGCCCGGCCTTGCGGCGAACAGGTTTTTTTTCAAAACTGGCTGAATGCCCGATTGACAAAATGAACGGCTCCGTTCAGTTAAACGCGACCGTTCACTAATGCGCTGAGTCCCTCCCTCGCGCAACCCCCACTGCTGATAAAGGTTCCTGCCCACGTGCTCTGGATCGCCATCAGAATGCTCACCGGGGACGCCCAGAAGTTCTATGGGCTGTTGTTCGGTATCGGCTTTTCGACCCTCTTGATCACCCAGCAGATGACGATCTTCGTCAACCTCGTCGAACGCGGCGCGAGCGGGGTCTACAACGCGCCCGAGGCGCAGGTGTGGGTGATGGACCCGGTCAGCCGCACCACCGATGTCAGCTACGCCATGCCCTCGACCGCGCTCGACAAGGTGCGCGCAGTGCCCGGGGTGGAGTGGGCCGTACCGCATCTGCGCGCGCAGGCAAACGTGCGCACCAAGGATGGCGATCTTGAAGGCGTAGGCGTGATCGGGGTCGACGATGCGACGCTGATCGGCCTGCCCAAGCGCATGGCGACCAGCGACAAGAACGTGCTGTTCGCACCCGACACCGTGGTGATCGACGATGTCGGCGTCACCCGCTTGTTCTCGAATGGCGCCAGCCCGCTGGGCGAGCGGCTCGAACTCAATGACCAGCGTGCGGTGATCCGCGGGATTTCCGACGCGATCCCCTCCTTCACCAGCACGGTCACGCTCTACACCCGCTATTCGAACGCGCTGAATTTCGTCCCCGGCACCCGTAACCGCCTGTCCTTCGTGCTGGTGGGCATTTCCCCGGGCGAAACCCCCGAGGGCGTCGCCGCGCGGATCGAGAAGGAGACTGGGCTGAAGGCCGAGACCCGCCAGGAATTCGCCCGCGCAGGGGTCAACTTCATCATCGAGAACACCGGCATCCCGGTCAATTTCGGGATCACCGTGTTCTTGGGCTTCGTCGTCGGCGTGGCGATCGTGGGCCTCACCTTCAGCCTGTTCCTGCGCGACAACATCAAGCAGTTCGGCGCCTTGAAGGCGATCGGCGTGACCAACTGGAAGATCATGCAGATGGTCGCGGTGCAGGCGGGCCTTGTCGGCATGATCGGCTACGGCCTCGGCGTCATCGGCACGGTCGCTTTCATCCGCGGTTTCGGCGCCAACCCCTTTTTCAAGGGCTTCTACATCCCCTGGCAGATCCCGCTGATCAGCCTTGTGGCGGTGGTGGTGATCCTTGCGCTGACCGGCTTCGTTGCGATCCGCTCGGTGCTGCGGACTGAACCTGCGGCGGTGTTCCGGTGAGCGAGGGCCAGATCATGGACACGACAACCATCGGCGGCTGCGCTCCGGAAGCGGCTATCTGCGCCCGCGGCATTACCCGCGATTTCGAGGCCGGGCAGACCACCATCCGCGTGCTGCACGGGATCGACACTGACATCCAGCCGGGCGAGCTCACCTATGTCGTGGGCGAAAGCGGGTCGGGCAAGACGACCCTTATCTCGATCATGTGCGGCATCCTCTACCCGACCGAGGGCGAGGTGAAGGTGTTCGGCACCGACATCTACAAGCTGAGCGACACCCAGCTGGTGAAGTTCCGCCTCAAGAACATCGGCTTCATCTTCCAGCAGTACAACCTCATTCCCTCGATCGACGCCGCCGCCAACGCCGCCGTGCCGCTGATCGCGCAAGGCGTGCCGATCAAGGAAGCGCGCGAGCGGGCCAAGGTGCTGCTCGAGAAGCTCAACATCGGCAACCAGGCCGACAAGCTGCCGCGCCAGCTTTCGGGCGGGCAGCAGCAGCGCGTCGCCATTGCCCGCGCGCTGGTGCACGAGCCGCGCCTCGTGGTCTGCGACGAGCCGACCGCCGCATTGGACGCACGTTCGGGCCGCCGGGTGATGGACTTGCTGCGCGAGGTCGCCGTCGCCCCCGACCGCGCCTGCATCATCGTCACCCACGACAACCGCATCTTCGATCTGGCTGACCGGATCATCGTGCTCGAAGACGGGCGCGTCACCCATGACGGGAAGGAGATGCCCGATGACCACTGATCTGCTCTCCCTGTCCCTTACCCTCTCCCCTTCGAACCCGCCGAGGACGCCATGCTCCGCAATCTAAGCTTTGCCCGCCAGATCCTCCCTGCGCTTGCGCTGATCGGCCTTGCCGTGGCCGCGTGGCTGATCCTCGTCGGCCTGCCCGACCGTTCGACCGCGGAACCTGCCGAACAGCCGCCCAAGGCGGTCGGCGACCTTGCCGGGAAGGCACGCGTCGCGGGAGCCGGGATCGTCGAGCCGGCGAGCGAGATCATCGACATCGGCTCGGCGCTCTCCGGGCTGGTCACCGACGTCCGCGTGCGTCCGGGTGACCGCGTGGCCAAGGGCGACGTGCTGTTCACGGTCGACGCCCGCGCCGCGCAGGCGAGCCTCGCGCAATCCACCGCCGCCATCGGCGAGGCCCGCGCCGCGATTGCCGAAGCCAGCGCCGCACAGACCACCGCGCGCCAGCAGCTCGCGCTCTACCGCAACCTCTCCGATCCCGCCGCGGTCAGCCGTTCCGAAGTGATCCGCGCCGAGGGCGAGGAAGCCGCCGCGACCACGCGCCTCAATCTCGCCCGCGCGCGCCTTGCCTCGGCCCAGTCCGCCGCCGCCGCCGCGCGCACCGAGATCGAGCGGCTCGTGGTCCGCGCGCCGATCGCAGGCGAAATCCTTGCGGTCAACATCCGCAGCGGCGAGTTCGTCTCCACGCAAGGGGGCGGCAACTCCACCCCCTTCATCCAGATGGGCGAGACCAACCCGCTCCACGTGCGCGTCGACATCGACGAGAACGAGGTCAGCCGCGTCGCCATCGGCGAGCCGGCGATCATCTCTCCGCGCGGTGCCGCCGAGCTCCATGTGAAGGCCATCTTCGTGCGCGCCGAGCCGCAGGTCGTGCCCAAGCGCTCGCTCACCAACAGTGCCGCCGAGCGCGTCGATGTGCGCGTGCTCCAGCTGATTTACGCCCTGCCCCCGTCCGAGGCCTTCCGCGTCGGCCAGCAGATCGACGCCTTCATTCCGGCCAAGGCGGGCGCGCCTGCCAAGACGGAGGGCTGAGGCGATGCGCCGCCTGCCATTGATCGGGGCCGCGCTCGCCCCCCTGGTGCTGGCCGCCTGCGCCAGCGTGCCCGAGGTCGCCACCCCGACGCCGGAGCTGCCGCGCGCGTTCTTCTTCAACCCGGGCGCTGCAAACGGCACCGCGCTCACCGCGCTGATGCCGACGGGCGATCCGGCTTATGCCGTGCTGTCGCAAGTCGCGCTCGCCAATGCCCCCAACCTTGCCGAGGCCGCCGCGCGGATTGATTCCGCGCGCGCAGGCGCCCGGGGCGCGAGTGCCGCACGCCTGCCCAATATCAGCGCCGACGGCAGCGTCACCCGCAACCGCATTAACCCGGCGCAGTTCGGGCAGGCGGGCCAGCAGGGCTTCATCCCGCGCGAACAGACGTCCTACGGCGCCAACATCACCGCCAGCTGGGACCCGGACATCTTCGGACAGCTGAAGGCGCAGGAACGCGCCGCGCTCGCCCGGATCGACGGCGCCACCGCGCAGGCGCAAGGCGTGCGGCTGGCGCTGCTGGCCGAGATCGCGGCGAGCATCACCGATTGGCGCGTACTCGACGCCCGCGCCGCCGCAATCGAGGCCGATGCCGCCGCCGCCCGCCAGCTCGCAACCCTCGCCAAAGTGCGCGAGGATGCGGGCATCGCGCCGGGCTTTGACCGGGTGCGCGCCGAGGCGACCGTGAGCGGTTCGGCCACGCGCCTCGCCGCGCTCGAAAGCGACCGCGCGCGGCTAATCGGCCGGCTGGTGACGCTGACCGCACAGGATGCAGCCAGCGTGCGCGCCGCACTGGCCGCACCCGCGCCGACGCTGGCTCCGGCGGCCGCTCCGGCGAGCCTGCCCTCAGACCTCCTCGCCAACCGGCCTGACGTGGCCGCTGCCGCCGCCGAACTCGCCGCGACCGACGCTCATCTCGCCGCGGCTGCGCGGGCGCGCTTTCCCAAGCTGACGCTGTCCGGGGTGATCGGGCTGCTGTCCTTCCGGCCCGAGGATTTCTTCGACGATTCCCTGGTCGGCACGCTGACCGGCGCGATTGCCGGGCCGCTGCTCGATTTCGGCCGCGTTGGCGCCGGGATCGATGCCGCCGCCGCTGACAAGCGCGCGGCTTTCGCGGCCTATCGCGGGGCGGTGTATCAGGCACTGGGCGATGCCGAGGCGGCCTACGGCGTGGTCACCGCAGCCGATGCGGAAGCCGCGCTCGCGGTCACCCAGCGCGATCAGCTCACCCGCGCCGCCGCGATTGCCGAGACCCGTTATCGCGCTGGCCTCGCAAGCTTCCTCGAAGTGCTCGAAGCCCGCCGCGCGGCGGATTCGAGCGGCGAGGCAGCGGCGGCCGCGCTCGGCCGAGCGCAGCGCGCGCGGATCGTGCTGTGGCAGGCGCTGGGAGGCGAGCCCGCCACTTAGGCTGCGAACCAGTAGACCCCGTAAGCCAGCGCCGCCACCGCGACGGCGCCGCCAGTCAACAGCACCAGCCCGTCACGCACCATCAGCGCGAGGCTGAGGATGGCGATGGACAGGAACGGCGCCGCCGCCGCGAAGGGCACCAGCTCGAGCACCGGCAGCGCAAGGCACAGCACGACGATGAGCCCCGCTGCCACGCGCCGCGCCGGACCGCTCGCCAGCGCCTTCAGCCGTCGCTTGGCGACGGCGTCCATGACGTCGGCGACCTTCTCGAGCTTGTCCTTGTCCTTGGTCAGCCGCTCGGATTTCACGCCGCGCGCCGTGATGAATTGCGGAAGCCAGACGTGATCCCGCCCCCACGCCATCTGCGCGGCGATCACCGCGATGCAGAGCGCGATGATCGTCGGAACGCTCGGGATCGCGCCCACCGGGGTGATCCCGACCAACGCCAGGATCAGCATCAGCGGCGCGAAGGAGCGGTCGCCGAACTCATCCAGCAGGTCGTCGATCGCGACCTTGTCCTGCTTGTTCGCAACATCCTCGAGCCCGTCAACGACATCGCCGATTGAATCCGCGTTCTTGCCCTTGGCCATGTGTCCTCCTTGGCGGGCACTACACGGCAGGGCCGCGAATTGTTCACCTCCGCCGTTGGATCAGCGCCGAACGCTCGCAGCGGCACACCACTTCGTCGCGCTGGTTGTGCATTTCGTGGACCCAGGTCACGATCCCGGCATCGGGGCGCGACTTGCTTTCCCGCAGCTCCTTGACCTCGGAGGATGCGCGCAGCGTATCGCCGATGAACACCGGCTTGGGGGTCACCACCTTGTCGAAGCCGAGATTGGCGACCAGCGTGCCCAAGGTCGTCTCACCCACCGACAGGCCGACCAGCAGGCTGAAGGTGAAGGTCGAATTGACGAGGATCTGCCCGAAGCCGCTGGCCTTGGCGGCTTCCACATCGATGTGGAGCGGCTGCGGGTTGTGGGTCATGGTCGAGAACAACAGGTTGTCGGTCTCGGTCACGGTGCGGCGGATCGGGTGTTCGATCCGCTCGCCAACCTGCCACTCGTCGAAATACTTGCCGGCCATCAGCCCGCACTCCCCCAACGCGCGACAACCTCGGCCCCGTCATCCATGCTGGAACGCACCGCTCCGGGCGTGCGGCTGAAGCGCGGGGCGGGCGCGGTGTGCCAGATGCCGTCATGCTCCACATAGGCTCCCCGCGCCTGCATATGCGGATGGGTCCGAGCTTCCTCGATCCCGAGCACCGGGGCAAAGCAGGCGTCGGAGCCTTCGAGAAGATCGCACCACTCGGCCTGCGTCTTCGTCAGGAACAGCGCCGCGAGTTTCTCGGCATAGTCGTCCCAATTGGCCGGGTTCATCTGCCCCTGCGCGAGGGTTTCAGGTGCGCCGGTGCGGGCGAGCAGCTCGGCGTAGAACTGCGGCTCGATCGACCCCAGCGAGATTTCCTTCCCGTCGGCGCAAGTGAAGCAGCGGTAGAAATGCGCCGCCCCGCCGAGCATCCCCTTGCCGCGCTCGGTCGAAAGGTGCGCCAGGTGGCGCACCCCGAAGAAAAAGCTCATCAGGCTGGTCGCCCCGTCGACAATCGCGGCGTCGACCACCTGGCCCTTGCCCGACTTCTCGCGTTCATAGAGCGCGGCCATGATCCCGAAGGCGCAATACATCGACCCGCCGCCGAAGTCGCCGACGAGGTTCTGCGGCGGGGTCGCGGTCTCGCCCGCCTTGCCGACCGCGGCGAGTGCGCCGGTGATGGCGATATAGTTGATGTCATGCCCGGCGGCCTGAGCGAGCGGGCCATCCTGTCCCCAGCCGGTCATGCGAGCGTAGACCAGTCGTGGGTTGGTCGTCTGCAGGTCATCGGGCCCCAGTCCCAGCCGTTCCATCACGCCGGGACGGAAGCCTTCGATCAGCACGTCGGCAGTGGCGGCGGCAGCGCGGACTGCGGCCTTCCCTTCCTCGCTCTTGAGATCCACAGCCAGCCGGTGCCGCGCGCGCTCGACCACAGGATTGGTCGGCACCGCCCCCGGCCGGTCGATCCGCACCACCTCGGCGCCCAGATCGGCGAGCAGCATCGCGACATGCGGCCCCGGCCCGATCCCGGCGAATTCAAGGACGCGAAGGCCGGAAAGCGGCCCGGTTGGCTGGCTCATATATCTCTCCCTTTGCGCCAAGCCTTAAGCGCGCCGCCTTCGGAAGGGCAAGCCTCGCCATAGATAGGCAAAGGCAAAATTGCTTGTCGCGCGGTCCCAAGCCTATACCTGAACGCCCATGCGCAGTCTGACCCATCTCGAACGGCTCGAAGCCGAAAGCATTCACATTCTTCGCGAAGTCGCCGCCGAGGCCGACAAGCCGGTGATGCTCTATTCGGTGGGCAAGGATTCGGCGGTGATGCTGCATTTGGCCAAGAAGGCGTTCTATCCCGCACCGCCACCCTTCCCGCTGCTCCACGTAGATACAACGTGGAAGTTCAAGGGCATGTATGCCTTGCGCGAAAAGGCAGCGCGCGATGCGGGGATGGAGCTGCTGGTCCACCAGAATCCCGAAGCCAAGGCGCTCGGGATAAACCCGTTTGAACACGGCCCGCTGCACACCGATATGTGGAAGACGGAAGGGCTGAAACAGGCGCTGGACCTTCACGGATTTGACGTCGCCTTCGGCGGAGCGCGGCGCGACGAGGAAAAGAGCCGCGCCAAGGAGCGCGTCTTCAGCTTCCGCACCGCGAGCCACGCTTGGGACCCCAAGAACCAGCGCCCCGAGCTCTGGAACCTCTACAACACCCGCAAGAAGAAGGGCGAGAGCATCCGCGTCTTCCCGATCTCGAACTGGACCGAGCTCGACATCTGGCAATACATCATGGCCGAGAACATCGAGATCGTACCGCTCTATTTTGCCGCCCCGCGCCCAACCTATGAATATGAAGGCGGGCTGTTCATGGCCGATGATCTGCCGCGGCTGGAAGCGGCGATGGGCCGCGCGCCCGAGATCACCATGCGCTCGATCCGGTTCCGCACGCTGGGCTGCTTCCCGCTGACTGGGGCGGTCGAAAGCACCGCTGCCACGCTGTCCGAAGTGGTGCAGGAAATGCTGCTTACCACCACCAGCGAACGTCAGGGCCGCGTGATCGACAAGGATGGCGGTGACGCCAGCATGGAGAAGAAGAAGCAGGAGGGCTATTTCTGATGAACACCCCCTCCACCTTTCAGACCGACGCGCTCATCGCCGAGGACATCGACGCCTATCTCGACGCGCACCAGCGCAAAAGCTTGCTGCGCTTCATCACCTGCGGCAGCGTGGATGATGGCAAGTCGACCCTGATCGGGCGGCTGCTCTACGATTCCAAGATGATCTTCGAGGACCAGCTCGCCGCGCTCGAAAGCGACAGCAAGCGCCACGGCACGCAAGGCGAGGCAATCGACTTCGCGCTGCTGGTGGATGGTCTTGCCGCCGAGCGCGAACAGGGGATCACCATCGACGTCGCCTATCGCTTCTTCACCACCGAAAAGCGCAAGTTCATCGTCGCCGATGCGCCGGGGCACGAACAATACACCCGCAATATGGTGACAGGCGCCTCGACTGCCGACCTTGCGGTGATCCTGATCGATGCGCGCAAGGGCGTGCTGCAGCAGACGCGGCGGCATTCCTACCTCGTCCACCTGCTTGGCATCCGCCACGTAGTGCTGGCGGTGAACAAGATGGATCTTGTGGGTTATGACCAGACCGTGTTCGATAACATCGTCGACAACTACACCGCCTTTGCAACCAGCATCGGGATCGAGCAGTTCACAGCCATCCCGATCTCGGGCTTCAAGGGCGACAACATCACCTCCGCCCCTTCGGCGAACACGCCGTGGTATCAAGGCCCCGCCCTGATCGAACATCTCGAGAGCGTGGAAGTCGACGATGCGGCCGCGCAAGACCAGCCGTTCCGGATGCCCGTGCAGTGGGTCAACCGCCCCAATCTCGACTTCCGCGGCTTTGCCGGCCAGATCGCCAGCGGCACGGTGCGCCCGGGCGATGCGGTGCGGATCGTGCCTTCGGGCAAGAC
>JAIYEK010000311.1 GCA_027487015.1 Erythrobacteraceae bacterium | reverse complement strand
GTCTATTTCGGCTACACCTTCTGCCCCGATATCTGCCCCACCGACATGCAGCGCGTGGCGCAGGGGTTGAAAGAGCTGAAAGCGCAGGACCCGGCCAAGGCAGCCAAAATCGCGACGATGTTCATCACCGTCGATCCGGCGCGCGATACCGAGGCTGTGGTGGGCGAATTCGCCGCCGCCTTCTCGCCCGATATCATCGGCCTCACCGGCACGCCCGAACAGATCGATGCTGCGGCCAAGGCCTTCAAGGTGTTCTACGCCAAGGGTGAAGCCCAGCCGGGCGGTGGCTATCTCGTCGACCATTCGAACGTCGTCTACCTGTTCGGCCCCGACGGCGCGCCGATCGCAACCCTGCCCGCCGACCAGGGCGGCAAGGCTGTCGCGGCGGAACTGGCGCAATGGGTGAACTGAGGGAGCGCTTCTGGGAGCTGCCCTTGGGCGAGCTCACCCGGCCCGAATGGGAAGCGCTGTGCGACGGCTGCGGGCGCTGCTGCCTGCACAAGCTCGAGGACGAGGATACCGGCGAGGTGGTCGACACCAACATCGCCTGCCGCCTGCTCGACACCAAGACCGCGCAGTGCTCGGATTATCGCAACCGCAAGGCTTTCGTCCCCGATTGCATGCGGCTGACGCTGCGGATCGTCGAGCAGGTGCGCTGGCTACCCGCCACCTGCGCCTACCGGCTGCGCGCCGACGGGCGCTCGCTGCCGGGTTGGCACTACCTCATCTCGGGCGACCGCGAGGCGGTGCGGCGCGCAGGCGTCTCGATCATTGGCCGGGTCGTGAGCGAAGTCGATGCCGGCCCGATCGAGCACCACATCACCGAATGGCCCGCAGCCCGGCGTGACTGGGACGGGGAGGCCGGCGCATGATCGACTGGCTGCGCGGCGCCTCGGTGCGCAATCCGCTCGATCCGCAAATCGACCTCGGCGGGCGGCAGGTGCCGATCGTATTGAAGCGCATGAAGACCGCGCGGCGGCTGACGCTGCGGCTTGCGCCTGATGGCTCGGAGGTCCGCATCACGCTCCCCGCCTGGGCCGAGGGGCGCGAGGCGATTGCGTTTGCCCATGCGCGCGCCGGCTGGCTCAGCGAGCAGATGGCGCGCCTGCCCAAGCGCGCCGCGCCCGAGCCGGGCGGCGAGGTGCTCTATCGCGGCGCGCGTTTGCGGCTGGCATGGGACCCGCGCGCACCGCGTACGCCGGTGGTGGAGGGCGATTGCCTCAGGATCGGCGGGCCGCAAGCCGGGATCGAGGCACGGCTGAAGCGCTGGCTCGAGCGCGAGGCCCTGCGGCTCGCCGAGGCCGACATGCAGGACTATTGCGCTGCCGCGGGCCTCGCGCCGGTTGCCATCGGCCTCACGCGGGCGCAGCGCCGCTGGGGCTCGTGCTCGGACCGGCAGCGCATCCGCATCAACTGGCGGCTGGTGCAGGCGCCTGACCGCGTGCGCCGCTCGGTGGTCGCGCACGAGGTCGCGCATCTGATCCACTTCGACCACTCGCCCGCGTTTCATGCGCTGCTGGGACGCATCTTCGAGGGCGAGATCGCCGACGCGGACCGATGGCTGAAGGACCACGGGCGCGGGCTCTACGCGAGCTTCGGGTAGCGCCCCCTCAGCCCCCTTCCCCCTCGCCCCCGCGCGCCCTATATTGGCGCGATGCGCATCCTCCCCTCCCGCTTCAATCCGACCGGCGGCGTCGCCGATTTCTGGAACGAGATCCGGCGGCCCCAGCCCTATCGCTGGCCGATCCTGTTCGTCTCGATCCTGCCGGCCGCCTTGATGGTCTGGTGGGGCGTAAACAGCACCCGATATGGCGAGCCCGAGCGCCCGACGATCGAATACATCACCACGCTCGACCCGGCCCGCTCCGAAGCCGAGATTCAGGCCGAAAACCGCGCCAACCAGGAGATCAAGGATCTGCGCGCGGCCGAGGAAGCGCGCATCGCTGAAGAAAAGCGCGAGATCTACAAGTCGCTCGGCCGTGCCTCGGGGCTGGATGTCGAGGAAATCGAGCGCAAGGCCGCGGCCGAGCGTGCGGCGGAAAAGGCCGCTGCCGAAAAGCGCCGCGCCGAGGCCGCCGCGAAGGCGAAGGCGGCAGCCAGCGAAAGCGCCGGACAATAGCCGCACTCCGCGAGCCTTCCGATCACGACTGGATGGCCGCCGCCGCGCGGCTGGCGGCCCGCGCGCGCCCGCTCTCGCGCCCCAATCCCGGCGTCGCGGCGCTGGTGGTGCACGAGGCCCGGGTGATCGCGCGCGGCTGGACTGCGGCTGGCGGGCGCCCTCATGCCGAGGCGGCGGCGCTGGCAGGCCTCGCGCCCGAGGTGCTGGCCCGCGCGACCCTCTACGTTACGCTCGAGCCCTGCGCGCACGTCTCGGAGCGCGGGCCCGCCTGCGCCGATCTGATCCTCGCCGCGAAGCCCTCGCGCGTCGTCATCGGCCAGATCGACCCCGACCCGCGCACCGCGGGGCAAGGCAAGGCGCGGCTTGAGGCGGGCGGGATCGCGGTCACCGTGCTGGACGATGCGGCCTCGGCGGCCAGCCTTGCCGGTTTCCTCACCCGCCAGCGGCTCGGACGCCCGCGGGTGACTTTGAAGCTCGCGACCTCATTGGACGGCTGCATCGCGCTCGCCGACGGCACCAGCCAATGGATCACCGGCGAGGCCGCGCGCGCGCATGTCCATGCCCACCGCGCGCGCCATGACGCGATCCTGGTGGGCGGCGGGACATGGCGCGCCGACAGTCCGCAGCTCGATGTGCGCTTGCCCGGTCTGGAGGCGCGCTCGCCACAACGCGTGGTGCTGACGCGGGGCTCTGCGCCTGAGGGCACCACCGCCCTCCCCGCGCCCGAGGCCATCGCCACCCTCGATGGCGTGCAATATCTCTACGTCGAAGGCGGGGCCGAGACCGCCGCGGCCTTCCTTGCCGCTGACCTGGTGGACGAGCTCCACCTCTACACCGCGCCGATCCTGATCGGCGACGGCAAGCGGGCGCTCGGCGCGCTGGGTCTTGCGGAACTCCCGCAAGCCCATGGCCGTTGGCATCTCGCGGAACGTCGCCAGCTTGGCAGCGACGCCTTCGCCGCCTATTTGCGCAACCGATAACACCCAGAGGACGCAACCCATGTTCACCGGCATCGTCACCGCCATCGGCACCATCGCCGTCGCCGAGCAGCGCGGCGATCTGCGCCTGCGCATCAACGCCCCGCTCGATCCGGCGCGGATCGACATCGGCGCCTCGATCGCGTGCTCTGGCGTGTGCCTCACCGTGGTCGAGCGCGGCGGCACGGCGGGCGACGCGTGGTTCGATGTCGACCTTTCGGGCGAGACCGTCAGCCGCACCGTCCCCCGCATGTGGGCCGCGGGCGCGCAGCTCAATATCGAACCCTCGCTGCGGCTGGGTGACGAGCTGGGCGGGCACATCGTCACCGGCCACGTCGATTCGGTCGGCGAGGTGGTGAAGGTGGCGCAGGTCGGCGACAGCTGGCAGATCGCGATCCGCGCGCGCGCCGACATGAGCCCCTTTATCGCCGAGAAGGGCTCGATCACTGTCAACGGCGTGTCGCTCACCGTCAACGACGTGCGCGACCGGACCGACGGGACCTGCGACTTTCTGCTCAACATCATTCCCCACACGGCCGCGGTGACGACGCTCGGCAGCCTCAAGGAGGGCGATGCGGTCAACCTCGAGATCGATGTGCTGGCGCGCTACCTGAAGCGCATGCAGAGCCTTGCCGCCACCCGCTAGAAGCGGTCACGTTAAGCGGGTCGAAACGCCCGCGTGATAAAGCCGCCGCATCCCGCGGGGAGACGTGGCGTGTCATCGATCAATCACCTCAACCGTGCCATCCGCGGCGGCGAGGAAGCCCGCGCGCTTGCCATGATCATGCCGGGAGACTGGCTCGACCGGCTGGATAGTGATGCCTATCAGACTCCGCTCTGCACCGCCGCAACGGCCAAGGCCGCGGCCGTGGTCAGTGCCCTCATCAACGCTGGCGCCGCGCTTGAAGCCCGCAACCGGCTGGGCGAAACCCCGCTGCATTGTGCCTGCCAGGCCGGGGACGAGACCATCGCGCGCCTGCTGATCGCCGCCGGGGCCGATGTGCATGCCAAAACCCGCAACCCGAACTCCATAGACGACGGCCAGACCGTGCTGATCCGGGCGGTGTTCGGGCGCAGCCTGCCGCTCATCAAGCATCTGATCGAACTGGGCGTCGATCCGGGCGTCACCGACGCGCGTGGCTGGGGGGCGCTGCAATGTGCGCAATTCGGCGGTGCCAAGCGGATTGCCGATTATCTCGCCAAGGTGATAGCCGCCGGGGCCGACGAGCAGGCGATTTCGATCCACGAAACGGTGCGCGCCCGTGCTCTGGCTCGCCTCAAGGCGCTCGCCAGCGCGGGGGCAGCGTTGGACGAGCAAGAGGCAGGCACTGGCCCGATGCTGCGCACCGGCCTCACCCCGCTGCATATCGCCGCCGAGGGCGCGTGGCTGGAGGGGACCGAATTCCTGCTGGCGCAGGGTGTTCCCGCCGATGTGCGCAGCCTGAACCAGCTGACCCCGTTGATGACGCTCAGCGGCGGCAAAGAGGCGGCAGCGGTGGCCCGCGCGCTGATCGCAGCGGGCGCAGATGTCAACGCGCAGACCCCGACCGGCATCTGCCCCTTGTCTGCCTGCGACGATGTCGCAGCGGTTCGGGAGCTGCTGGCGGCGGGTGCCGACCCCAATCTCAAGAGCCCGGACACCGGCGCCAAAGTGTTTCTCAACGCCTGCCTCTATGCCGCCCCCGCTATTCTGGAGGCGATGATCGACGCCGGGGCCGATCTTGCCGCGGTCGATGCTGCCGGCAAGGGGGTGGAATACTACGCCCGCTCTAACCACCGCGCGCGGGCGCTGATCCATGCGCGGCTGGGCGCGGCCCGGACGCCTGCCGATGTGCTGCGCGACGCGGCGAAGGACTTGCCGAAACACGCCAAGGGCGAGGCGTTCAAGGCCTATGCCGAAAAGCTCGGCGCGGCCTTCAATCGCAAGCCTGCGCCGTGGAAGAAGCGCAAGGGTGCGGTCTACTTCCACGACGTCTCGCTGGCGCGCATCCATGCCTATCTTGGCGAGGCCGTGCCAGCGGGTGATGACGCGCGTCGCCACGAGGCGGCCCTCGCGCGGCTGGCGGTGGACGCGCGCGGGGCGGGCGCGGTGCTGTTCCATCTGGAAGGCCTCAAGGATCCGGCGCGCAAGCCGCTGGTGCTACTACCCATCGCCGAACCGCTCGCCCCGCTGGTGTGCTGCGGCACCAATGCCAACCTGCGCGGTGATGCGACCTTCGTAATCGAGCAGATGATGGCCATCGCCGCCGAGGATCCGTTCGACATCTATGGCTGCGGGCTGGACTTCGTCGACGTGCAGCTGCGCGCACCTGCGCGTGATGCCTCGGCACTGGCCGAACGCCTGATCGCGATCTGCCCCGATGCTGGCGATTTCAGCGACATCCCCGGCAGCGTGCGTTCACTCGCGGATGACATTACCGCGACGGGCCGCTTCGGCCTCTGGTGGGATTGATCTGCGGAGCAACTTGAGATCGACGCGCTGGCGCGCTATTTCAAGCACATGCAGAGCTTTGCAGCGGGACGATGAGATGATGCGCGCAGGCGCTCTTGCCGCAGGCGTGCTGCTCGCCGCCTGCCAGCCCGCGCCCGCCTCGAAACCTGCCGAGGAGCAAGCCGTGACCCAGCCAATGCCGGTCAACCCGGTCGTCCATTTCGAGATCCCTGTCACCGACATGGACCGCGCGGTCGCCTTCTACGAAGCGGTGTTCGCGGTTAAGCTCGAGCGGCGCGAGGTTGACGGCTACGACATGGCCTTCTTCCCCCGCGCCGATGGCCGCCCCGGCGCGAGCGGCGCGCTGGCCAAGGGCGATGTCTACACGCCCACGAAAGACGGCGCGATCCTCTACTTCGACGTCCCCGATATCGACGCGGTGATTACCCGTGCGGAGACGGCGGGCGGCGCGGTGCTCTACCCGAAGAAAGACATCGGCGAGGCAGGCTTCGTCGCCGAGATCGCCGACAGCGAGGGCAACCGCATCGCGCTCTCCCAGGCGGCGGGGTAAGATGGTGGGGCGGCTTCCGATGAGATGCCTCGCCGCCATCGTCATGCTCTTTGCGCTGACCGCTACCACGCGACGACCCAACCCGGAGGAGATCGCGGCGACGGCCAACGGTTTCCTGAAGCAATGCCGTGCCGAGCACCTGCTGGCTGTCACCGTGGAAAGCCCCGAGGTGATCAGGATCAAGCCGATCAAGAAGCCCGATACGCGAACCGAGGCCGATCTGGCGGCGCTGCGGTGCCTCGGGCGGCAGCATTCGGCCCTGATCGACTTCCGCCCGCTCGCGCAGTCGCTGCTGACGATGAAGGCGGCGCCCTGAGCGCGGATTGCGGGCCGCTTCTCAGGCCCGCTCCTCCAGCGGATTGGCCGGCGCGCGCTCGGCAAAGTCGAACACTGCCGGTTGCCGCCGGAGCGGCGAGACGCGCACGCCTTCGGCTTCGAGCAGCGCCTGCTGCGCCTCGGTGCCGCCGGGGAACTTGGGGTTGAGGAACCCGCCCTTCTTGAGCACCCGCCACCATGGGGTCAGCTCCGCTTCGGGCACGCCCATGATGCGGCGCTCCTCGGCGGCGCGGGCGGCCATGTTGAGGAAGATCGCGGTCGAGACCGGGCAGGCGACCGCAACGCCGTGACGGCGGGCGAGCGCGGCGCGCACCACATCAAGCGTCGCGACCTCGCCGGGCCGCAGGCGGCGCACCAGCGCATCGACCTCGGCGGGTGAGGAGACCACCATCGCGCCGCCCGCCGCCTCGCGAAAGCCCGGCGCGCCCGGCGGGATCATGTGAACGATATGCGGCTCGCGCCCGCTGTTGAGGTGGTCGAGGGCAGATTTCCGCTTGGCCATAGTGCTTGGTCCCGATTGGTGATTCGCGGGAGGATTACCGCCAAGCCTCGGGGCGGAGAATAAGCGCAGTTTGTTCCCGTTATGGCTGATGGAACGCGGTGGTCAGCCGCCCGGATTGGCCGCGCTCAGCCGGATGAAGGGGGCGAGGAGCTCCTCCGGGCTCGCCGCTTCCAGAGCGCCCGCCGCGACATCCGCCGCCGACCAGAACAGCGAGGGCGCCTCGTCATCGAGCATCGCCCAGTTCGGGAACAGCCGCTCGGTCGCCACTTCGCTCAGCAGCAGCTCGACATTGGCGTGGCGGTCATCCTCGCAGATGCGCGCATAGAGCGCGTCGATCGCGTCGGCGGGGCCTTCGATCAGCTGGAGGTAGAGATCCTGCCGGCACACCAGCGCCCCGGTGATGCCCAACTGCGGATTGTTGCGCCGCGCGGCGGACAGGATCCTTGCCAACATGGAGCGGTCAAACCCGAAGGGCTGCGAGCGGTAGATCAGGCGTTTTTCGATTGGAAGCTCCCGGCGTTGCGTGCTGGTCGCAAGGCTACGCCAATGCACGCGCGAGGGATAGCCGCGTGTTGGCCGTCGCCCTCAGACCGCCAGCGGCCCGATTGCAAAACTCTCGCGCGTGATGGCGTAGGTGAGGTGGGGAACGACCTTGCCGCCGGCCATGATGCGTTCCTCGCGCCGGTCGGTCAGATGCGCGCCGATCCGCTCCAGCGCGGTGCGCGAGCGGGTGTTGGTTTCGCCGACGAGGAAGCGCACCTCTGCAACGCTCGCCAGCGCGTGGGCGAGCATCAGGCGCTTCATCTCGTGGTTGGTGCGGCCGCCCCAGTGCGCGCGGGCGAGGAAGGTCCAGCCGATCTCGACCGATCCGCCATCGGCCTCCTCCAGCCCCTGAAAGCGCGAGGAGCCAATCACCGCGCCCGTCGCGCGGTCGATCACCACCAGCGCGCCCTTGTTCGCCAGCGCATCGGCAAAGAAGGCGCGAAACACCGGCTCCTGCCAGCGGTCATGCGCGGGGTGCTGCTCCCAGATCAGCGGGTCCGACGCCACTGCGAAGAGCGCGTCCCAATCGTCCTCGCGCAACGGGCGCAAGGCAATCTGCTCGCCCTCCAGCACGGGCTGGCGGTCGAGCACCGCCTTTACTGCGCCACCGCCGCGAGGGCAGCGATGAACTTCGGCAGGTTCGCGTGCGTCAGCCCGGCGATGTTGATGCGGCCCGAGGCGGCCATGTAGATGCCGTGCTCGTCGCGCAGCTGCGCCACCTCTTCCTTGGTGATCGGAAGCATCGAGAACAGCCCGTTCTGGTGCCCCAGCGGCGTCAGGTCGACGCGCCCCGCGCTGCCCGCCGTCGCCAGCGCCGCGCGCACGCCGCGCATCCGCGCGCGCATATCGTCAAGCTCGGCGAGCCACTGCGCGGTCATCGCGGCATCGCCAAGGATGATCCGCACCGCCGCGCCGCCGTGATCGGGCGGCATCGACCAGCCCGCACGCGCCAGCGCATTGGCGTTGGAGAAGGCGGTATCGAGCGCGCCCGCTTCGGCCGCCAGCACGTAGAACGCGCCCACGCGGTCGCGGTACTGGCCGAAATTCTTGTCGCAGGAATAGGCGATGAAGGCTTCCGGCACCTTCGCCAGAACGCCGCGCATGCCCGCCGCGTCTTCCTCCATCCCGTGGCCGAGGCCCTGATAGGCGGCATCGATGATCGGGAAGGTGCCGGAGGCGGCAAAGGCGTCGGCGATCGCGGCCCATTGGTCAGCGGTGTAGTCGATCCCGGTCGGGTTGTGGCAGCAGGCGTGGAGCAGAACCGCCTCGTCGCTCGCCGCCCCGTTGATGGCCGCGAGCACCGCATCGAGGTTCGCTGTCCCGTCAGCCTGCGCGTGATCGAAGGGGGCAAGCTCCATGCCGAGATCGGCGAGGATCTGCGCGTGGTTGGGCCAGCTCGGCACGCCCATGTGCACGCGCTTGACGCCCGCCTTGGCCGCCATTGCCAGTGCGAGCCGCACCGCGCCGGTGCCGCCCGGGGTCTGCATCCCCTGAATGCGTCCGCCCATGCTGGGGTCGCCCGCGCCGAAGATGTAGGGCATCAGCGCGGTCACGAAGCCCATGTCGCCTTCCGGGCCGAGGTAGGACTTGCTCTCCTGCGTATCGAGCAGCACCTGCTCGGCAGCCTTGATCGCGGCGAATACCGGGGTCGCGCCGTCCTCGGTGCGGTAGACGCCGACGCCGAGGTCGATCTTGTCCTCGCGCGGATCGGCGGCGTGGAGGCGGATCAGGGCGAGCAGGGCGTCGGGCGCCTGGGGGTTGAGTCGGTCAAGCATGCGCGAGCGCATGGCCTCCGCACGCCCTTATCGCAACCGGGTTTTCGTATGCAGGGTTAGAATCAGCGGCTCAGAAGGGGAGCCACTTCTGCTCCTTGGAGAACTTCATGTAGCCCGCGTTGACCCCCAGCCGGAGCCCCGCGCCGACCCGGATCGGGATCAGCACCACATCGCCCCGGCGCAGGTAGCTCGCGGTGAGCCCGCCGACGAAATAGGCCTGCCCCTCGCCCGCCGGGAAGCGCTTGAACAGGTCCTCGGTGTCGAACAGGTTGTAGACGAGGACGAAGGTGTTGCCGGCATTCGCCCCGGCATCGAAGCCGATCGAGGGGCCGGTCCAGTAGACCTTCTGCTCGCCTTCGACCTTGTGGTGGAGCGTGCCCGAACCATAGCGCGCGCCGACGATGAACGCCCCGCCGGCCTCGCGCCCGACGATATAGCCGTTGGGCTGGCCCTGCTTCTTCAGCAGATCCTCGATCAGCTTGGCGAGGCCTTCCGCGCCCTTGCCGAACACGCCTTCGGCCGCGCCGATAAGGTCGTCCTCGCCATAGGTGTCCGCAGTGGCGACAGGGGTCGTCTGGGTCGCGGGCGGCAGGGTGTCCTGCGGCGGCAGCGGCGGGGTGTCGGTGGCGGGCGGCGCGGCGTAATCGCCGAAGGTCGCATCGACCGGGGGCTCGGCCGGGGTGGTCTGCGGCGCGGTTTGCAGCGAGGCGAGATCGGCGTCGATCGCGCCGGGATTGGCCTGCGTGTAAGCGTCGGGATCGACCGTCTCGAGATCCTGTGCAGCGGCAGGCGCGGCGGCGAGCGACAGCGCGGCGAGCACGCCCAGCGCCAAGCCTGCCGCGCGGCGCGCGAGGCCAAACCCAATGGTGTCAGGGGAACGGGCGATCATCATGCTCATTTTGCGGCCTTTCGCATGCTCGTGTCAGCCCCGGTTTTCTGCGCATTGCAGGAGAATCGCTTCCGCGCTGCGCCGCAACCGTCCGTCGCCGAGGCGAATCCGATTTGCGACGAACCGCTCTTGCCGCTAGCCCTGCAAGGCTGAACGCCCCCCGAACCGCGCGCGAAACCCGCCCTTGCGCAGCCCTCGCGCGATTTTTGTCCAAGCCACCTTGCCGCTTGCCCCGGGTCCGACTATAGCCCCGCCCTCGCAGCCCAAGCTGATGCCCGGAGACGTGGGTGAGTGGCTGAAACCAGTTCCCTGCTAAGGAACCGTACTCTATCAGGGTACCGAGGGTTCGAATCCCTC
>JAIYEK010000209.1 GCA_027487015.1 Erythrobacteraceae bacterium | reverse complement strand
CGAAGGGAGGTTTCCCCCCTGTTGCCCACCCTTCACCAAGGGCCTGCCTTGCACAAAGCGTGACGAACGCTCCATGGAACCCCCGACCCATCGCCCCCGGGTCGGGGGTTTTTGTTTGGGTGGGCGGTTTTTTGTGTTCCGCACGCCTCCGGCGCGCGAAATCCTCGCTCACGGGGCCTGAAGGCCCCGTCGCTGCGGGCGGCCGTTCGGCCTTGCGGCGGCTGCGCCACCGAACCAGTGACTGAGGACCAGCCCAGCGGGGCCTCTATCCCCTACTTCTCCCAGCCCAGCGCCTTGGTGATGATAGTGTAGATCACGTTCTGCTCGATCACCCCGCGCGCGCGGTCCGCGCCGGGGCCGGTCGCGAACAGGGCGACATCCTCGCCGCCGTGGGTTTCCGCTCCCGTGGGCACCAGCGACTGCTGTTGCGCCTTCAGGCCGGTCTGCGGCACCGGCCGCTCGCCCTTCACCGCGCCCGGGCCATTGGCATAGCCGAGCGTCGTGTACGGCTTGCCGTCAAGCGCAGGGGTCGGATCGCCCTCCTTCAGTGCACCCGCATGGTCGCCGTCGCCGCCGCCCGGAGGGGGCACCACCAGCCCGAGAATGTCATTCCCGCGCACCGGATAGCCCGCGATGGTGAAGACGTGGCTGTGATCGGCGGTGACGAGGATCAGCGTCTCCTTGGGATCGGTGTGATCGACCGCATATTGCACCGCGCGGGCGAACTCGACCGCCTCTTCCAGCGCATAGCCCGCGCGGCCCTCGTGGTGAGCGTGGTCGATGCGCCCGCCCTCGACCATAAGGTAGTAGCCGTCGGGGTCAGCCTTGAGGCGCGCGATCGCTGCGGCGGTCATGTCGGTGAGAGTCGGCTCGGTCGAATCCGGCTTGCGGTCGGCCATGTAATTGAGGTGGCCGGGGTTGAAGAGCCCAAGCACCGGCTTGCCCATCGGCGCCGCCGCGAGCCCTGCGGCGTCCTTCACCACCAAACCGCCGTTCTTGGCGGCCCATGCGGCGGGGAGGTCTGCGGCCGGATCGGCGCGCCGTCCGCCGCCGTCCTTGCCGTAGAACATCGCCGTCCCGCCGCCGAGCGCGAGGTCGAACTTCGCTTCGGCCAGCTGGAGCGCGATGTCCTTGCAGCCCTGCCCCTGCTGGGCCGCCGGAATGTTGCTGTCGGCCTCCCAGTCGCGGTCGGCGGTGTGGGCATAGACCGCCGCCGGGGTCGCGTGGGTGATCCGGGTGGTGGTGACGATGCCGACGGCCAGCCCCTTCGCCTTGGCCTGCTCGCCCAGCGTCGGCAGGCTGTGGGCGAGCGCCTCGCTGCATACGCCCCGGGTCGCCTCGGGCCCGATGCCGAGCACCCCGATGCGGGTCTTCAAACCGGTGTTGATCGCGCTCGCCGTGCCCGCGGAATCGGGGACCTGCGCGTTGGTGTTGTAGGTCTTGACCAGCGCCACGTTGGGGAATTTCTCGAAGCTGAGCTGGTTTTCCTCGCCCGTCTCCCCGCGCTTCTGGCCATCATAGATGCGCGCGGCGGTGATGGTGGAGATGCCCATGCCGTCACCGATGAACAGGATGACGTTCTTCGCACGCGGCTCCTCAGGCGGCTTCGCACGGCGCTCCTTGGCGAGTGCAGGGCTGGCGGCGGTGCTGGCGAGCAGCAGGGCAGCGAGGAGGGTGCGGGTCATCATGGCGTGTCTCCGGAAGGCTTGCGCGGACCTATCGCGCCGCGATGCGACAATAAAGTGAAAGGTGGAGTCCTTGTTGTCCTACCGCTTCGCTACTTGAGGACGTTCCTTGCGGCCGAACGGCGTCGCCCCTTGAGGGTGTGGCCATCTCCCCCTAAGTCCGCCCCATGCTGACCGTCGCCACCTGGAACATCAACTCCGCGCGCCTGCGTGTGGGCCTCATCGAAAAGCTGCTCACCGAGGCCGCGCCCGATATCCTGTGCCTGCAGGAGATCAAGTGCGAAAGCCACCTGTTCCCGGCCGAGGCGCTGGCGGCACTGGGCTACACCCATCAGGCGGTGAGCGGGCAGAAGGGCTACCACGGCGTCGCCACCGTCAGCCGCGTCCCCATCCGCGAAGTCACTCGCCATGACTGGCAGGACAATGGCGAGGCGCGGCACATCGGGGTCGAGGTGGTGGGCAAGGACCTGCTGATCGAGAACGTATACATCCCCGCAGGCGGCGACATCCCCGACCGCGAGGTGAACAAGAAGTTCGGTCAGAAGCTCGATTTCCTCGGGCGGATGACGAAGTGGGCGGATACGATTGACCGCCCCACGCTGATCGTGGGCGATTTCAACATCGCGCCGCTCGAAAGCGACGTGTGGAGCCACAAGCAGCTCCTCAAGGTGGTCAGCCACACGCCGATCGAGGTCGAGACGCTGGGCCGGTTTCAGGACGCGCACGGCTGGGTCGATCTCGGCCGCCAGCATATTCCCGCCCCGCAGCGCTATTACTCGTGGTGGAGCTACCGCAATCCGGGCTGGCAGGAGAACGACAAGGGCCGCCGCTTGGATCACATGTGGGCCTCGCCCTCGGTGGCCGCGCAATCGCGCGCGCACCGCGTGCTCGAGGACGCGCGGGCGTGGGAGCAGCCGTCCGACCACGTGCCGCTGATCACGGAGTTCGACCTCTGACGTCAGGACCATCCCCGGAGCGCCGCGCCGCGCAGGCCGTGGATGCATTGCGCCACGGCTGGCCGCTGGCGTTCGAGGGCGGGCCGGTGCTGCTGCCCGTCGAGACCGCCACCGCACCGGATGCGCGCGCACCGCAGATGCTGATCTCCGCCGCGCGCGCGGCGACATTGAAGCTCGCCAATCAGCGCGAGGCCGCCGTGCCCCACGCCCCGGTGCTGATCGCAGGCGGCGAGGATTTCACTTTGCGCGATGCCCTGCCGATCGCCGACCCGGCTCTGGACCTCGGCAATCCGCTCAAGGGCCCGTTCAAGGCGGTGACGCTCGACTGGGCCGAAACCGCCGCCGCCGCGCTCGAACTGGCACGGATCGCGGGGATCCTGCCGGCCTTTCTGGTGGATCCGGAAGCCGCAGGCGAAGCGCTCCCTGTCTCAGCCTCCGATCTTGCCGCCTATTCCCAAGCGGGCGCGCTCAAGGTCGTCACCCGCGCACGCCTGCCGGTCAGCGCGTCCGAGGATGCCGAGATCGTCGCCTTCCGCTCCAATGCCGACCTGCGCGAGCATGTCGCGCTCGTCATCGGCAAGCAGAACGGTGACCGCCAGCCCTTGGTGCGCTTGCATTCCGAGTGCCTGACAGGCGACATCCTCGGCAGCCTCAAGTGCGACTGCGGCCCGCAGCTCGACGCCGCGCTCCATGCGATGGCGCACGAGGCGGCAGACAGCGGCGGCTGGGGCGTGCTGCTCTACATGCGGCAGGAGGGACGCGGGATCGGGCTCGTCAACAAGCTGCGCGCCTACCGCTTGCAGGATCAGGGTTTTGACACCGTCGAGGCCAACCAGCGCCTCGGCCTCCCGGATGAAGCGCGCGATTTTCCGGTGGCGGCACGGATGCTCGAGCTGCTGGGGGCGACGACAATTCGGCTCCTCACCAACAACCCGGCGAAAGTCCGTGCGCTGGAAGCGGCGGGCATCACGGTCAGCGAGCGCGTGCCGCACCAGTTGCCTGAGAACCCCCACAACGCCCGCTATCTGGCGACCAAGCGGGACCGGTCGGGGCATTTGCTGATCTAGTCGGAAGCGAGTTCCGCATCGATCGAATCGCTCCACGCCTGCATCGCCGCTTCGTGTTCGGGCGTGCCGGGGATGCGGTCGGGACGCTGGGGGATGGGAGTGGCAGGGTCGATCCAAACGGTCTTCGCCCCGGTCGGCGCGACGAGCCGGGCGATGGCGGCAAACTGCGGTTCGGGCGCGGCGATCCAGAAGGTCGCATTGACCGCAGACCCCGGCTTCAAACGTTTCACCGCCTTGTTGAAGGCCGCCACCAGCCCATCGGGATCACAAGGCGAGGCGAATGCGGCGTTGGTGGGAAAATCCCACACGTCCGCCACCTCGTCGCGCAGCCATTTCAGGGATTCGCGGTAACGGGGATGGTCGCGCGCAAACAGGACCGTCGTCGCGGTCGAAAGCTCGAACGGCGTCTCGGTGCTGAGCCGCCCGTGTGCCTCGCGCAGATATTCGTGCCAGTCTTGCTCCTTGCACCCCTGCGGCGGCATGAGCGGGGCCTTGCGTTCGGCGAGCCACTTCGCCTCCGCCTCGGCCATCGCTGCTGTCACCTTCGCAGTGGCGGCGAGTGCGCCCTCCCATTGCGCAGCCGGTGGAAGCGTGACCGCCCCGTCCGCCAGCGCGATGGTGAAAGGGACGGTCTCCACATTATCGCCCAGCCCGCCGCCATGCGGCACGATCACCGGGATGACCACACTCGCACCGTCAACCGAAAAGCCCTCGTCCTTGCTCCAGTGGATCGAACTGACCGAGTGCGGGAGGGCATCCATGTAATCCTGCGGCACCAGATCGGTCAGCGCCAGCGAGCGCACTAGCGCCCCGTCCGGCCCGTAGATGACGATCACATGCTTGCCGTGACCAACGCTGTGCCAGTTGTCGAAGGTGACCACATGCCGCCCATCATCGGCGACCAGGACCATCACAGGCGCAACCGGATTGGCGAGCGGCCCAGCCCACACCGGCTCCCACGCGCCCTTCGTGCCGCGCCGCTCCAGCAGGCCGAGCGGAGCAGGGCGCTGCGCCGCCACGCCCGTCTTTTCGGCGGCGATCTCCTCACGGAAATACTCAAGCTGGTTCGTGATCGGCGCTGGCGTCACGGTGAAACGGAACTGACCGTTCGCCGAAAGGGTCGTCTCGACCTCAGGCATCGCCCAGCTGTCGCCGCGGGCCGCACCGCCACCAAGCGCCGTCAGCCACAGCATGGCGAGCGCCAACAGTCTGATCGTCCACGCTTTCCTCATCCCGCCAGCATATGCCAGCGCGGCGAAAGCGCAACCCTCAGCGCTGCTCGTACTGCTTGATACCGCCTGCGATCTTGTTGCCCTGCATCACCACGCGGCTGGCGGTCCAGTCGGCGAGGAAGACGCTGTTGCGCGTCAGGCCAGGGACGAAGCGCGCTTCGTTGTTCTCGACCTTCAGGCCGTCGGAGGGGTGGAGGAGTTCTTCGGCGCCCAGTGCGATGAAGGCCGAGTAGTTTTCCTTGTCGCGCCCTTGCACGAACCAGTTGTCGGCGATTCGGCCGATGCTGCCGGCGGGCAGGTCGATCATGTAGTTGGTCGCCTTGCCGTTGGCGTCGTCGAAGCTGTTGTTCTCGATCACCACCTCGGCGCTGCGCGCCTTGACGTAGTGCCCGCCCATGCCGCGCTCGAACCGGCTCTCGCGCACGGTGAGCGAGCTGTAATTGCCGATATAGATCGAGTGCGCGCAGCCCGCGGAATTCTCGCAGGTGCCAAGCCCGCTGAAGGTCGAGCGGGTGATGTAGATGCGGCCCTGCGGGTCGTCGGCGGTGAGGATGCCCTGCTGGCTGTTCTCGAACCGCCCATAGGCGACGTTGAGCGCGCCCTTCTCGAGCCGGATGCCTGCGCCGTTGCCATCGGGCACGCGCATGTTCGAGAAGGTGATGCCGCGGATTTCGGCGCCCACGCCGCGCAGTACGAAGGCGGCCTTGCCCTCGCACGAGCGGGCGGTGAAGGTGACGGAGCCGGGCTGGGGCGCCTCGTAAACGATCACGCCCGCCTCCTGCACCGCGCATTGGCGGTAGGTGCCGGGCTGGATGCGGATCGTGCCGCGGCCTTGTCCGATGGCATTGACCGCTTCCTGGAGCGTGCCGAAGCTCTGCCCGGTCTCCACCACGGTGAAGGCTTCGGGCACCGGCTGGGCGACCAGCACGGCGGCGGGCACCAGCGTTGCGGCGGCGAGCGCGTTGAGCGCGAAGGAGGGCTTGCGGGTCATGACGCAGCCGATTCTACCAGCCAATGGTTAAGGCACCATTTGCTGCTTGGCGGGAGGGGCCGGGCGTGGCTCAACCCTCCCGCGAACCGGGCCGGGGCTATAATCCCCACGCGGCCCGCACATTCGAGAGGAGAGACCCGACCCATGCGCAAGATCGCATCCCTTGCTACCCTCACCGCCGTCAGCCTGACGCTCGCCGCCTGCGGCAGCGCCGACGACGCCTCGACCGAAGCGAGCGCCGATACGGTCGAGATGCCCGCCGATAGCGCGCTCGAACCGGTCAGGGACGAGCCGGTCGCCGATCCTTCGGCCACCGCCACCGACGCGCCCGAGCCCGTGGTGCCCGAAGCCGGCGCCACCGCCGCGGGCGATGCCGCTGCCGCGGTCGCCGGCAAGGCGCTCGAAGCCGCCGGCGAAGGCGAAGACGCGCCCGAGTAAGCCGCCGCGATGCCCCGCAACCTCCTGCTTGCCCTCGCATTGGCCCTCGCTCTTGCCGCCTGCGGGAGCGAGGAGGCGCGCGCGCCCGGTGCAGTCAGCCCGGGCGAGGCCAAGGCTCTGGACGAGGCAGCGAGCATGCTCGACGAGCGCCGCCTGCCGCCTGAGGCGCTCCCCACCGACGCGGCGCCCCAGACCCCCGTGCCCGCCGAAATGACAGGCGACGCCGCGCCAGCGCGCCCCTAGGCGGGCCGCCGCGCGCTCCCTTTTTTGCCGAAGGATGCCCCTACGATGAATGCTCCCGCCAACCTCGCCGCCCCGGTCAATGCAGGGATGGACGAGGACACCTTCGAACAATTCGCCGAGCAGCTCGCGCGCTATGTCCGCGAGCGGCTGAT
>JAIYEK010000335.1 GCA_027487015.1 Erythrobacteraceae bacterium | reverse complement strand
GTTCGGGGAAAGCTGCAATTGTCGACATTCCCGAATCGCAGGCAATCGGCGTAGGCGGGATCGATGGCCGCCCTCGACGATCCGAAACCCACCCCGATGATGGCGCAATATCTGCGCCTTCGGGAAGAGGCGGGCGATGCGCTGCTGTTCTACCGGATGGGCGATTTCTTCGAGCTGTTCTTCGAGGATGCGAAGACCGCAGCGGCGATCCTCGACATCGCGCTGACCACCCGGGGCGAGCATGGCGGCGCGCCGATCCCGATGTGCGGGGTGCCGGTCCATTCGGCGGAGAGCTACCTTGCGCGCCTCATCAAGGCCGGCTGCCGCGTGGCAATTGCCGAGCAGGTCGAGAGGCCCGATGAGGCCAAGGCGCGGGCCAAGCGCGAGGGGCTGCCGTCCTCCAAGGTGCTGGTGGGCCGCGCGATCGTGCGGCTGGTGACGGCCGGCACGCTGACCGAGGAGGCTCTTCTCGAGCCGCGCCGCGCCAATGTGCTCGCCGCGCTCGCCGAACTGCGCGGGAGCATCGGGATCGCTGCGGTCGATGTCTCGACCGGCGCGATGGTGCTGGAGGAATGCGCGGGCGACCAGTTGGGCGCGGTGCTGGCGCGGCTCTCGCCCAGCGAGGTCGTGGTGCCCGAGGACTGGGAGCACGGTCCGGAAGAGGCGATCTACCGCCCGCGCACCACCTTCGCCAGCGATGCCGGCGCGGAACGGCTGAAAGCGGTCCACGGGGTGACGACGCTCGATGCCTTTGGCGATTTCACCCGTGCGATGCTCAGCGCGGCGGGGGGGCTGGTCGCCTATCTCGACCATGTCGGGCGCGGGAGCCTGCCGCTGCTGCTGCCGCCCGTGGTGCGCGAGAGCGCCAGCACGATGGCGATGGACGCGGCGACGCGCGGGAGCCTCGAGATTCTGGAGTCCGCCCAAGGGGGGCGCGCCGGCAGTCTGATCGGTGCGGTTGATCGCTGCGTCACTGGCGCAGGCTCGCGGTTGCTGGCCGAGGATCTGTCCGCGCCGCTGCTCGATGTCGCGCAGATCGAGGCGCGGCTCGCACTTGTGCAGTTCTGGCGCGACCGCCCGATCGAGCGGGCCAGCCTGCGCGACATTCTCCGCGCCATCCCCGATCTCGGCCGCGCGCTGGGCCGGGTGGTGGCAGGGCGGGGGAGCCCGCGCGATCTCGGCCAACTGCGCGACGGGCTGTCGGAGGCCGCGCGCCTTCACCACTGGCTCGCGGGCGCGCCGGACCAGCCGGCGCTGCTCGCCGAGATCACCGCCCGGCTGACCGGGCACGGCGCGCTGACCGATCTCTTGAGCCGCGCGGTGGTCCCCTCGCCGCCGACCGAGCGCTCCAGCGGCGGGTTCATTGCCGACGGGTATGACGCCGCGCTCGACGAGCTGCGTGCCATCTCGGGCGATGCCCGCCGCGCGATTGCCGCGATGGAGGCGCGTTACCGCGAGGAAACCGGCATCGCCTCGCTGAAAATCCGCCACAACGGCGTGCTGGGCTATTTCATCGAGGTCGGCGCGCGCCACGCCGATCCGCTGATGGCCCCGGACAGCGGCTTCACCCACCGCCAAACGATGGCGGGCGCGGTGCGGTTCAACTCGCTGAAGCTGCACGAGGAAGCCGCCCGCATCGCCGAGGCCGGGGGCCATGCGCTCGCCGCCGAGGAGGCGCATTTCGAGGAACTAGTCGGCGAAGTCGTCGCCGCCCGCGAAGCCATCGCCGCTACCGCCGCCGCGCTCGCCCGGCTCGATGTCGGCGCAGGCAATGCCGAGCGCGCGGCCGAGGGCGACTGGTGCCGCCCCGACATCGCCGAGGACGCAGGGCTTGCGATCACGGCCGGCCGACACCCGGTGGTTGAAGCGGCTCTCGCGAAGTCCGGCGAACGCTTCGTCGCCAATGATTGCCACCTCGCCAGCGACAACCGGCTGTGGCTGATCGGCGGGCCGAACATGGGCGGCAAGTCGACCTTCCTGCGCCAGAACGCCCTCATCGTGTTGCTTGCGCAAGCGGGGGTATTTGTGCCGGCGTCGGCGGCTCGTATCGGCCTCGTCGACCGGTTGTTCAGCCGGGTGGGCGCGGCCGACAATCTTGCGCGCGGGCGATCAACTTTCATGGTCGAGATGGTCGAAACTGCCGCGATCCTTGCGCAGGCCACCCCTCGCAGCTTCGTGATCCTTGACGAGGTCGGGCGCGGCACCTCGACCTATGACGGCTTGGCGCTCGCCTGGGCGGTGGCCGAGGCGGTGCATTCTCAGATCGCGTGCCGCTGCCTGTTTGCCACGCATTATCATGAACTTGCGCGTCTGGCGGAGACCTGCGAGGCGCTCAGTCTGCACCACGTCCGCGCGCGCGAATGGCAGGGCGATCTGGTGCTGCTGCACGAACTGGCCGATGGGCCGGCCGACCGGTCCTACGGCCTTGCCGTGGCGCGTCTGGCGGGAGTGCCCGCGCCGGTGGTGGCCCGCGCCAAGGCGGTGCTCGCCAAGCTCGAAGCCACCCGCGAGGCGACCGGCGGGATCGCGGCGGGGCTGGGCGATCTGCCGCTTTTTGCCAACCTGCGCTCTGCCGAGCCTGAGCCCGCCAGCCCCGAACAGCAGCTCGCCGAAGCGCTGCGCGCCGCCGATCTCGACGCGCTCACCCCGCGCGAGGCGCTTGACCTGCTTTACGAATGGAAGCGGGGTTTGCCGCGCGACAAAGCCTGATTTCAACCAAGGCTTAACCACGCTCCTGCTATGCGCGCGGCATGATGAGGCTTCTCTTCCAGAACAGCCGCATGGCGCTCGCATTCGTGGTTTTGATCGTGCTGGCCGCGGCGGTGATGGTCGGTCCGCAAGGCAATGGCGGGCTGGTCACGCGCGCGGTGAGCCTGTCCGAAAGCCAGCGCGGCTTGCTTGCGGGCGGCCGGCAGGCCGGGGCGGCAGAGCCGGGCGAAAAACCCGCGCCGCCTTCGGTTTTCGGGGACTTCGACCCTCAGACCGCAGCGACCCCCGCTCCCGCCGGCCCTGGATCCGGTCCCGGTGAAGTCAGCAATCCGATGACCGCGCCTTTGGCTCCGACCGCGGTCATCGCGGGTCCGGCAAGCAGCGATGTGCTCATCCCGGAGGATGAAGCCCCGCAATAGGCTCGCAGCCTTCCGCAGCGGGACGGGAAGGCATCATTCCTCCTCGTCCGCCGCGTCATCTTCTTCCGATTCGTACAGCCGTTCCGCGTCCTCTTCGCTCAGCGCTTCGGCGTCGGCGGTGAGCCATTCGCTGTCATCATCGTCGGTGGTCTCGCCGCCATAGGTGCCGGGCTCGTCATCGTGATTGGGCTCGCCCGCGAAGGCCGACATGTCGATCCGGCCTTCGCCTTCCATGCGGCGCATCTCGTCGATCAGATCGCCGGTGCTGTCGGGGGCGGGGTCGTAATCGTCCGCGTCTGGCTTGGTGCTTTCGAGCGGGCTTGAGGCGCGGCTGTCCTCGCGGCGCGCATCCTCGGCCACGTCCTGCGCCTGTGTGCCGGTCGGATCCTGCTCGTCATTATGCGCCTCGGGGGGCGGGCCTGCGGGGTGGCCGGGGACCTTCGTGTCGTCGCGCTTGGGCATGGGGGTTCTCCTTCGCCGGGCCTAACCCGGCAGGAGCACCGATTGTTGCCTCGCTGTGCGACAGGCCGCGCGCGGCTTGCGTCGGATCAGCGGGTGGGGACAGGCGCCTCGCCCGTGTAGTCGTAGAACCCGCGCCCGGTCTTGCGGCCGAGCCAGCCGGCCTCGACATATTTCACCAGCAGCGGGGCAGGCCGATACTTGCTGTCGCGGGTGGTCTTGTAGAGCACCTTGATGATGTCGAGGCAGGTGTCGAGGCCGACGAAATCCGCCAGTTGCAGCGGCCCCATCGGGTGGTTGAGCCCGAGACGGCAGCCCTTGTCGATATCCTCGATACCCGCAGTCGACTGGCCGAGCACGAACACCGCCTCGTTGATCATGGGGAGCAGGATGCGGTTGACGACGAAACCGGGCTCGTCCTGGCTCAGCACCACTTCCTTGCCGAGGCCGCGCGCAAAGGCGGTGACGGCGTCAGTGGTATCCTTGGCGGTGGCGAGGCCGGGGATGACTTCGATGAGGCCCATAACCGGGACGGGGTTGAAGAAGTGCAGGCCGATGAAGCGCGCCGGATCGGGCGAGTGATTGGCCATGCGGGTGATCGGGATCGAAGAGGTGTTCGATGCCATGATCGCGCCGGGGCTGAGCACCTGGCCCGCCTTTTCGAAGATCGCGTTCTTGATCTCCTCGCGCTCGGTCGCGGCTTCGATGATGAGATCGGCCTCGGCGAAGGGGGCGTAGTCGGCGACCGGGGTGATCCGCGCAAGCAGCGCTTCGGCCTCGGCAGCCTCGATCTTGCCGCGGCCCATCAGCTTGACCAGCGCCGCTTCGACATTGGCCTTGCCGGCTTCGGCGCGGGCGAGGTCGACATCGCTCAGCATGACGCTCATGCCGTTGGCGGCGCAGGTCTGGGCGATGCCGGTTCCCATCTGACCGGCGCCAATTACGGCGATGTTGCGCATGTGTCGATTCCTTCGCAAGTGCAGCAAGGCCGCCGCCCTAGCGGGGAACGCAGGGCCTGACTAGCGATTAGCGCCGGGGACCCACTTCACGTCTCTGCGCCCGTTGTTGTTGAGCACCCGAGCGAGGACGAACAACAGGTCGGAGAGGCGGTTGATATAGGCGAGCGCGGCGGGGTTGACCGCATCCTCGGCAGCGAGCGCGACCATCGCGCGTTCTGCGGCGCGGGTGGTGGCGCGGGCGACATGGGTGCGTGCCGAGGCCTCGCTCCCGCCGGGCAGGACGAAGCTGGTGAGGGGTTCGAGGCTTTCGTTGAGCGTATCGATCTGCGTTTCGATCCACTCGGGCTGCGAAGGCACAATGCGCAGCACCATGTCCGAGGGCGCGAACTCGCCGTCGGCGCTCGGCGTGGCAAGATCGGCGCCGAGATCGAACATGTCGTTCTGAACGCGGATGAGCAAATTGCGCTCGGCCGCGCTTTCGACAGCGGCGACGGCGAGGCCGATGGCGCTGTTCGCCTCGTCCACCAGGCCCATTGCGGCGATGCGCGCGGAGTTCTTGGGGCAGCGCGAGCCATCGACGAGGCCCGTCGTCCCGTCATCCCCGGTGCGGGTGTAGATCCGGTTGAGCTTGACCATCGGGTGGAGGGCTTAGCGCGACGCCGCCAGCAGGATCGCGACCACCGCAATGGCGAGGCCCTGATACTTGATGCGCGCGAACATCGCCTTGTTCTGGGCGAGCTGCATGTCGGTCGCGGTGATGCCCTCGCCGGTCTCGAGGTCGATCTTGGTCGTCCGGAGGAAGGCGATGATGCCCTTCACCAGCGAAAAGGCGGTGAGGCCCATGAGGATGAGGAGCGCGGGGATGAGGACATAGGTCATGGGAGCTAAATGGACGCTTGGGCCTCAGGTTCCAAGTGACAAAAGTTGCACCCTCAGTTGTGCGGCGAGCATTCGTCCATCTTCGCCCCCCTCCCGCCGTTCAGCCAGCGCCGGCGAGCCGCGGCGTTTGGCGAGCTTTTCGCCATCGGGGCCGAGCAGCAGCGGGTGGTGGTGCCACCGCGGCGCTGGTAGCCCGAGAAGGGCTTGCAGGGTGCGGTGCACATGGCTCGCGGCGAACAAATCCGCGCCGCGGGTGACCAGCGTCACTCCGTCCGCCGCATCGTCGAGCGTGACGGCGAGGTGGTAGCTGGCGGGCAGGTCCTTCCGCACCAGCACGACATCGCCGAGGGCCGCAAGGTCGACCGGCTGCGGCCCGGCGATTGCGTCCTCCCACACCAGCGGGCCGATTGCCGCCAGTGCCTTTTCCGAATTGAGCCGCCACGTGGCGGGGCGGTCGGAATTGGGGGCGCGGTGCTTGCAGGTGCCCGGGTAGATCAGGCCATCGCTGCCCTCGACTGCACTCGCCTCTTCGATTTCCTTGCGGGTGCAGGTGCAGGGGTAGAGCAAGCCCTGCGCCTTCAGTGCCTCGGCAGCCGCCGCATAGCTGGCAAGGCGGGTGGATTGCGCGGGGACCTCCTCCCATTCCAGCCCCAGCCACTCCAGATCGCGGCGGAACTCGTCCGCCAGCTCCGGGCGCGATCTCGGCCCGTCGATATCCTCGATCCTGAGCAGGAACCGCCCGCCGCTAACTTTCGCCAGATCATGCGCGACGATTGCCGACAGCCCATGCCCGAGATGCAGCCGCCCGTTGGGGCTGGGCGCGAAGCGGGTCACGGGCGGGGTGGGCCGATCCATCGCAAAGGTCCATGCCACAGGACATTTTTGTACGCTATCCACAGCCTCTCCACAGGTTGTCCCTGTGGCCAACTCTGTGGAAACCCGCCCTGTCACGGGTTTGACTCTTTGCCCTGCCACGGCATGTTCAGGTCAATCAGGGAGGAACGCGCGTCGTGTTCAACGCCGAACTGATCGAGAAAGTGGCGAAGTTCCGCGGGGTCGAT
>JAIYEK010000288.1 GCA_027487015.1 Erythrobacteraceae bacterium | reverse complement strand
TGCCGCGCGCCATCGAAAACGCCGCCGGGGGGAGTGGGAGAGGTCATCGCGCCCTCACATGCCTGCCCCGTGTGAAGCCGCGATGAACGCTCACCGCCGCGCGATCATCGGGCCGAGGAATTCGCCGCCGAAGATGTGCACATGGAGGTGCGGCACTTCCTGCCCGCCATTCTGCCCGATATTGGCAAGGAGGCGGTAGCCGGGCTCGACCAGCCCCTTCATCCGCGCCACTTCGCCGACGGCGCGGACAAACCCGCCGATCTCGGCGTCGGTCGCCTTGGCGGAGAAATCGTCCCAGCTGACATAGCGGCCCTTGGGGACCACCAGCGTGTGCACTTCGGCCTGGGGGTTGATGTCCTCGAAGGCGAAGGCCCAGTCGTCCTCATAGACCTTCTTCGAGGGGATTTCGCCGCGCAGGATCCGGGCGAAGATGTTGTTGTCGTCGTAGGGCAGGGTCGGGTCGATCGGCATTATTCGCTCCGTGCGGCTTTCTCCGCGAGGCCAGATAGCCCCTCGCGGCGGTCGAGTTCGGCGAGCACCTTCTCGAGCGGCACGCCCTTTTCGGCGAGCAGCACCATGAGGTGAAAGATCACGTCCGCAGCCTCGCCCACCAGTTCCGCTTCATCGCCAGCGAGCGCGGCGATCACCGCTTCAGTCGCCTCCTCGCCGAGCTTCTGGGCGATCTTGTTGAGCCCCTTTGCGTGGAGCTTGGCGACATAGCTTTCCTCCGGCGAGGCGGTGAGGCGCTGGGCGATGGTGGCTTCGAGGCGAGCGAGGGTGTCCATGCAGCCTCTTTCGGTCAAACCCCGCGCGCGGGCAAGCCTGCCGCGCGGAGCGCCGCATGGGCCTCGGCGATGGTGTGGTGGCCGAAGTGGAAGATGCTCGCCGCGAGCACTGCGCTGGCGTGGCCCTTGGTCACCCCGTCGACGAGGTGCTCGAGGCTCCCCACCCCGCCGCTCGCAATCACCGGCACGCTGACGGCGTCGGCGATTTCGCGAGTGAGGTCGAGGTCGTAGCCGCGCTGCGTGCCGTCCCCGTCCATCGAGGTGACGAGCAATTCGCCCGCGCCCAGCCCTGCGACCTTCAGCGCATATTCGAGCGCGTCGATCCCGGTCGGCTTTCGCCCGCCATGCGTGAAAATTTCCCAGTTCCCGCGCGGTGTGCGGCGCGCGTCGACGCTGGCGACGACGCATTGGCTGCCGAACTTCGCCGCGATCTCGCCCACCAGCTCGGGCCGGGCGACGGCGGCGCTGTTCACCGCAACCTTGTCCGCCCCCGCCAGCAGCAGCGCGCGCGCGTCCTCGGCCGAGCGCACCCCGCCGCCGACGGTGAGCGGCATGAAGCACACCTCCGCCGTGCGGCGCACCATGTCGAGCAACGTCCCGCGCCCTTCGTGGCTGGCGGAGATGTCGAGAAAGCACAGCTCGTCCGCGCCGGCCGCATCATAGGCGCGCGCCTGCTCGACCGGATCGCCTGCGTCTTTGAGGTCGACGAAATTGACGCCCTTGACCACGCGGCCCTCGGCGACGTCGAGGCAGGGGATGACACGGATGCGGACGGTCATGTGAAAAGCCAGAAAGCCATTGAGACGAAGAAGGTCACGATGATTGAAGCGTTGATGGCGATCCAGCTGCCGAACCTGATCGGGTGCTCGTAACGATCATAGCGAGCATAATAAGGCCGATGCTGATAGACCGCGCCGTCTGCGAGCAGCTTGCGGATCGCCAGAACGGCGCCCACGCTGAACACGCCGCTGACGAGGACGATTTCTCGCAACTCGATCACACCCGCGCCCCCATTGCGATCGCCGCTGCCAGATCGAGCCGCCCCTCATAGAGCGCCCGCCCCGTGATCACCCCCTCGATTCCCTCATGCGCGTGGAGCGACAGGATGTGGATGTCGTCGAGGCCCTTCACGCCCCCGCTGGCGATCACCGGGATGTCCACCCGGCGGGCGAGGTCGACGGTCGCTTCGATGTTCACGCCCTTCAGCAGGCCATCTCTGCCGATATCGGTGAACAGCAGCGAGGCGACACCGGCATCCTCGAAGCGGCGGGCGAGGTCGGTGACGGGGACGTCGGAGACTTCCGCCCAGCCCTCGGTCGCGACCATGCCGTCCTTCGCATCGACCGCGACGACGATGCCGCCTTCCCATTCAGCCGCCATCTCGCGCACGAATTCGGGGTTCTTGAGCGCCGCAGACCCCATCACTACCCGCGCAATACCGAGGTTGAACCAGCCTTCTACCGCAGCAGCATCACGGATGCCGCCGCCTAGCTGGACATAGCCCGGGAAGGCCTTGATGATCGCCTCCACGGCCTCGCGGTTGCGGCTTTCGCCCGCAAAGCTGCCGTCGAGGTCGACGACATGGAGGTGCTCCGCCCCGGCCTCGGCGAAGAGCAGCGCCTGCGCGGCGGGGTCATCGCCGTAGATCGTGGCGCGGTCCATATCGCCTTCCGCGAGACGGACGACCTGGCCTCCCTTCAGATCGATGGCGGGGAAGATGATCAAGGGAACCACTCCAGAAAGCGCCGGAGGGTCGCCAGCCCGTAGCTCTGGCTCTTCTCCGGGTGAAACTGCACGCCGAGGATGTTGTCGCGGGCGACCGCTGCCACCAGCCCCTCGCCGTGGTCGGTCATCGCGGCGACATGGTGCGGGTCCGAAACCGCAAAGTGGTAGGAGTGGAGGAAATAGGCCTCCCCCTCCTCGATCACCGGATGGTCTTTCGCGTGGGGCAGCATGGCGACGTCGTTCCAGCCCATGTGGGGGACCTTGATCGCAGGGTCGGTGGGCTCGATCAGCCGCACCTCGCCCGGCACCCAGCCGAGGCCGGGATGCGCGCCGAATTCGAGGCCCCGCTCCGCGAGCAGCTGCATCCCCACGCAGATGCCGAGGAACGGCGCGCCGCCGACATGGACCCGCTCGGTCATCGCCTCGATCATGCCGGGGAGCGCGCGCAGGCCCTCGGCACAGGCGCGGAAGGCGCCGACGCCGGGGAGCACGATCCGGTCAGCCGCGCGCACCACGTATGGGTCGGCGGTGACGGTGACGCTCGCGCCTGCCGCCTTCAGCGCATTGTGAACCGAATGCAGATTGCCCGCGCCGTAATCAACGAGCGCGACAACTTCAGCCACCGAGCTGCCCCTTGGTGCTCGGGATCGCTCCGCCCTTCCTCGGGTCGCGTTCGACCGCCTGCCGCATCGCGCGGGCGAAACCCTTGTAGAGGCTCTCGCAGATGTGGTGGTTGTTGGTGCCGTAGAGCAGCTCCATGTGGAGCGTGATCCCGGCCGCTTGGGCGACCGAGTGGAACCAGTGCTCGATCAGCTCGGTGTCCCATTCGCCGAGGCGTTCCTGAGTGAACTTGGCCTTCCACACGAGATAGGGCCGCCCGGAGATATCCAAAGCCACCCGGCTCAAAGTCTCGTCCATCGGCGAGTACGCCGCGCCGTAACGTCCGATCCCGGCCTTGTCGCCCAGCGCCTGAGCAATCGCCTGCCCCAGCGCGATCGCCGAATCCTCGGTGGTGTGGTGCTGGTCGACATGGAGGTCGCCCTCGACCTTCATCGTCACGTCGATCAGCGAATGACGGCTGAACTGTTCGACCATGTGATCGAGAAAGCCGATGCCGGTCGACACGTCATAGGCGCCGGTCCCGTCAAGATCGACGGCGATCGCGATTCTTGTCTCGGTGGTGTTGCGGTCCACCGTGCCGGTGCGGGGAGGAGTGCTGGCCATGGGGGCGCTATAATCGGCTTCACCGCCAAGACAAGCGCGCGGGCGAAGTGCCTGTGCGCGCAGTCAATCGGCTACCCCGCGCCAAAGCCCCTTGACCAACTTCGCGCATACCGTCACGAATCCGTCCAGCCATGAACAGCGACACGCCCGACAGCCTCATCCCCTACGACGAGATCGTACAGGAAGCCCTGCGCGCGGTGGTCGGCCGGGTGCTGGGCTCGATCGTCAGCGGCGGCGGCAGCCTGCCGGGCGCGCACCATTTCTACATTACCTTCAAGACCGCCGCCCCGGGCGTCTCGATCCCGCAGCACCTGCGCGAACGTTTCCCCGACGAGATGACGATCGTCCTCCAGAACAAGTTCTGGGATCTGGAAGTGCTGCCGCACAGCTTTTCGGTCAGCCTCACCTTCAATCAGGTGCCTGCCAAGCTCACGATCCCCTTTGCCGCGATCACCGCCTTCGTCGATCCGGCGGTCGATTTCGGCCTGCAGTTCCAGGCCGCGGTCGACGAGCTTGAGCCTGAAGCGCACGAGGATGCGGAAAATGACGGGCCGGATACCGATCCGGACGGCTCGAACGTCGTCTCGATCGATTTCGGCCGCAAGAAGTAGGCCTGCGCATGGCACGGGCCAGGCGGACAGCGAAGGGCAAGCGCGGCAAGGCTGATGCGCCTGCCGCAGCGCCCGGGAAATCAGCGCCCAAAGGCCCGGCAGGCCTGCCGCTCCCCAGCCCGCATGCCGGTACCAATCTCGTGATCGCCGATATCGTGCTGCGCGCGGCAGGCGGGCTCCTGCGTGACCGGCTGGAGAAGGGCCTGATCGTCAAAAGCCACGGGAAGGCCAAGGCCGATAAGCTGGTCGACAAGCGCGGCATGGCGGCCAGCCTTGCGCTGTGGGGCGCAAGCCGCGTCGCGCGCCGCTCTCCGCTGGGCCTTGCGGTGGTCGCGGGCGGGCTCGCGGCCAAGGTGTTCTACGATCGCGGGCGCCGGCTCGAGGCCAAGCGCCGCGCCAAGACGCCGCCGACCCCCGGCGAATCCTGATCCACGCTTGATTTCGCATCCCCTGTTGGTGCAACGGGCGATATGGGCGACACCTCTCCGACGACCGACCAGCTCCACCGCCGCGGGCTGATGTTCATCCTTTCCTCGCCCTCGGGCGCGGGCAAGACCACGCTGTCGCGGATGCTGCTGGAGAAGGACAGCGAGATAAAGCTGTCGGTCTCGGCCACCACCCGCCCCCCGCGCCCGAACGAGGTCGACGGGGTGCATTACCACTTCGTCACGCCCGAACGCTTTCAGGCGATGATCGACGAGGACGATTTCTACGAATGGGCCGAGGTCTTCGGCCACCGCTACGGCACGCCCAAGGGGATGATCCGCGC
>JAIYEK010000133.1 GCA_027487015.1 Erythrobacteraceae bacterium | reverse complement strand
TCGATCGCCCAGATCCCGGCGTCTTCCTCGCCGATGAACAGCGTGCCGGTGCGCGGATCGGCGATGCAGCCTTCGGTCTGGGTCGGGATCTGCGCGAGGGTGGTGGTGGTGCCGCTGAAAGCCCCGTTCGCCTCGGTGATGAGGGTCTTGTAGATCGTCCCGCCCTTGGGCGCGGAGAAGGCGATGATCCCGCCTGCGCCTGCGGGCTTGATCATGCAGATGCCGTAGCCCTCGCCCGGGCCGACCACGATCTTGCCGGCGGGCTTCAGCGTGCCGGTGGCCGTGTCGAGCAGCGCGAGAAACAGCTGCACCTTGGTGAGATCGCTGCGGTCGCTCGCCGCCACCAGCACGCGGCCGCCGGAAAGGTCGATCAGGTCGACATTGTTAAGGCCGGGCGCGGGGATGAAGTGCTTCTGCGCGCCCTTCAGGTCGTAGACGTAGAGCCCGCCCTTTTTGTCGGTGCCGACCACAAGGCTCGCCGCCGGGTTCGCCGTGTTCAGCCAGATCGCCGGATCGTCCGCCGCATCCTCGCGCGGCGTGCCGACCGGCGGGGTTTCGGCGCGCGCGGTGACATTCACCGCCGGATCGCCGGTGATTGCGGGCACGCTCGCGCAAGCAGCGGCGATCCCCAGTGTGAGCAAAGCGAAACCGTGGAACGGTCTGATCATGATGGCCCCTCGAAATTCCTGCGCCCGCGCTTAGGGCGGCTGAGTGACAGTAAGGCGACCGCGCGGCGGCGCCTGATGCATTTGGAGAGCTAGCGCAGCGGCTCGCAAGCGCCTAGCCATCGGGCAAACAAAACCGAGGAGAGAAGCAAGCCATGAAACTCGAAAGCGGGATGGCCGTGGTGGTCACCGGCGGGGCAAGTGGGCTGGGCAAGGCGAGCGCGCAGGCCTTCGCGGACGCCGGCTGCAAGGTCGCGATTTTCGACATCAACGACGAGGCAGGCGAAGCGCACGCGGCGGCGATCGGCGGGACCTTCCAGCATGTCGACATCATGGACGAAGCCAGCGTCGAGGCCGGCTTTGCCGAGGCGCGCGCCGCCCACGGGCAGGAGCGCGTGACGCTCCACTGCGCGATGGCCTCGCGGCGCGGCAAGACCTTGGGTTGGGACAAGGAGAGCGGCCAGTACAAGCGCCTCTCGACTGAGGATTACGCGTTCGGGGCCGAGGGCATTCTGGTCGCCAGTTACCGCGTCGCCAGCATCTCGGCGCTCGGCATGGCCAATGCCGGCCCGGTGAACGCGGATGGCGAGCGCGGGTGCATCATCCTCACCGCCAGCGTCGCGGCGCAGGACGGTCAGATCGGTCAGGTGATCTATGGCAGCTGCAAGGCGGGGGTGAACGGCCTTGTCCTCCCCATGGCGCGCGACCTGATGGACATGGGGATCCGGGTCAATTCGGTCATGCCGGGGATCTTCGCGACCCCGCTGATGCTCGGCATGAAGGACAGGAACCCGCCGATGTGGGCGCAGCTCAATGCCAGCGTCCCCTTCCCCAAGCGGCTCGGCGAGCCCGAGGAGTTTGCCTCACTCGTGTTAGAGATCGCCCGCAATAGCTACATTAACGGTCACCAGTTCCGTCTGGACGGGGCCATCCGCATGCCGCCGAAGTAAGGAACACGACCATGGCTACCCAGACCAACGAATACCCCAGCAAAGCCTATGGCGCGACCGCCCCCGACAGCGGCGTTGGCCCAATGGAAATCACCCGCCGGGGCCTGCGCCACGACGATGTGCTGATCGAGATCAGCCACTGCGGCATCTGCCATTCGGACCTCCACTCGGCGCGCAACGACTGGGGCTTCACCACCTATCCGATCGTTCCGGGTCACGAGATCGTCGGCACCGTCACGGCGATCGGCCAGAGCGTCACGCGCCACAAGGTCGGCGACCGGGTGGCGATCGGCTGCATGGTCGATTCCTGCCTCGAATGCGCGCATTGCGCAGCGGATCTCGAGCAATATTGCCTCGATGGCGGCAACACCGGCACCTATAACGGCAAGGACCGGCGCGACGGCAGCCTGACCTTCGGCGGCTATTCCGAGCGGATCGTGTGCCGCGAGGAATTCGTGCTCAAGGTGCCCGACGGCATGCCGATGGCCGAAGCCGCGCCGCTGCTGTGCGCCGGGATCACCACCTATTCGCCGCTGCGGACGTGGAAGGTCGGCCCGGGCAGCAAGGTCGCGGTCGCGGGGCTTGGCGGACTCGGCCACATGGGCGTGAAGCTCGCCGCGGCGATGGGGGCCGAGGTCACTGTCCTCTCGCGCTCCGAGAGCAAGCGCGCCGATGCCGAAAAGCTCGGCGCCCACGCCTTCCTCAACACCGAGGACAAGGCCGCGATGAAGGCCAAGCGCGGCTATTTCGACATGGTCCTCAACACCATCCCCGTGCGCCACGATGTCGTGCCCTATCTCCACCTGCTCCGGATCGACGGGGTGCAGGTGCTGGTCGGGCTGATCGGACCGATGCCCGAAATTCACACCGGGGTGCTGCTGGGGCGCAAGGTGTTGACCGGCAGCGGCATCGGGGGCCTCGCCGAAACGCAGGAGATGCTCGATTTCTGTGCCGAGAAGGGCATCCTCCCGGACATCGAGGTGATCGCCATGCAGGACATCGAAACCGCCTATGACCGGATGGAGGCGAGCGACATCAAGTACCGCTTCGTGATCGACATGGAGAGCCTGCGCGAGCCCGCCTGATCGGCCGCCGGGGCGGTGGCTGCATGACGTATCGACCGCCCCTGCGCAGCACCGCTAGGACATGCCCGCAAACTGTTGCAGATAAGTCACGCAACAACCTAATACGAAACGGGCTTGGTATATAACCTTTGTGCGCAGATGCAGCATGGAGGAATATGACGGCGACGTGACGGGAACCCGATTCTTCGGATAAAAACGTCCTGCACGCCCCGCAGGTGGAACGATCCAAACCTCTCTATGGAGCGTTCCTTATGTCCATTCGTTTCGCATCGGCCGCCTCGGCTGTCGCACTCGCCGCATGCTTTGCCACCCCCGCCTTCGCTGGCGAGGCAGAAGCCATGGGCCCCAGCCCGGCCGCTGAAACCGAAACCGAAATCACTGTCACCGATTCCGCCGCAGCCGCAGCCCTGACCCCGGCGATCGCCCCGATCGACCGCGCGTCCGCCATGGGCCAGGAAGAGGAAGACACCCCCGCCATCACCATCACCGGTTCGGCGACGCTTGCCTCGGACTACCGCTTCCGCGGCGTCTCGCAGTCCGATGAAGGCATGGCGATCCAGGGCGGCTTCACTATCAACCACGAAAGCGGCGCCTATATCGGCACCTGGGGTTCGAACCTCGCCGGCTGGGGCACCTTCGGCGGCTCGAGCATGGAGCTCGACATCTATGCCGGTTACAAGATCCCGGTCGGTGAAGGCACGCTCGATCTGGGCGGCACCTGGTTCATGTATCCGAGCGGCGCCGACATCACCGACTTCGTCGAGTTCTATGCCAAGCTCGGCGGCACCGTCGGCCCGGTCGGCCTGACCGCGACCGTCGCCTATGCTCCGCAGCAGGAAGCGCTCGGCAACTGGGACCCGGTTGGCCCCGCGGTCGATCCGGGCGACAAGGAAGACAACCTCTACCTCGCCGCTGACGCCGCCTATGCGATCGATGGCGCTCCGGTCACGCTCAAGGCGCACCTCGGCTACTCGGACGGTAACCCCGGCCTCGGCCCCAACGGCACCAGCGTCGCGCCGACCGGGACCTATTTCGACTGGTCGCTCGGCATCGATGTCGTGCCGATCGAGCACCTGACGCTCTCGGTTGCCTATGTCGACACCGACATCGCCGAGGCCGACGCCGCGCTGATCCGCCCGAACTTCGCCACGCTGGCCGGGGATTCGATCTCGGATGCGACCGTGGTGTTCTCGGTCACCGCATCGTTCTGATCGCGCTCTGATGCATCGGAAGGGCGCCCTGCCAAAGCGGCAGGGCGCCCTTTCCTTTTGAGCGCGCCCCCGATAGGTTCCGCCGCAGGGTCGGCAACAGCCGGTGGCGGGAGAGCGATGATGAAGCGGATGGCGGTTTGCGCGGCGGCGGCTGCGGTGCTGGTGGCGGCTCCGGCGGGCGAGGCGCTGGCAAAGCTACGCTACAGCGCGACGATCACCCGCACCACTTACGGCATCCCCCATATCGAAGCGCGCGACTGGCGCGGCGTGGGCTACGGGGTGGCCTATGCCTATGCCGAGGACAACCTGTGCCTCCTCGCCGAGGAATTCGCCACAGTCGCCGGCGAGCGCTCGCGCTTCTGGGGGCCCGAGGCCAAGGCGGTGCTCGGCTTCGAGGAGGTCGACAACCTCTCCTCCGACGTGTTCTTCCGCGCGGTGATCGATCTGCCCGCGCTGCGCAAGGGCGCCGAGACGGCCCTCAGCCCGCGTGCGCGCGATCTGATGGCGGGCTATGTCGCGGGCTATAACCGCTTCCTCAAGGATGCGGGCACCGATGGCATCCCCGCCGAATGCCGCGGCAAGCCCTGGGTGCGCCCGATCACCGACGACGACATGCTGCGCCTCAATGAAAAGCAGATGCTGCTGGCAAGCTCGCTCAACCTTGCCCCCGCTATCGCCAATGCTGCCCCGCCGGGTGCCCCTGCGCCCAAGGTGGCTATCACCATGCCCGATCCCAAGGAGCTCGGCATCGGCAGCAATGGCTGGGCCTTTGGCGGCGATGTGACCACAGACGGCCGCGGGCTGCTTGTCGGCAATCCGCACTTCCCGTGGAAGGGACCGAGCCGCTTCTGGCAGATGCATGTGAAGGGCCCCAAGGGCTACGAGGTGATGGGAGTGGGGCTGGCCGGCACGCCCTTGCCCACGCTGGGCTTCAACAAGGACATCGCCTGGACCCACACCGTCACCGAGGCGCGGCACTTCACGCTCTACCAGCTCGCGCTCGATCCGGCTGACCCGACCCGCTACATGGTCGACGGCAAGCCCGAGACGATGACGCCGCTCGCTGTGACCGTGCCAATGCCCGAGGGCACGCCCGCCGTCACCCGCACGCTCTACACCACCCGCTGGGGCCCGATCTTCGTGATCCCCTCGCGCGGGATAACCTGGGGCGCCCAGTCAGCCTTCGCGCTCAAGGACGCCAACCGCGGCAACCAGCGCGGGATCGAGACCTGGCTGCGTATCGGCGAGGCGAAGAATGTCGGCGAGATCCGGGCTGCTGTAAGCGAAACGCTCGGTATCCCCTGGGTCAACACAATCGCCGCCGACCGCTTTGGCGACGCGCTCCACGCCGATGTCACCGCGGTGCCCAACGTCACCGCCGAGAAGGTCAAGGCCTGCGCCACGCCGATCTCGGGGCTGTTCGCCGAGCTCGCGATCCTGCTCGATGGCAGCAAGTCGGCCTGCGACTGGGACGTCGCCCCCGGCACCCCCGTCCCCGGCCTGATGCCCGCGAGCGATCAGGCGGCGACCACGGTCAAGACCTGGCTCACTAATTCGAATGACTCTTACTGGGTGAGCAACCCCGCAATGCCGCACCGCGAGCTTTCGCCGATCCTCGGCGAATATGCGACCACGCTTACCTTGCGCACGCGTTCCAACTTCACTGAAACTGCTGCCTTGGTGGCGGGCGGCAAAATCGACCACGCGCGCGCCGAGGCCCATGCCTTTGCCAACAAGAGCCTCGCGGCGACCATGGTGCTGCCGAAGCTGATGACGCTGTGCGCCGGTGCACAGGACGCGGCTGCGCGCGGCTGCGCGGTGCTCGCCAAGTGGGACGGCCGGTTCGAGAAGGAAAGCCGCGGCGCGCGGCTGTTCCGCGCCTTTTGGCCTGCCGCCGCGCAGATAAAGGGGCTGTGGGCTGTGCCCTTCGACCCCGCCGATCCGGTCGACACCCCGCGCGATATCATGACCGAAGGCGAGACCGGAGCGAAGCTGCTCGCTGCGCTCGAGCGGACCGTCACGACGTTGGAGGATCAGGGCATAGCGCTCGATTCCGAATGGGGCAGCGAACAGCTGGTGATGGCGGGCAATGAAGCGATCCCGATCCACGGCGGCCCCGGCGGCCTCGGCATCCTCAACATGCAGGAATCCGAACGCGCGGCGAGCGGCAAGCTGATCCCGCGCCACGGGACGAGCTACATTCAGGTCGTTGGCTTCGATGACAAGGGCCCGGTCGCCGACGCGATCCTCAGCTATTCGCAGTCGACCAACCCCGCCAGCCCGCACGCCTATGACCAGACGCGGGCCTATGCGGCGAAGAAGTGGCACCGCCTGCCCTTCTCGGCCAAGGCGATTGCGGCCGAGACCATCGGCAAGCCCAAGCGCATCGCCGAATAGCCTACAGCACTATCGCGGAAGCGGCGCCGGCTGCGCCGTGTAACCTTGCGCCTGCCAGGGGCGAATACCGGCAGGCGCCGTGCCATGCGCCGAGGGATCGACGAGGGGAATGACAATGATGACCGGTTTGCTTCGCTCCAGCGCCGCGGGCGCAGCTCTGGTGGCGGCCAGCGTGATCTGCGCCCCCGCCGCCCACGCGCAGCAGGCCGGGATCGAGATTACCGTGGTCGATGGCGCAGGCGCACCGGTCGCGGGCGCCGAGGTGGTGGTCGAGAACCCCGCCATCGGCCTCACCCGCACCCTCGTCACCGACGCGCGCGGCGTCGTCCGGCTTGACGGGGTGACGACCGGAGGCGCCTATCAGGTCTCGGTGGCGCGTGCCCCCGGCTTCGAGCCGCTCGCGGCGCAGGCAGTGGAGCTGCGGTCGAACTTCACCCGCAGCGTGATCCTCCAGCTTAGCCCCGCGGGCGATCCCGGGATCGTGGTGACCGCCGCGCGCGCCATCACCGCGCTCAACACCGCCAACGCCGAAATCTCAGCGTCGCTCGCCCGCGAGCAGTTGGTGGCGCTTCCCATCGAGGGCCGCGATGTGCTGGGGGCACTGATCCGCCTGCCCAATGTCGTCCCCTCGACCGGGTTCTTCCCCGAGGCGCCGTCGATCTCGATCAACGGCTCCAACGGGCTGGATACGAACTACCTGATCGACGGGCTCGACAATAACGAGAACTTCCTCGGCGGAATCAAATTCCCCGTGCCGCTGGGCTTCACCCGCGAAGTGACCGTGCTCGCGAACTCCTATTCCGCCGCCTACGGGCGCACGGCCAATGGCATAGTTAATTATACCACCCCCTCGGGCAGCAACGACTTTACCGGCGAGGTCTATGGATTGGTTCGCCCCGGCAGGCC
>JAIYEK010000298.1 GCA_027487015.1 Erythrobacteraceae bacterium | reverse complement strand
GTCCGGCGCAAGGCCGAGGTGGTGGCTGCCGTCAACGGCGGGCTGCTGACCCTCGACGAGGCGCTGGCACGTTACGGCTTGACGCTCGAGGAGTTCGCCTCGTGGCAGCGCGCGGTCGACCGTTCGGGGATGCACGGCCTGCGCGTCACCAAGATCCAGCACTACCGCGACCTTTACGAGCGCCAGCTCAAGTACTGATACCCGAAAGCCACATCCTGTCCCCCTGACGGCCCGCTCCGCCCCATAGGCGTTGCGGGCCGTCCTCGATTCGCGGCACTCTTGCAGCGCAAACGACGGGGAGCGATGCGGCATGTTGGGATTTATCTGGTTCATCATCATGGGCGGCGTGATCGGCTGGCTGGCCAGCCTCATGATGCGGCGCGATGCGAGCATGGGGACGATCGCCAACATCGTGGTCGGCATCGTCGGCTCATTCATCGGCAACAGCGTGCTCGGCTTCATCACCGGCGGCGGGACGATCGGCGCTTGGCCGCCGGACTGGTCGGGCGTGGTTGGCGCGCTGATCGGGGCGGTGGTTCTGCTCGGGCTCCTCAACCTCGTACAGCGCGGGCGGGTGCGCTAACCGCCTCTTCTCCTGCGCCCTTCGTCTAGAGGAAACGTCACCGGTCGATGCGCGCATTGCGGGCAAGCGCCCGACAATCTATCAGCCGTTGCACTTGGTGACTTACGCGAGTAATACACTCGGGCCTGCTTGGCTGCGGGCAGCACGGGGCTCCGGGCATTTTGGCCTCGGGTGAAGGAATGGCAATGAATTACGAGACGACGATCAAGGCCGAGGCTGCCGACGGGGTAACGACGGATTATGCCGGCGCGCGCGGCCTTGCAGCGCCCGCCATTCCGCGCTGGCTGATTTTCTCCGGGCTCGGCGTGTTCGGCCTGCTGCTGGCGATCGCCGCCTGGTTCGTGCTGGCCGGCGGAGAGCCGGTCGCGGTTGACGACGACAACTCGCAAGCCCCCGCGGTCACTGTGGTGGCCCCGGGCACGACCATGGTCACCGGCGAGATCGAGGCCCCCGGCACGCTCGCCGCGCGCCGTCCGATGCCGGTTGGCGTGGTGGGCGAGGGCGGACAGGTTGTGCGCGTTACCGTCGATGCGGGCGACTGGGTGCAGCAAGGCCAGGTCCTCGCCGTGATCGACCGTTCGGTGCAGGTCCAGCAGGCCGCCGCGCAGGCTGCGCAGATCGAGGTCGCCCGGGCCGATGCCAATCTCGCGCAAGCCAACCTCGACCGTGCGCTCCAGCTGGTCGCGCGCGGGTTTGTCTCCAAGGCCGACGTCGACCGCCTGACTGCGACCCGCGATTCCGCGGTCGCCCGCGTCAAGGTCGCGCAGGCCCAGCTCTCCGAGCAGCGTGCGCGCAACCAGCGGCTCAACATTCTCGCGCCCGCGACGGGCTATGTCCTCAGCCGCGCTGTCGAGCCCGGGCAGACCGTCGGCGCAGGCACGCCGGCGCTGTTCACCATCGCCAGCGGCGGCGAGATGGAGATGCTCGCGCAGCTTTCGGAAGAGCAGCTGACCAAGCTTTCGGTTGGGACCGTGGCCAACATCACGCCGACCGGCTCGGACCAGACCTTCCAGGGTCAGGTCTGGCAGATTGCTCCGGTGATCGACCAGACCAGCCGCCAGGGCACCGCCCGCATCGCGCTCTCTTTCAACCCGGCGCTGCGTCCCGGCGGCTTTGCCACCGCGCGCATCAGCAGTGGCAGCTTCCGCGCCACCGTGCTCCCCGAAAGCGCAGTGCTCGCCGATCCCAAGGGCAGCTTTGTCTACATCGTCGGGCCTGACAAGAAGGTCACCCGCCGCGGCGTCAAGACCGGTGCGGTCACCGCTCAGGGCGTCGCCATCACCGAAGGCCTGACCGGCTCCGAGAAGGTGGTGCTGCGCGCCGGCGGGTTCCTCAACCCGGGCGAAACGGTCAACCCGCAGCTCCAGAAGAAGTAAGGCGGCCATCCCGCGCGGGGCTTCCCGCGTAGCTGGCAGGCAGGCCACGAACGGCGATACAACAGGCAGGACATTCATGGCACTTCGCGACATCTCGGCCTGGTCGATCCGCAACCCGGTGATCCCGATGGTGTTCTTCACCGGGCTGTTGTTCGCCGGGATCGTCAGCTTCCTGCGGATGGACGTGACCAACAACCCGGATGTCGATTTCCCGGCGGTCGTCGTCAACATCGCCCAGCCCGGCGCCTCGCCGACCGAGATCGAGAACCAGATCACGCAGCGCGTCGAAAGCGCGCTGCGTTCGATCGCCGGGGTCAACTCGATCCAGTCGACCGCGCGCGAGGGCAGTTCCAACACCTTCGTCGAGTTCGAGATCGGGACCAACCTGATCGAGGCGGTCAACGAGGTCGAGACTGCGATTGACGGCGTGCGTGGCAGCTTGCCCGACGGGATCCTCGAACCGCGCGTCCAGAAGGTCAACGTGGTGGGCGAGGCAATCGGCTATGTCGCGGTCGAGGCCGATGACATGACGCTCGAGCAATTGAGCTGGTTCATCGACGATACGGTGGCCAAGCGGCTGCTCAAGATCCCCGGCATGGCCGAGGTCGGCCGCTTCGGCGGGGTCGACCGGCAGATCGAGGTGATCCTCGATCCGGCGCGGATGCAGTCCTTCGGGGTCACCGCCTCGCAGATCAACGGCGCGCTGCGCCAGAGCAACCTCGATGCCGCGGGCGGCCTTGCCGAAGTTGGCGGCACCCGCCAGTCGTTGCGCGTTCTGGGCAACTCGGACACCGCCTACCAGCTCAGCCAGACCCAGATCCAGCTCGGCGGAGGGCGCACCGTGCGGCTCGCCGACATCGCCACGGTGCGGGACGGCTATTCCGAGCGCAATTCGATCAGCGAAGTGGGCGGCAAGGAGGTCGTCAACTTCTACATGAACCGTGCGCGCGGGGCATCGGACCTCACGGTCTATGACGCCGCGCTCAAGGAAATGGACAAGATCGAGACCGAGAACCCCGGGGTCAAGTTCATCAAGCTCTCAACCACCACCACCTACACCCGCAGCCAGTACAAGTCCTCGATGTGGGCGCTGGTCGAGGGCGCGGTGCTGGCGGTGGTCGTGGTGTTCATCTTCCTGCGCGACTGGCGCGCCACCGCGATCAGCGCGGTCGCGATCCCGCTCTCGGC
>JAIYEK010000033.1 GCA_027487015.1 Erythrobacteraceae bacterium | reverse complement strand
TGAAGACCGCATTGAGCTGGGCAACCGCGTCGGCTTTCTGCGAACGATCCATGCCATACTCCTTCACATTTGATCGCCCGGGATGGCTCCCGGACAACCGGCTACGTTTGTCCATGCCGGAGCCTGGGCTCCGAACACGGGCGAGTCCGTCGAAAGGGAAGGAGGGTGTGTCATCAGGCCAAAGGGCCGACACGAGCGCAGCGTCCACGTTGGCGTGGGCCCTGCGCGAAATCTCTTTTCCCCGTCTAGGCTGGAAATTAAGACCGGCATATTCCGGTCACCAACTGTCTCGGACGGATGATCCTTGAAAGGATCGGGCCGGGCCAATAGCGGGGCGGCGGCTAAAGTCAAGCGGCCTGCATCGCGTCGGGAGCGTTGCGGCGGCCTGCGATGAACCCCTAGAGCGCGCCCAAGTCTTTGGTCTGTCGCGCGCCTTGCCGTATAAGGTCGTCCCATGACCCAGCCCGACCCCGCCGATTCCCCCGCCGCCGCCGAAACCAACCCGGCAGGCCGCGCGCTTCGTTTCATCGAGCAGGGGCTGCTGATGGTCGCCGCGCTGATGACGCTGGGCGCGGCCGGGGCCGAGGTTGCGGCGGTCTACCAGCGCGGGAGCATCGTGCTCGCCGATATCCTGCTGATGTTCCTCTACACCGAGGTGATCGCGATGATCGCGGTGTTCTACACCGGCAAGGCTTCGACCTTCGTCTTCCCGATCTTCATCGCCATCACCGCGATCGCGCGGCTGATCGTGTTGCAGGGCAAGGACATGCAGGCGGAGAACGTGGTGTTCGAGGCGGGCGCGATCCTGCTGCTCGCTGTGGCGGCGCTGGTGATGGGGCGGGTGCGTTCGTCCTAGTCCGGCGCGAAACGGGCCGGAGCATTGCTGCCCCGGCCCGTCCCGACACATTCAGTCCAGCTTGTAGGCGAGCAGATCGCCCGGCTGGCACTCCAGCTCGCGGCAGATCGCGGCGAGGGTGGAGAAGCGGATTGCCTTGGCCTTGCCGGTCTTGAGGATCGACAGGTTGGCGAGGGTCAGGCCCACGCGCTCGGCCAGTTCGGTCAGCGTCATGCGGCGGGCGTAGAGCAGGTCGTCGAGCTTGACCATGATGCGGGCTCCTTCGAGGTCGTCGTTGATGGGGGGCATCAGACGGTTCCTTCCAGATCTTCGCGCATCGCCGCACCGTGGCGGAACACTCTGGCGAGGATGAACAGGATAATGACGAGCAGGATGCCGGTGAGGTCGAACCCGTCGCCGCCGACGTCGAGGTGGAAGTCGTCATACTGGCTCGCCCAATCGGCAAGCTCTGCTGCGAACAGCGCGGCCGGCCAGATCAGGACCTGCACGCCGAGCATGAGCCACGCCATGCGGCTCAGCCGCTCGGCATTGACCGGCACGAAGGGATCGCCTTCGCCCACTGTGGCGATGATCGCGCGCAGCTTGCCGAAGAACATGAACAGCGCGGCAAGCACCACGATGAGGACGAGGAGCAGGCCGATCGCCGGAGCAAGCGGAAGATCGGCAAGCGGGATGTGGCGGCCGTCTGCCAGCGCGTCGACAATCTCGCCGCGGTAGATGGCAAGGGCAGGCACCGCGACGGTGAGCGCCGCTATGCCGATGCCGACGATGGCCTGGAGGATGATGGCGACGACCGTGCCGGCCAGCAGCAGGGGGTCATGTCCGCGAGGGTTCATGATGCGGGTTTCCTTGAAATGCTGCCGCGGTTCAGGCGAGCGCGGGCAGGGCGATGGTGGCGGGCGTCTCGGCCTGCGCCGGGGGGACGGTGACGATCGCGCCGATCGAACTGAAGGTGAGGAGGACGGCGGCGCAGGCGGCGAGAGCGTTGGTAGCAAAGCGGGTCATATCGTTTTCCTTGGTTGGGCACATCGTGATTCGATAAAACCTCTCTAATCCGATTCGCGGCATATCGTCAATCAATAATATTGAAAAACGATATTGAGCGCGTCGTTTTGCGGCAAACCCTCGGGATTGGCTGCGGTTCGTCCCGCATCCCGCGGTGCCCGCATTGACATGGGCGGGGGCCACTCCTACATCGCGCGCTCTCGCCCGCTTCGAGCAAGGCTGATTCATGCGCGGGAATCTGCCTCAGGATGGAAGCGGCGCAGGCCAATTCGCGACGCTATAGATAATGCTGCTGCCAGCACCGACCGGATAGTCGGAGTTGGCCATGCGGCGTTTGTGCGTTGGAATGGCCGGTTTTTCGCGTGGAACGACAGCGATTTTTCCCGTCCGCGCGACACTCTCTCGCGCGGCCCAATTGAAGAGGCCCACTCCTCCATGGCAACCAAGGCGAAGCCGCCCGTCACCCGCAGCCGCAAGGCGCAAGGGACCGCCAAGAAGCGCATCCGCAAGATCTTCGGTGACATCCACGAAGTGGTGCAGATGCCGAACCTCATCGAGGTGCAGCGCGAAAGCTACGAGCAGTTCCTGCGTTCGAACAAGGCGACGGGCTATGTCTCGGGCCTCGAAAAGACGCTGCGCTCGGTCTTCCCGATCCGCGATTTCGCCGGCACCGCCGAGCTTGATTTCGTCCATTACGAACTCGAAGAGCCCAAGTACGACACCACCGAGTGCCGTCAGCGCGGCATCACCTATGCCGCCCCGATGAAGGTCACCTTGCGCCTCATCGTGTTCGAGGTGGACTCGGAAACCGAAACCCGCTCGGTGCTCGATATCAAGGAGCAGGACGTCTACATGGGCGACATGCCGCTCATGACCGAGAACGGCACCTTCATCATCAACGGCACCGAGCGCGTGATCGTCAGCCAGATGCACCGTTCGCCGGGCGTGCTGTTCGACCATGACCGCGGCAAGACCCACTCCTCGGGCAAGCTGCTGTTCGCCGCCCGCGTGATCCCCTACCGCGGCTCGTGGCTCGACTTCGAGTTCGACGCCAAGGACATCGTCAACGTCCGCATCGACCGCAAGCGCAAGCTGCCGGTCACCGCGCTGCTGTACTCGCTCGGCCTCGATGCCGAGGACATCCTCGGCCACTTCTACAACACCGTGACCTGGGAACGCGCCAAGGACGGGTGGAAGATCCCGTTCCACGCCGAAGCCTGGCGCAACGCCAAGCCGACCTTCGCGCTGGTCGACGCCAAGACGGGTGAGGAAATCTTCCCCGCCGGCACCAAGATCAGCCCGCGCGCGGCCAACAAGGCGGCCAAGGACGGCCTCACCGAACTGCTGCTGCCGACCGAGGAAGTCGTCAGCCGCTATGCCGCTGTCGACATGATCGACGAAAGCACGGGCCGCATCTACATCGAAGCCGGCGACGAAATCACGCTCGAGCATATCGAAACGCTCGACAAGGCCGGGATCGACCAGCTGCCGCTGCTCGACATCGACGAGATCAACACCGGTCCGTGGATCCGCAACACCCTGAAGGCCGACAAGGCCGAGAACCGCGACGAGGGTCTCGAAGCGATCTACAAGGTCATGCGTCCGGGCGAACCGCCGACGAAGGAAACCGCCGAGGCGCTGTTCGAAGGCCTGTTCTTCGATGCCGA
>JAIYEK010000053.1 GCA_027487015.1 Erythrobacteraceae bacterium | reverse complement strand
GAACGCGATGTTGATCCCGTCAGCCAGCTGCCAATCGGACCCCAGCAGGGGTTCGATGGTGAACTGCTTCATCGGATCGACCTTGCCTTCTTCGGCTGCCACGATCGAAAGATCCCCAATTGTTTCACATCAAACGCGCCCCTCGAGGGGGCTGAACGCGGGTGGAACCGGGCCAAAACCCGCCTAAGTCCCGCCGTCAGCCTCGTCTTCGGGGCGCGTATTCGCGCTCAGAATAATGCTTCTGAAAGACGCTGCCGTTCCGAGGAACAGACCGCCTAACAGACCCCAGGGCGCAGAGCCGGCCAGTGCGTCAATCGCAAAGCCGATCACTAGGCCGCCGATGATCCCGCCCAGAAGGCTGGCCAGAGCGCGGTTGCCGCTGCGGTAATTCGCATCGACACCCTTCACCTGCGGCCGGTTGCGCTGCTCTTCACGCTCGCGTGCGGCCTTGAGCCGCGCTTCGAGCGCGTCGATCCGCGCATCCTCGTGAATGGGTTCTCGGGCGGGTTTCTCGTCGCTCATGCCATCGCCTCTAAACGCAAGGCCAAGCCACATGCAACAAGGTGCCCGCCGAGGGCGCCGACCCCTTAGAAGGGGGGCACATACGTGTCAACATCGGTGGGCGCGAGTTTTGTGCGGGTGCGAGATGGGTTTTGTGTTCCGCATCGCATCCGCGATGGATTTTTCGTTTTTCGCAGCCGCATCCGCGGCTGCGTCCTCGGCGCTGTTTCAAGCCCTGCGGGCTTGAGCGCCTGCGGGCGGCCGCTCGGCCTTGCGGCCCGTCCGTTGGCGGGCCGAACCAGCGCAAACATCAATGGGAGGCGCCGATTTCGGTCGCGCTAGCGACCGCGAGCGCACGCGCGCGAGCCGCAGGTGCCCCGTCGCGCAGCGACGGGATTAGCGCCGAGGACGCTCGCCCGGATGGGCGAGCGGAAAACGTATTACGGACAACGCGCGTCCCGAATGGGAGGCGCGCTTGTCCGCGTTTGCCAACTGCCGTCAGGGGCGCGGTATTTCTCGCCTGAGACGGTGCGGGCGATCGCCTGGCAGCCGGCGGTGAGCGCATAGGCTTCGAGCGTCGCGCTGTTTTCCTTGGCCTTTTCGGCATAAACTGCGCGGCGCTTGATGTTGATATCGTCAACCAGACGCTGGAGCGCAGGATCGGCATTGCCGACGATGCCGAGATAGCCATCGGGCTGCTCGCCCACACGGCCTTCAGCACGCGCGGCGGCATAGGCGGGGTCGCGCTGCTGGGCGAGCACGGGCACTGCAACACCGCCGATCAGGGCGAGAGCGGCAAGGCCGGCTAGAACGGAACTGCGCATGTGACTTCCTCCATTTCAGGGACCCGCCCCGCCTCAAGTAGCGAAGCGGTAGGCATCAAGGGATTTCAAAAAATATCCCCGTTCTCCTCGATCGTGTTGGCCGCGTCCTCAGCGAGCCGGTAGATTACTTCCTGCCGGATGTTGATGTTGAGCTCGATCACGATCGGCTTGTCGGGCGCTGCGATATTGACGCATCCGCCCAAGGCCGCCGAAAGGATCGCAGCTCCGGCCATCATCGCCCGGCGCTTCGCCTGAATCTGCCGCACCATCGGTCCTGCCCCCTTGCCCGTGTGTTGCGGGGATGTGGCAGCGCGTGCCGGTGCGGTCAATTCGTGATGCATCATGGCTTATCCTCGCTTTCGGGAGGTTGAACGGGTTGTTTATCTGGCGGACGGATTGGCACGAGCCGCCCGTTCTCCTGCCGGAACAGGCCGAGGTCTTCGGGCCGGCGCACATAGTTCGCGTCCCAGAAGGATCGGACCATCGTGGCAAGGTCGTAGAAGTTCTCCGAGCGGACGTTGACCTTGAACAGGATCGGCAGCTTGGCGAGGCGCCGCGTCACGAAGTTGCGGCTCGCGCCCGTGCCCTGGCGGATGCCGTCGAATTCGAAGCTGGTGACGATCTCGCCATCGAGCTGCCCGCCCAGCCCTACGCGCATCTGGCGATAGTCGAGCGAGCGCAGCGCCGAGAAGGCGTAGTTGCCCATGGTGCCGAGGTCCTCGTAGCTGAGCTCGCCCAGATAGGCGATGTTCCCCCCGCCCGGCCGCGCGGTCAGCACGCTGCCGTCGATCCGCCCGCGGCCGTTCGCGTCGAACACGATCGGCACGGTGCCGTCGAAGATGCCGGTGGCGGAAAGGTTGCTGAGCTCCATCTGGGCGACGAACTTGGCGGCATCGAGCCCGGTGATCTCGAAGACGTAGCGACGTTCTTCGGGCTGGCTGAAGTCCATTACGAGGGGGCGCAGCGCGAGCGTGCCGCCCATCAAGGGGAAGCGCGCATCCTCGAGGCTCAGCAAAGTGCCGTCCTTGACCTCGAACTGCAACGTCCCCGCGAGCACCTCGACCCCGGGGTTGATCGCGGCGATAGTCACGCGTTGGTCGGGCGCGGTGGTGAGGTTGAGGAGATCGGTGAACACGACCTCACCCTTAAGCCCGCGCACCGGGCCAAAGGCGGCGGCGAAATCGAGCCCGTCGGTGCCGAAAGTTCCGCTGCTGGTGAGCTGATCGCCCTGCCAGTCGATCCGCCCGGTGCCGGTAACGGTCCCGTCGGCAATCGCGATCACGCCCTTGGCGAGATAGGAGAGGTCTTCGGGCTGGAAGCCCTTGTCGAACACCAATGGTGGCACCGCGAGGCGGGCGCTGCCGGCGGCGGTGTCGAGATCATGGATGATCGCGACCTCGGCCACCCCGCGCCCCGATTCGCGATGGCGGAGCAGAGCCTCGGCGGTGATGCGGTTGTCGGCGAGGCGGAGCGTCGCGCCCTCGGCGTGCATGGGGGTGAAGCGTGGCTCAGGGTGGTCGGCATTCGGCCGGTCGGTGAGGGTGAAGCTGGCGCCATCGAGGCTCAGCACGCCGTCGGCAAAGGACCAGGCGCCGGCGATGGAATCGAGATCGAGCGGCACAGTGGCAAGCCTTGCCGCGCCGCCCGCGAAATCGCCCCCGATCGCCTCGCCCCAGCGCCCTGTGAGGTTTGCGGCCGAGAGGCGCACTTCGCTGTCGCCGGTGCCGATCCGCGCGGCGAGCCCCTCGACCACGAAAGGCTGCGGATAGCGCAGCGTGACACCGGCGGCCGCGATGGTCGCCGGGCTTTCGCCGAGGCTGCCCGAGAGCTTCAGCGCTCCCGTGCGCGCGGCAAGTCGCAGGGTGCTGCTATAGGCAAGGATCGGCGTGCGTCCCTCGGGGCAGAGGGTGATCTGCTGACCCTCCAGCGTCAGTCCCGACAGCGTCAGACCGGCAAAGCTGAGCGGCGTGCAGCGCGTGCCGAGCGCAAGGCCGGAGCCTTGCGACCATGTGCCCTCGACCGGCAGGTCCAGATCATTGATCCCGCCGCCGGGCAACTCGCCGCTGGCCTTGACCAACCCCTCGAAGGCGAGTGCCCCGCTCGCGCCGCTCCGCAGCGTCAGGCGCGGGATGGCGAGGCGGTTTGCCCCGACAGCGTAGTCGGCCATGGCGAGCCGCGCGGTCCAGCCACCGCCGCTTTCCTGCTCGATTCGGCCATTGATGGAGGGCAGCCCCTCGCCGCCCGCGAGCAGATTGCCCGCCAGCCCGCTCACCCCTTCAGCGCCGAGCTTGGCGCCCAGCCGCGAGAGCGCCAGCACCCGCGTGCCGCGCGCGCTGGCGAGACTAGCCTCCGGGATCACCAGCGAAGCCTCCGCGCCCCTGTGACGGATGATCGCATCGCCGCGGAAACTCGCCCCGCCGAGCGCCGTGCCGAGCCCGGCGCGCGCGCGGGCCACGAGCGGCGCGATCAATGTGCCAGCGGCGCCGCGCTCGATGGCGGCGAGGCTGGCGGCAAGGTCCTTGGCCGGCGCAAGACCCGCGCCGCGCAGGGTGCCCTCCCACTGTCCGCTCGATCCGTCGGTTGCCCCGCGCCAGTCACCCTCGGCAGCGAGCCGCGCGAGGCGGCCTTGGGGGGCGACGAGGCCGGTCAGCGCAAGATCGTGGCCGAGCGCAAGGCGCCCCTCGGACCACCCGAGTTCGGCGGTGCCGCCAAGGCCCGCTGCGGCAAGATCGCCGAGCCGCATGCCGCCGCCGGTCACTTTGAAATCGGCGGTCGCGGCGGCGAAACCGGCGGCCAGCCGCGCCCGGGTGCCGATGTCGGCATGCGCGAGGCTCGCGCCGCCGCAGGCAAGGTCGGCAAGGCGCAGCGGACCATCGAAGACAGGCGCGCCGTCCGCGGTGGTGAGCTTGCCATAAAGCGTCGCGCTCGCCGCACGGCAATCGGCGGTGCCGATCCCCGGTGCGGTGGCGGCGAGAGTCCCGGCAAAGCCGTCATCGAGGCGCCCCTTGCCCTCGAGCTTGAACCCTGCGCGGCCGTAGTCGCTTTGCAGCAGGCCGCGCACGTCGGTCAGCACCACGTCGATGGCGGGAAGCGCAGGCGGCTCTTTGGAATCGGTGAAGATCAGCGGATCGAGCTTGCCGAGGCTGAGCTTGCCGCCCTTGAAGCTCGCGAACACCCGCGCGCCCTCCACGGTCACGCGCCGCAGCTCGGGCCCGCTCCAGCCGATGCCGATGGAAAGCACCATGCGCTTGACGGTGAGATCGGGCCGCGCCGGATCGCCGATCACGAGGTTCTCGATCACCTGCGATTGCGGGGTGAGGCTGACGATGTCGTAGGTCGCTGGAACGCCCCGCTCGGCGAGGTAGTCGTCGATCACGTCCTCGGCGATTCGCTCGCGGCTGATCCAGACGATCAACACGCCCACCAGCGCGAGCACGGCGACGCTCATCGCGACAGGGCTACGCCAGCGGCGGCGCGGCCGCGCGCGCCCGCTCCCACCGTCCTGCGGCACATCTTCCGTCTCAGCCTCAGCTTGCCGCATCGTCTCCAACTCTTGCGCGTATCCCCTTCCAAAGGCAATGTAAGAGCGCGGGGAGACACGCAGGGCCAACGCTTTTCCGGAGGGTCGCATTGCCGGAAGCTGAAGACAGTTTCGATTTTCTCGATGGCGCGGTTCCCGATTGGGACGCAGGCAAGGCCGCGGGCGACGGCCACCGCGCACGCCTGAGGCACCGGCTGCTGACCGGCGGGGCGGAGGCGCTGGCCGATTACGAGGTGCTCGAATACCTGCTCTACGCGGCGATCCCGCGCGGAAACACCAAGCCGATGGCCAAGGCGCTGCTCGCCCAGTTCGGGAGCCTTGCCGGGGTGATGAACGCCGATCCCAAGGCCTTGCAGCGCGTCAAGGGCATCGGCGAGAACTCGGCCGCCGCCTTGAAGGCGGTCGCCACCGCGGCGCGGCGGATGGCGCGGGGCGAGATCATGGGCAAGCCCGTGCTCGGCTCCTGGCAGGCGCTGATCGACTACCTCACCACCGACATGGCGCACCTCACCATAGAGCGCGTGCGGGTGCTCTATCTCGATACCAAGAACCGGTTGATCGAGGACCATCATGTGGGCGACGGCTCGATTGACGAGGCCGCGATTCACCCGCGCGAGGTGATCCGCCGGGCGATGGACGTCGGCGCCTCGGCGATGATCCTCGTCCACAACCACCCCTCGGGCAGCCCCGAGCCCAGCCGCGCCGACATCCAGATCACCCAGCGCCTCGCCGAGGCGGGGCGGCATATGGGCGTCACGGTCCACGATCACGTCATCATCGGGCGCGAAGGGCACGTGAGCCTCAGGGCCAAGGGCCTCATCTAGCCGCAGCCCCGGGGGCTTGCCTTCGCGGCCCCGCCCGCCTAGCCGCTCCCCCGAGTTTGACCCCGCAACCGGAGCCGCCCGATGGTCCCCCGCTACGCCCGCCCCGCCATGACCGCCCTGTGGGAGCCGGAGGCGAAGTATCGCATCTGGTTCGAGATCGAGGCGCATGCGACGCAGAAGCTCGCGGACCTTGGCGTTGTGCCGCAATCGGCGGCACGCGCGCTGTGGGACTGGTGGGCGACGGGCCCCGCGATCGATGTCGCCGCCATCGACGCCATCGAAGCGGTCACCAAGCACGACGTGATCGCCTTCCTCGATTGGGTGGCGCAGCAGGTCGGCGAAGAGGCGCGCTTCATGCATCAGGGCATGACGTCATCTGACGTGCTCGACACCACGCTTTCGGTGCAGCTTGCCCGCGCAAGCGACATCCTGCTGGCGGACCTCGATGCGCTGCTCGCGGCGATCAAGACCCGCGCCGAGGAGCACAAATACACCCCGACGATTGGCCGCAGCCACGGCATCCATGCCGAGCCGGTGACCTTCGGCCTCAAGCTCGCCGAAGCCTATGCCGAATTTGCCCGCTGCCGCACCCGGCTGGTGGCGGCGCGCGCGGAAATCGCGACCTGCGCGATCTCGGGCGCGGTCGGGACCTTTGCCAATGTCGATCCGGCGGTGGAGGCCTATGTCGCCGACCAGCTCGGCCTCGAAATCGAGCCGGTCTCGACCCAGGTCATCCCGCGCGATCGCCATGCGATGTATTTCGCCACGCTGGGCGTGATCGCCAGCAGCATCGAACGCCTCGCGACAGAAATCCGCCACTTGCAGCGCACCGAAGTGCTCGAGGCCGAGGAGTATTTCTCGCCCGGCCAGAAGGGCTCCTCCGCCATGCCGCACAAGCGCAATCCGGTGCTGACCGAAAACCTCACCGGCCTCGCCCGCGTGGTGCGCTCCGCCGTAACCCCGGCGCTCGAGAACGTGGCGCTGTGGCACGAGCGCGACATCTCGCACTCCTCGGTCGAGCGTTACATCGGCCCGGATGCGACCATCACGCTGGACTTCGCCCTCGCCCGCCTGACCGGGGTGGTCGAGAAGCTGCTGGTCTACCCTGCGCGGATGGAGAAGAACATGAACCGCATGGGCGGCCTCATCCATTCGCAGCGCGTGCTGCTGGCGCTCACGCAAGCAGGGCTGACCCGCGACGAGAGCTACCGCCTCGTCCAGCGCAACGCGATGAAGGTGTGGGAATCGGACGGTGCGCTCTCGCTGCTCGATCTGCTCAAGGCCGATCCCGACGTCACCGCCGCGCTCTCTGCGGAGCAGCTCGAAGAGAAGTTCGACCTCGGCTACCACTTCAAGCACGTCGACACGATCTTCGCCCGGGTGTTCGGATGACCGCGGCGATGCTGGACTTAAGGAGCGAATGGCTTAGGTTTGCCGCCATCAGGGGCCATCGGGAGACACAGCCTTCGTGAAAGTCCTTCGCACCATCATCTGGGTTCTGGCCGCGATCGCCTTCCTGATCTTCGCGATCTACAACTGGCAGCCGGTGGAGCTGCGGCTGTGGCAGAACCTCGTGCTCGAAACCAAGGTGCCGGTGCTGGCGCTGCTCGCCTTTGCCGCGGGGTTCTTGCCGATGTGGGCCGTGCACCGCAGCGTCATCTGGAGCACCAGTCGCCGCATCCGCTCGCTCGAGAATTCGCTGAAGAACACCGCGATGGCACACCGCGCCGATGTGACCACCGCCGCGAGCGCCTCGCCGGCGGCGGACAGCCCTGTGGACAAGCCCGGGAAAACCGGTGGAGAAGGAAACGACGCCTTCGACATTTCCGATACCGGCAGTGACGCAGGCTCGTCCGCGGGCGACGGGGGGAGCGCAGGCGAATGAGCAATCCGATCTATCTGGCGCTGGACGTGCCGCAGCTTGAACCCGCCAAGGCGCTGGTCGAGAAGGTCAAAGCGCATATCGGCGGGGTCAAGCTGGGCCTCGAATTCTTCTGCGCGCACGGCTCGCACGGGGTGCACGAGATCGCGCATTGCGGGTTGCCGATTTTCCTCGACCTGAAGTTCCACGACATCCCCAACACCGTCGCCGCCGCGATGCAGGCGATCCACGTCTATGAACCCGCGATCGTCACCGTCCACGCAAGCGGTGGCCGCGCGATGATGGAAGACGCCAAGGCCGCCGCCGCAGCGGGGACCAAGGTGGTCGCGGTGACCATGCTCACCAGCCTCGACGCGAACGACCTCACCGCCACCGGCGTCTACGGCAGTGCCGAGACTCAGGTGATGCGCCTTGCCGAGCTCGCCCATGCGGCGGGGCTCGACGGGATCGTGTGCTCGGGCCAGGAGGTCGGCATGGTCAAGAAGGCATGGAAGGACGGTTACTTCGTCGTCCCCGGCCTGCGTCCCACAGGCGGCGGCACCGGCGATCAGAAGCGCGTCGTCACCCCCCGCGCCGCGCGCGACAATGGCGCGAGCGTGCTGGTAATCGGCCGGCCGATTGCGCGCGCGGAGGACCCGGCAGCAGCGGCGCGGGCGATCGAGGCGACGCTGTAGCGTGGCCCGCGTCGTCCCCTTCGTCCCTTCGCAGGACCTTGGGACGTCGATTGCCTTCTACGAGGCCCTGGGATTCGCCAGGCAGCACGCCGATCACACGATCGCGATCATGGACTACCAGGGCGCGACGATCCTCATCCAGCCCTATTGGGTGAAGGACTGGGCGCACAACTGGATGGCGCAGCTGCGGGTCGACGATCTCGACGCATGGTGGGCGCGGGCCGAGGCGGCGGTGGGCGAGCGCTTCAAGCCGGGGGTGATGAAGCCCCCCGGGATGCAGGACTGGGGCCTGAGGGTCGCCTTCCTCTCCGATCCGGCGGGCGTCTTGTGGCACGTGACCGAGGACTAGCATGACCGATCACGCGACCCCCAACCTGCCCGCCCGCGACTTCTCTGCGACGGCGGCATTCTACGCCAAGCTCGGCTTCGAGCAGGACTACCGCTCGGATGGTTGGATGATCCTGTCACGCGCGGACGTGACCCTTGAGTTCTTTCCCTACCCCGTTCTCGACCCCTACCAGTCCTCATTCAGCTGCTGCCTCAGGCTCGACGATCTGGGCGCGATCATGCGGCAGGTCGAGGCGAGCGGCGTGCCTGACGCAAGGTTCGGAATCCCGCGCTACCATCCGCCTCAGCTGGAGGAGAGCGGGCTGACCATCGCTTATCTGATCGATCCCGACGGGACACTGCTGCGGCTGATCCAGAACGATTGAGTCCCAAATCTCCGTCACCCTGAACTTGTTTCAGGGTCCATTCTTCCATAGGTCGCCAAGGCTCGTTGCAGCCGGATGGATGCTGAAGCGAGTTCAGCATGACGGACTTGAGCAAGTGGGCGACAATTTCACCAATATCACTGCGGCAACGCCAGAGGACGCCGCCGGCCTCAAGGCGCTTCTGGAAGCCGCCTATCGCGGCGATTCGGCGCGTCAGGGGTGGAACCACGAGGCCGACATCCTCGACGATGAACGCATCGGCGCCGCAGAGCTGGACGTCTTGCTCGCCAATCCCGCAGTGACGATCTTGACCGCGCAAGATGGCGACAGGCTGATCGGCTGCGTCGCGGTCACCCGCAAGGACGACACGCTCGGCTATCTCGGGATGCTTTGCGTCTTGCCCACCCTCCAATCCTCCGGGCTCGGCCGCCGGTTGCTGGATGCCGCCGAACACCACGCGCGCACCCTCGACATCGCGGCGATGGAGATGACCGTGATCGACAGCCGCGCGGAGCTCATCGCCTGGTACGTCCGGCGCGGCTATGTCTTCACCGGAGAGCGCCGCCCCTTCCCAGTGCTGCGCGACCCGCCGGTGACCTTCGTGGTGCTGGAAAAGCCGCTCGGCCCCGCGTAAGGCCCGCCGCATGGCTGGCACGCTCGTGAAAATCTGCGGGATTACGACCTCCGAAACCCTCGCTGCGGCGGTGGGTGCAGGGGCGAGCCATGTCGGCTTCGTCCATTTCGCCAAGAGCCCGCGCCACCTCAGCCTCGCCGATGCGGGGCGGCTGCGCGCGCTGGTTCCCGTGCATGTGAAGGCGGTGCTGCTGCTGGTGAACGCCGATCCGTCGACGCTCGCCGAGGCGGTGCGCGAGGTCCACCCCGATATCGTCCAGTTTCATGGCAGCGAGACCCCCGACACCCTCGCCCGCTTCCGCGCCGAGACCTTCATCGAGGCGTGGCGCGCGCTGGCGGTCCGCGATTCAGCTGCGCTGGCCGAGGTCGCGCAGTTTCGGGGCGCAGCCGACCGCGTGCTGCTCGATGCCCCCGCGACCGCGCTCCCCGGCGGCAATGGCACCGCGTTCGACTGGAGCCTCCTCGCCGGATGGCAGGCCCCGCTCCCCTGGGGCCTCGCGGGCGGCCTCACCCCCGCCAATGTCGCCGATGCGATCCGCCTCACCGGCGCGCCGCTGGTCGACACTTCGAGCGGGGTCGAGCGCGGACCCGGCATCAAGGACGTGGACAAGATCGCCGCCTTCTGCAAAGCGGCTCGGTCTGCATAGAACCCGTTCGCCCTGAGCTTGTCGAAGGGCCGCACTTTTTCTACGCCTTCCTCTCGAAGAAAGGACAGGGCTTCGACAAGCTCAGCCCGAACGGAAAAAAGATGAACTCTCCCAACTCCTTCCGCAATCAGCCTGACGACCGCGGCCATTTCGGCCAGTTCGGCGGGCGCTATGTCGCTGAAACCCTGATGCCGCTGGTGCTCGACCTAGAGCGCGAATACCGCAAAGCACAGGCCGACCCGGCGTTTCAGGCCGAGTTCGACGACCTGCTGGAGCATTACGTCGGCCGCCCCTCGCCGCTCTATTTCGCGCCGCGGCTGACGGAAGAGCTTGGCGGCGCGCAGGTGTGGTTCAAGCGCGACGAGCTCAATCATACCGGCGCGCACAAGATCAACAATTGCATTGGCCAGATCCTGCTCGCGATCCGCATGGGCAAGACCCGCATCATCGCCGAGACCGGCGCGGGCCAGCACGGCGTGGCGACCGCGACCGTCTGCGCGCGCTTTGGCCTGCCTTGCGTGATCTACATGGGCGCCGAGGATGTGAAGCGGCAGTCGCCCAACGTGTTCCGCATGAAGCTGCTGGGCGCCGAGGTGGTCCCCGTCACCAGCGGCGGCGCGACGCTGAAGGACGCGATGAACGAGGGCCTGCGCGACTGGGTCGCGAATGTCCACGACACCTTCTACATCATAGGCACGGCGGCGGGCCCCCACCCCTATCCCGAGATGGTCCGCAACTTCCAGAGCGTGATCGGCAAGGAAGCCCGCGCCCAGATGCTGAGCCGCGTGGGCCGCCTCCCCGACCTGCTCGTCGCAGCGATCGGCGGCGGATCGAACGCGCTGGGGCTGTTCCATCCCTTCCTCGATGATCCTTCGGTGAAGATGCTCGGCGTCGAAGCGGCTGGCCACGGCCTCGATGGCGACGAACACGCCGCCAGTCTGCTCGGCGGCACCCCCGGCGTGCTCCACGGCAACCGCACCTATCTGCTGCAGGACGAAGACGGCCAGATCACCGAGGGCCACTCGATCAGCGCCGGCCTCGACTACCCAGGCATCGGGCCGGAGCACGCGTGGCTCAAGGAAAGTGGCCGCGTCGATTACACCGCCGTCACCGACGAAGAGGCGCTCGAAGGCTTCCAGTTGCTCTGCGCCACCGAGGGGATCATCCCCGCGCTGGAGCCCGCCCACGCCATTGCGGCGGTCAAGAAGATCGCGCCGACCATGCCTAAGGACAGCATCATCCTCGCCAACCTATGCGGGCGCGGCGACAAGGACATCTTCACCGTGGCGGAGCGGTTGGGGGTCGAGCTTTGAGGACGAAGGCATTGCAAGGCCTGCTCGGCATGCTGGTGTCTTCTGCCATAGTCCTCGCCACCGTTAGTCTACTCGCTGTAGCCACCCCCTCATTCGCACAGTATTCACCATTTTGGCCCTCTGAAAAATTTATACCGGCCATGAGGAGGGCTCTCGGCAGCATAGCGGGAGCATGGCTTATTGGGTTGTCTTTATATTGGTTGACATCTGCTGCCTTCGCTAGAACTCCATATATTGGTATCACAATTGCAAACTGGCTTCTTGGCATAGCCTTCTTGACGACCTTGGCCGTCTGGCTTGATGCGTCATTCAGAATATTTAATAGTATGATTGCCTTTTGCAATGTTACGCATTCGAGCGATGCATTTATAAGTGCTTTACACAAAAAGTATTTTCCATCCGCCTGCTTCCGTGGAATGATGGCTTATCGGCTATTGGATGTGATGATTTTGCTTCTCCCACTTCTTAGCCTGTTCATCCGAATAAGAATCAGCAGAAGAACAGAAATATGACCCGCCTCACCACCACCTTCGCCGCCCCGCGCCCCGCGCTCGTCTGCTTCATCACCGCAGGCGACGGGGACACCGCGGCCAATCTCGATGCGCTGGTGGAAGCCGGGGCTGATGTGATCGAGCTCGGCATGCCCTTCACCGATCCGATGGCCGATGGCCCCGCGATCCAGGCCGCCAACCTGCGCTCGCTCGGCGCGGGCACCACCACCGCCGATGTGCTGCGCTACGCCACCGAGTTCCGCGCCCGGCACCCTGATGTGCCGCTGGTGCTGATGGGCTATGCCAACCCGATGGTGCGGCGCGGGCCCGAATGGTTCGCCGAGGCCGCCGCCGCCGCTGGCGTTGACGGGGTGATCTGCGTCGACATTCCACCCGAAGAGGACGACGCGCTCGGCCCGGCCCTGCGTGCCAAGGGCATTGCCCCGATCCGCCTCGCCACCCCCACCACCGACGCCGCGCGCCTGCCGCAGGTGCTCGAAGGCTCGGAGGGCTTCCTCTACTACGTCTCGGTCGCGGGGATCACCGGCAAGCAGCAGGCGCAGATCGCCAGCATCGAAGAGAACGTCGCGCGCATCAAGCAATCCACCGACATTCCGGTGGCGGTCGGCTTCGGCGTGCGTACGCCTGAACAGGCGGCGGAAATTGCCAAGGTTGCCGACGGCGTGGTTGTCGGCTCGGCGCTGGTGGAGATCTGCGGCCAGTACGGCGCCGAGGCTCCGCAGCACCTCAAGACCCTCACCGCCGCTCTGGCCGAGGCCGTGCACACTGCCCGCTGACGGGAACTCGGAACTCGCCTCAAGGATTGTCTCACCATTGCACGTCTCGCAATGGCGCGGAAACTGCATTAAGGACTTCGCATGAACTGGTTCAACCGCGTCCGCAATTCGCTTGGCTTCTCGGCCGACAAGAAGACCACCGAGAAGGACCTGTGGATCAAGTGTCCCTCGTGTCAGGAGATGCTGTTCGTCGCCGATTACGAGGCGAACGCCTCGGTCTGCCCCAAGTGCGAGCATCACGGACGCATCGGGGCCGACGCGCGGCTCGGCCTGCTGCTCGATGCGGGCTTCGAGGTGCTGCCGCTCCCCAAGGTCACCGAGGACCCGCTGCAGTTCAAGGACACCAAGAAATACACCGATCGCCTCAAGGCCGCGCGCGCTGCAAACCCGCATGAGGATGCCTTTGTGGTCGGCTCGGGCTTCATCGACGCCAAGCCCGCAGTGGTCGGCGTGCAGGATTTCAGCTTCATGGGCGGCTCGATGGGGATGGCTGTGGGGCAGGCCTTCTGCAACGGCGCGCAGAAGGCGCTTGATCGCGGCTGCGCCTATGTCGTGGTGACGGCTGCTGGCGGCGCGCGGATGCAGGAGGGGATCCTCAGCCTCATGCAGATGCCGCGCGCGACGGTGATGACGCGGCGTCTGAAGAATGCAGGCCTGCCCTATATCGTCGTCCTCACGGACCCCACCACCGGCGGGGTGACCGCAAGTTACGCGATGCTCGGCGACATCCACATCGCCGAGCCCGGCGCGCTCATCGGCTTTGCAGGCCAGCGCGTGATCCAGGACACGATCCGCGAGCAGCTGCCCGAAGGCTTCCAGCGCGCCGAGTATCTCCACAAGCACGGCATGGTCGATATGGTGGTCCACCGCCACGAGCTGAAGACGACGCTGGGACAAGTGCTCGACTACCTCGCCCCGGTGAAGGCGGCGTAACGCACCCATGCGCGATTTCGGTCGGTCGGACGACCCGCGCGTTCAGGCCCAGCTTGACCGCCTTGCCGCGCTTAGCCTGCCCCAAGGCCGGCTCGGGCTGGAGACGATCCGCGCATTGATGGAGCGGCTCTGCAATCCGCACCGCAAGCTGCCACCGGTGTTCCATGTCGCGGGCACCAACGGCAAGGGTTCGACCTGCGCCTTCCTGCGCGCGATGCTGGAGGCGCAAGGGTACCGCGTCCACGTCACCACCTCGCCGCATCTGGTACGCTACAATGAGCGCATCCGGCTGGCGGGGGAGCTGATCTCGGACGCGATGCTGGCGGAGGTGCTTCAAGAGGTGCTGGACGCCGGAGAGGACCTCGGCCCGAGCTTTTTCGAAGTCACCATCGCCGCCGCCTTCCTCGCCTTCAGCCGCACCCCTGCGGATGTCTGCGTGGTCGAGGTCGGCATGGGCGGGCGGTTCGATGCAACCAATGTGCTGGAGCCCGAGGCGCTGGCGGCCTGCGGGATCGCGGCATTGGGCCTCGATCACGAACGCTTCCTGCTCGCGCCCGAGGATGGCGTGCCCAAGGAGCCGATGGCGCGGATTGCGTTCGAGAAGGCGGGGATCGCGAAGAAGGGCGTCCCGCTGATCGTGAGCACGCCCCATGAACCCGAGGCGCTTCTGGCCATTGAGAACGTGGCCGAGAAAGTCGATGCCCCGCTCTATGCCGGTGGACACGTCGGCGCATGGGCCATCAAGGCCAATTGGCGAGCACCCGAAAAGGTCCGCTACGCCGATTGGCAGGAAAACAGCGGCAAGCAGACGTCGTTCGTCTTGCCCCGGCCCAGCCTTGCAGGCGAGCATCAGATCGAGAATGCTGGGCTCGCCATCGCGATGCTGCGCCACCAGCAGCGGGTAAGGATCACGATGAAAGCCGTCGGCAAGGGGCTGGTTGCGGCACAGTGGCCGGCCCGGCTGCAACGTCTTTCTCCTGGCCCTCTGACCGGGCAGCGCGAGGTATGGCTTGATGGCGGGCATAATCCGAATGCGGCGCAGCGATTGTTCCACTTCATGTACCGGCACGTCTTTGCCGACCGGATAGAAGCAACGGGTGAATTACGGCCGCTCCACCTCATTATAGGGATGCTCGAAGGAAAGGATGCGACCGCGCTGACCGCCCCGCTTGCCACACTTCTGGAGAGCATCACCGCCGTGCCGGTGCCGGGGCATGATTGTCACCCGGCAAGCGCCTTCGGCCCCGACGCGCGCTCCGCTCCCGATGTGCCGACGGCGATGACGATGATCCCTGACGACGGCCTGCCGATCCTCATCGCCGGCTCGCTCTACCTAGCGGGCGAGGTGCTACGGCTGAATGACGAGCTGCCGGACTAGTCACTCAAGCCACAGCGACGTCAGTCAAAGACGTCTTCCTCATGGCTCCTAGCGCCTCCCGCAGTCCCGATCGAGGCGTCGATCAGTCCCGCGCGCATCATCAGCCAGAACAATGCGATCCCCGGCAGCGCGGCGAGCGTGGTGAAGATGTAGAAGTTCACATAGCCGAAGCTCTCCACCAGCGCGCCTGCGGTGGTGCCCGTCAGCACGCGGCCGACGATGCTCGCCGCGGCCGAGATCAGCGCATATTGCGAGGCTGTGAAGCGCAGGTCGGTGAGCGCGGCGAAATAGGCGACCACCGTCACCCCGCCGATTCCGCTCGCGATGTTCTCGAACAGGAAGGTCGCGGCGAGCCCGGCGTTGGTCTTGTCGACCGCCGCCAGCAGCGCGAAGCTGAGGTTCGACACGCCCATCAGCACGAGGCTCAGCAGCACCGAGCGCTTCATTCCGATCCTCGTATAGAGAATCCCGCCGATGAAGATCCCGATCAGGAACGCCCAGAAGCCCACGCCCACATCGTAAAGCGCGATCTCGTCATTGCTGTACCCCTTGTCGTCGAGCAGCAGGCGCACGGTGAGGTTCGCCAGCGTGTCGCCAATCTTGTGGAGCAGGATGAACAACAGGACGAGCAGCGCGCCCTTGCGCATGAAGAACTCGGTGAAGGGGCCGTAGACCGCGCGGAACGCCTCGCCGATACCCTTGGCGCGCTCAACAACGCGGCGGCGCTCGGGCTCGCCCAGCACCAGCGCGGTGAGCATGGCGGGCAGCGCGAAGGCCGCGCAGGCCATGTAGGCGACCTCCCACCCCGCGCGCGCCGCCACGACCAGCGCCAGCGCGCCCGCGCCGGCCGAGCCGATCCGCCAGCCATATTGGGTCATCCCCGATCCGACGCCCAGTTGTTCGGGCTTCAGGGTCTCGATCCGGTAGGCGTCGATCACGATGTCGAAGGTCGCTCCCGCGATGCCGACAAGAATCGCCGATGTCGCGACCCAGGCGATGTCCGTCGCGGGATCAACCAATGCGAGGTTGGCGACCGCCGCGATCACCAGCACTCCGACAAAGACCATCCACGACACCCGCTGGCCGAGCGCGCCGATCACAGGGAGGCGCACCCCGTCGATCATCCATGCCCACAGGAACTTGAGGTTGTAGGCCAGGAACACCAGCGTGAAGGCGGTGACGGTCTTCTTGTCGATCCCGTCCTGCGCCAACCGGCTCGTCAGCGTCGCCCCGATCAGCGCATAGGGAAAGCCCGAGGACACGCCGAGGAAGAAGGCGGCAAGCGATTCCTTCTCGAGATAGGGCTTGATTGCGCTCGCCCAGTCGCGCCGCGGGGCGGCCCCGGTCTCGGTCATGTGAGGCGGTCCTTTTGATTGATCCCAATGTCTGGCACACTAGCCAGGGATGAGAGGATGAGAAAAGAGCGATGAACGCCGCAACAACAGATATGCCCACTTTGCGCCCTACCCCCGGCCAATTGGCGCTGGCCGAGGCGATCCGCGAGGGCCGCGCCAAGGTCGCGGGCGGGACCCAGACCGTGCCTGCGAGCAACTACACCTGCCCCGATCACTTCGCGCGCGAGAAGGCGGCACTGTTCGACCGGCTGCCGCAAGTGATCGCGCCGAGCGCGCTGCTGCCCGAGCCCGGGATGGCGGTGCCGCATGATGCGACCGGGCGCCCGCTGCTCATCACCCGCGACAACGACGGGCGCGCGCATGTCTTCCTCAACGTCTGCCGCCACCGCGGAACGCGGCTGGTCGAGGGCAGCGAGGTCCAATGCGCCAAGCGGCTCGTCTGTCCCTATCACGCCTGGACCTACCGGCTTGACGGCGGGCTGATGGCCCTCCCCCGGCCCGAGACCTTTCCGGGTCTCGACAAGGCGGGTTACGGCCTGGTGGAGCTGCCCAGTCTGGAGTCCGGCGGCCTGATCTGGTTTTCGCCTAGAGAGGCCGACTTCACCCACGCACGGGCGCTGGGCGAGGATTTCGCGACCTTCGGCCTCGGCGAGGCGCACCTGTTCCGGCGCAAGCTCCACACCGTGAAGGGCAACTGGAAGCTGATCATGGATGCTTTCCTCGAAAGCTACCATGTTACCCGGCTCCATGCCGCGACCATCGGCCCGTTCTTCAAGGACGGGATCACCGCGGGCGACCAGATCGGGCCGCACCAGCGCAGCGCCGTCGGGCGGCTCGAGGAGATGGAGAGCGTCGACCTCACCGACATGGCAGCTCTGCGCCGGGTGGTGACCTTCGCCTACCAGCTGCTCCCCGCCACGGTCATCGTGCCGAGCCCCGATTACGTCAACGTGATGGTGCTGATGCCGCAAGCTGCGGACCTCACGCTCGTCGAGGACTTCATGCTGATCCCCGAGGCTCCCGCCACCGAAAAGGCGCTGGCGCATTGGGAGAAGAGCTGGAACCTGCTCGACGGGGGCGTGTTCGCCAGCGAGGATTTCCGCGCGGCGGAGCTCGGCCAGCAGGGGCTGTCCTCGGGCGCGGTGGAGCATGTCACGCTCGGCACGCTCGAAGGCGGGATCGCGCGCTTCGACCAGATCGTGAGCGAAGCCTTGCGGGCTGTCCCGTGACGGCCTAGGCGCGGCCCCCATGCCCACCCAGCCCACCCGCTCCGAAAATCGCCCCGAAGGCGACCGTATCGCCAAGCTGCTCGCCCGCGCCGGGGTTGCCAGCCGCCGCGAGATCGAGCGGATGATTGCAGAGGGGCGCGTGGCGCTCGATGGCAAGGTGCTCGAAACCCCGGCAACGATCCTCGCCAGCCTCAAGGGTGTGACGGTCGACGGCAATCCGGTCGCTGCGGCAGAGGCCACCCGCCTGTTCGCGTTCAACAAGCCGACAGGGCTGATCACCGCCGAGCGCGATCCAGCCGGGCGCCCGACGATCTATACCGCGCTGCGCAATGCCTTGCCCAAGGATACGCCCCGGCTGATGCCGGTGGGGCGGCTCGACCTCAATACCGAAGGCCTGCTGCTGCTCACCAATGACGGCGGGCTCAAGCGGACGATGGAACTCCCCGCGACAAAGGTGCCGCGCACCTACCGCGCCCGCGCTTTCGGAGAGGTGACGCAGAGCCAACTGGAAGACCTGATGGACGGGGTCGAGATCGATGGTGTGCGCTATGGCTCGATCGACGCCAATCTCGAGCGTTCCAGCGGACGCAACCTGTGGATCGAGATAAGCATCACCGAAGGCAAGAACCGCGAGGTCCGCCGGGTGCTCGAATATCTCGGATTGCAGGTCAACCGCCTGATCCGCACCGGCTATGGCCCCTTCAACATCGGCGATCTGCCGAGGGGTCAGGCGGTGGAGCTGACCGGCAAGCCGGTAGCGCATTTCCTGTCGGAGATGACCGGGGAGCCGATCCCGCGCGGCGGGGTAAAAAAGACCGAAAAGGTCGAGATCATGGCTCCGGTCAAGGCTCCGCGTGCCCCGCGCCCGCCGGCAGGCAAGGCTCCGTCGGCCCGCTCTGCTCCGCGACAAGATGCCGCCGCAATCAAAGGCGCACAGCGCAAGGAAGCGGATGCCGCGAAGAGCGCCCCGCGCAGAGGTCACACTAAATCGCCGACAAGGGGCGATGGTCGCGAAACCCTTACCAACGCGCCGCGCAAAGGCTTGGCTGGCGCGGGAGCACCACGTTCCGGCAAGGATGGGCGCAAGCGACCGGCCCCCACCCGCGGCAACACGCCTTCGCGAGGGCCGCGCAAATGAGGATCATCGCCGGCGAGTGGCGCGGGCGCAAACTCGCAGCGCCCAAGGGCGAGGGAACGCGGCCCACGGCGGACCGCGCACGCGAGACGCTGTTCGCGATGCTGACGAGCCGCTTGGGCGATTTCGAGGGGTTGCAGGTGGCGGACCTCTTTGCCGGGTCCGGCGCGCTGGGGCTTGAGGCCCTGTCGCGCGGCGCGGCTTCCTGCCTGTTCGTCGAGAACGACCGCGCGGCGGTGGATGTGATCCGCGCCAATGTTGCGACGCTGGGCGCTGGCGCGCGGGCGCGGGTCGAGGCGGGCTCGGTGATGGCCTTGCGCGCCGCCACCAAGCCGCTCGACCTGATCCTTGCCGATCCGCCCTACCAGTCGGGCGCGGGCGAAGTGGCATTGGACCGGCTGCTGCGCCTCGGCTGGATCGGCCCCGAAACGTGGATTGCGCTCGAAACCGGGTTCAAAGAGGACATCGCGATCAAGGGGCTTGCCCATGATGCCGAACGCAAGGTTGGCAAGGGGAAGCTCCACCTCTTGCGGCTGGATGCTTCCCCGATCTCCGATCCCGATACCGATCCGGAAGGTTAGCCGCGCGGCGGCGCCAGGCGGGATTCGATCTGCGCCCAGGTCGATTCGCGCTGCGCGTCAGGCATCTGGCTGAGCGTCACCTTGTCACTGTCCGACAGCGCCCAGAAGATGTCCTGACGCTGCTGGCCGAGCGACCAGAAATAGCTCTGGGTCTCGGCCGGCCAGGCCTTGTACCCGGCCTGACGGTCGACGGGCCACGACTGGATCAGCGCTTCCTGCTCAGCCGCAGGCGGCGGAGTGGTCGCGGGGTAGGCAGGCGTTGCGGTCGTGCCCGTGTCCTGCTCCTCTTCGGTCGGCGGAGCGGTGTCCGGCATCGAGGGCGGCGTGGTCGTTTCCGGCATGGTGTCGGTGGTCTGATCCTGTGCCGCTTCGGGCGCCTGTTCCTGTGCTGCGGCGAGCACGGGGATCATGGCAAGCGTCATGGCCGAACCGGCAAGAGCGATGGTTTTGAAAGACTTGTGCATGGGTAACTCCATCATTGACTGTCCCAAGCACGACGAACGCTTAAGTCTGTCCCGGCCGCATGACCCCTCGCGAACCGGACGCCTTCAATATGGACCCGCGCTGGGCCCGGGCAATTACACCTCTGCCCTCACGTCCCGCCTCCGCCCCGCCCGACCGGAAATTGTGACGCAAATACGGCAGCCCGAAATTCGGCCCGCCGCAAGCCTGTGCGCGCCTGAGGCTCGCGGCTTGCTCCCCGGGCAATTGTTCCCTACCTGTTCGCATGAAACGATGAGCAACACCTTGCCCTCCCCCGCGCCGCCGCACGATTCGGTGCCCGCCTACGCCGCGCGGTTGAACCCGCCGCAGCGCGCCGCTGTGCTCGCAACCGAGGGCCCGGTGCTGATGCTGGCGGGCGCAGGGACGGGCAAGACCGCCGCGCTGACTGCGCGCCTTGCGCATCTGGTCGCCACGGGCCGCGCCTACCCCAGCCAGATCCTGTGCGTCACCTTCACCAACAAGGCCGCCCGCGAGATGCGCGAGCGTGTGGGGCACCATCTCGGCCCGGCTGCCGAGGGGCTGCCGTGGCTCGGCACCTTCCACTCGATCTGCGCCAAGATGCTGCGCCACCATGCCGAGCTGGTGGGCCTCCAGCACAATTACACCATCATCGACACCGATGATCAGCTGCGGCTGCTGAAGCAGCTGATCGTGGAAGCCGACCTTGACGAGAAGCGCTGGCCCGCGCGCCAGCTGGCAGGCCTGATCGACCGCTGGAAAAACCGCGGCCTCAACCCGGGCGATCTCGATGCGACCGAGAACGAGGCTTACGCCAACGGCAAGGGCACCGCGCTTTACTCGCGCTATCAGGAACGGCTGAAGCAGCTCAACGCCTGCGATTTCGGCGATTTGATGCTGCACATGGTGAACATCCTGAAGCAGCACCACGACATCCTCGCCGATTACCAGCGCCGCTTCCGCTACATCATGGTGGACGAATATCAGGACACCAACGCGGTCCAGTATCTGTGGCTGCGGCTGCTGGCGCAGGGTCACAAGAACATCTGCGTGGTCGGAGACGATGACCAGTCGATCTATTCCTGGCGCGGGGCGGAGGTCGCCAATATCCTTCGGTTCGAAAAGGATTTTCCCGGGGCCGAGGTGATCCGGCTCGAACAGAATTACCGCTCCACCCCGCACATCCTCGGCGCGGCATCGGGGCTCATCCGCGAAAATTCCCAGCGCCATGACAAGACTTTGTGGACCGAGGTCAATGGCGGCGAGAAGGTCAAGGTCATCGGCGTGTGGGACGCGCCAGAGGAAGCGCGCCGGGTGGGCGAGGCGATCGAGCGGTTGGAGCGCGAGGGCGCTGGGCTCGATCAGGTCGCGATCCTCGTGCGCGCGCAGTACCAGACCCGCGAGTTCGAGGACCGCTTCATCCAGATCGGCATCGCCTACCGCATCATCGGCGGCTTCCGCTTCTACGAACGCGCCGAGATCCGCGACGCGCTCGCCTATCTGCGCCTGATCGCGCAGCCGCAGGACGATCTGGCGTTCGAGCGCATCCACAATGTCCCCAAGCGCGGGCTTGGCGCCAAAGCGCTGGAGGCGATGCACAGCCACGCGCGGCGCACCGGCCTGCCGCTGGCGGCGGCGGCGCTGCAGCTGGCCGATAGCGACGAGTTGCCCAAGCGCAGCGCGATCACCATCGGCGGGCTGATGCGCCAGTTCCTCCACTGGCGCGAACAGGCCGAGACGCTCTCCCCCGCCGATCTCCTCCGGCTGGTGATGGAGGAATCGGGCTACAACGCGATGCTCGCCGCCGACCGCTCGCCCGAGAGCGCCGGCCGCGCGGAGAACCTCTCCGAACTCGCGCGCGCGATGGAGGAATACCTCACGCTCGGCGATTTCCTCGAGCATGTCAGCCTCGTCATGGACAATGACCGCGCGAACGAGGGCGAGACCGTGACGATCATGACGATCCACGCCGCCAAGGGCCTCGAATTCGACAATGTCTTCTGCGTCGGCTGGGAGGAAGGCGTCTTCCCCTCGCAGCGCGCGATTGACGAAGGTGGGCTGGCGTCACTCGAGGAGGAACGCCGCTTGGCTTACGTGGCGATCACCCGCGCGCGCCGGCAGTGCACCATCCTTCACGCCGCCAACCGCCGGATCTACGGCCAGTGGACCAGCTCGATCCCCTCGCGCTTCATCGATGAGCTGCCGGCCGAACATGTCGACAGCGAGACGACGCTGACCGGCGGCCCATCGCTGTGGCGTGCGAACTGGAGCGAGCAGGAGGACCCCTTTGCGCATGTCGCGCAGAACCGGCCCGACCGCGCCCAGCAGCGCGGCCCCGGCTGGCAGCGCGCCATCGCCAGCGGCTACGACACGCGCCCTGCCCGCATCCCCGAAAACACCCGCTCGGCCGCGAGCTTCGCCGCGCCCGCGCGCAGCGGCGTGGCGATCGGCGCGATGGTCACCCATGCCAAGTTCGGCACGGGCTGCGTGATCGATCAGGAGGGCAACAAGCTCACGATCCTGTTCGAAGGCGTGGGCGAGAAGCGGGTGCTGGATTCGTTTGTGACGGTGGTCGGCTGACGTCAGCCTGCAGGCTGTTCGGCCGGCGCAGGTTCGGCCTTGCGCCAGTAGCGTGCCTCGAAGGGCCGGGCGAGTTCGCCCCACGCGTCGCGGGTGCCTTCGGCGATGCCTGTCTCGCAGTTCACATAAGGCGTCGGATCGACATAGGTGCCGAACACCTTGTCCCACAGCGTCAGCATGTTGCCGTAATTGCTGCCCATCAGCTCTTCGTCGCGGATGTGGTGCAAGCGGTGCGCGGCGGGCGAGATGAACACCTTGCCGAAGATGCCGAGCGTCCAGGGCACGTCGGCGTGGATGAAGTAGCCCCACCAGCTCCGAAGGATCAGGCCGACGCCGATCGCCCAGAACGGCAGGCCGAGGAGGATCACCAGCAGGTTGTCGATCAGCAGCGCCAGAGCCTCGCCCGCAGGGTGCTTACGGCGCACGCTTAGCCAGTTCATCGCCTCGTCGGCGTGGTGGGTGGCATGGACCGGCCACAGGGCGCGGATATGTTCGAGGCGGTGGCGCCAATAGGCGGCGAATTCCATCAACACGATCGCAGCGAGGATCGAGGCCCAGGCGGGCACCTGCTCCCAGAAGGCGACCAGTGCGCCAGCGCGCGGCAGCAGCGAGTGGCCGGTGAGGATCGGCACCGCGATCAGCGGCACCACCACCACGGCGTTGACCAGCAGCAGCACGAGATTGGTGGCAATCTCAGGCCGCGCGCGCTTCAAGCCTGCGATCAGCGCATCGCGCTTGGTCACATAGGCGAGCACGCCGAACAGCACCGCGAGCGGTGCGACATTCGCGAATTCGGTGCGAAGGGATTCAAGAATGCTGTCGATCACGAGCGCAGAATTACGCCGGAATCGCCCAAGAAATGGTTAAGCTCCCAAGGCTCGGGGCCCGCGCAGTCAGGTCCAGAACAACGACAGCGGGTAGAGCGCGATCAGCCAGCAGATGCAGCCCAGCACCACACGCCGGTCGCGCACGAGGATGGCGGCGATGCCAACCGGGAAGAGCGACCAGCTGATCACGATCTGGCGCAGGCTGAACAGATTCCCGAGGCCGACGAGGTACACGATCCAGCCAAACAGCACTGCGTTGCACAGGAGCACGCCGCCCAGCACGAGCCGGTAATTGGCAGCGAAATGGGCCTCGTGATCCTCCTCCGCGCTCTCCGGGAAGACCAGTGACGCAGCGACGTAGTAGGCGCTGGTAAAGAGGAAACCGACGAACATCATCGGCCAGGTCGGCGTGATCTGCGTGCGAATCTGCCATCCGAACACCCAGAAGGTGACAACGTCGCAGGCGACAAGGATGCCGAGCAGCGCAGTCGACCAACCGATCCGCACCCGGCGCCGTGATTTGAGAGCGCGGGCGAGGCCACCCAGCGCCTCGGTCAGCGCGAGGCCAAGCAGCAGTCCGAACAGGGTGACAGCGTATTCGAACTCCTGCATCGCGCGTGCGTGTCAGCCGAAGCCGACGTCGAGGAAGCTCGGCCGCGGGCCGTTCCATTCACCGGCAGGAACCGGGGCGTCATCCTCGTGATAACGGCGCGGGCGACGCTCGGCGCTGCTGCGCTCGGGACGTTCGGGGCGTTCTTCGCGGCGCGGGGCTTCTTCCCGAGCCTCTTCGCGCGGGGCACGGTCCTTGCGGGGACGATCCTCGCGCGCGGGACGGTCTTCGCGGGCACGGCGCGGCTTGCGCTCTTCGCGGGCCTCGGTCTCTTCGCCCACATCGGCTTCAGCAGATTTGGCGGCTTCGGCCTTGGCGAGCATTTCGGAGAGGTCGACGCGCACGTCGTCCTTGCCGAACACCTTGATCGCACTGCCCGTCAGCTTCTCCACGTTGGAGATCGCCTCGGCATCTTCCTCCGAGACGAAGGTGAAGGCCCGCCCCTTGGCGCCCGCGCGGCCGGTGCGGCCGATGCGGTGGACGTAATCGTCAGGGTGCCAGGGGGTGTCGAAGTTGAAGACGTGCGAAACGCCCTTGATGTCGAGCCCGCGCGCCGCGACGTCCGAGGCGACGAGGATGTTGACCTCGCCCGCCTTGAACCGCTCAAGCTCCTTGATGCGGCTGCCCTGATCCATGTCGCCGTGGATTTCGCTGGAGCGGAAGCCGTGGCGCTGGAGGCTCTGGTTCAGCTCGCGCACCGTGGTCTTGCGGTTGGCGAAGATGATCGCGTTTTCGACCAGATCGTTCTCGAGGAACCAGCGCAGCGTATCGCGCTTCGACCGTGACTTCACCGGCACTTTGAAGGCGGTGATATCGGAATTGGTCGAGGCTGCGCGGCTCACTTCGATCCGCTTGGGATTGGTGAGGAACTTCTTCGCCAGCTTCTCGATCGGCGGCGGCATCGTCGCCGAGAACAGCATGGTTTGGCGGGTGTCGGGAAGCTTGGAGCAGATGAACTCGATGTCGGGAATGAACCCCATGTCGAGCATCCGGTCGGCCTCGTCGATCACCAAGAGCTCGCAGCCGTTGAGCATGATCTTGCCGCGCTCGAACAGGTCCATGAGGCGGCCCGGGGTGGCGATCAGCACGTCGACGCCGTCAGACAGCGCCTTGAGCTGGTCGCCCATCTGCACGCCGCCGATCAGCAGTGCCATCTTGAGATCGTGGTTCTTGCCGTACTTCTCGAAGTTTTCGGCGACCTGGGCGGCGAGTTCGCGGGTGGGTTCGAGGATCAGCGAGCGCGGCATCAGCGCGCGGCGGCGGCCGGCGGCCATCACGTCGATCATCGGCAGCACGAAGCTCGCGGTCTTGCCGGTGCCGGTCTGAGCGATACCGATGAGATCCTTCATCATCAGCACGGTCGGGATCGCCTGCGCCTGGATTGCGGTGGGCACGGTGTAGCCCGCGTCCTCGACGGCTTTGAGCAATTCGGGCGAAAGGCCGAGATCGGCGAAGGTCATGCGGTGTGTGGTGTCCGAGAATAGCGGGCAGGGTTGCTGCCGGATTGATGGCCTGCCGCGCGTAGGGGCGCCGCTTCAGGCCGCCGCGCCTTTCCCGCAAACGGGGGCAAAAGTCAAGGAATCGCGCCTCTGCCGCCCATGCGGGTCAGCTGCGCACCTCGACCAGTTGACGCATGGTCTCGATCTCGCAACGCGCGCCGGTGCGCGATTGCAGCTTGTCGCGGCTGACGCACAGTTGCCCGTCCTTGTTCTTCTCAACATAGAACCCGGCGTAAAAGTCACGGGCGCGGCACGCTTTTTCGAGGTTCACCGAGATCATCCGGCGATCGCGCAGAAACAGCACCAAGCGGTTGCCATTGCCGGTCTGCACCCCGGCAATGCCCTGAAGGCCGACGCACTTCTCCTTCCCGCGTTCTTCGAACCGGGGTGCGGCCGAAGGGCGGTTGGGCAGATCGGCGGCGAGGTTCGGGCGGGCGGCGGGAGGCGTGGGGGCGATGCGGATCACCACGCGCTGTTCGATCCGCACCTGGTTGGCGGCAGAGGACTGGCGCCATGCGACCAGCGGGTTGATCGGTGCCGGCGGAGCCTCGCTTGCTGCTTGGCATTGCGGCGCGGAAAAGTCCTCGGCGGGCGCGGACCGATCGGCCACGTCCACCGCCTCGGCCACCAGCGGCAGCATCAGCGTCAGCGGCGCTGCGAAGGCGAACAGGCTGTGCATGGGCGAGGAATGCTCTCTCCTTGCAAGGGCGGATCGGTAAGGCTGGCCGGGCACGCCGTGCGCGCCCGGATGGGGTGACCTAGCATCCGCGTTTGAACCATGGCTTAACTGCCCGGCGAGGGGCCAGCGAAAGGATTGGCAATTTCGTCAGGCACTGTGGCATGGAGGCAACAATGAATCACCCCGTTTCACCCCCCCGCCCTGCCCCCGCCGCCGAGGCTTTTCTCGCCGCAGCCCACGCCCTGCTGAGCGAGCGCGGGCTGACCACCGATCCCGAGCGAATGGACGCCTGGCTGACCGACTGGCGTGGGCGCTACACCGGCCGGGCGCTGGCACTCGCCGCGCCTGCCTCCACTGCCGAGGTCGCTGCGCTGGTGAAGCTCTGCGCCCTCCACGGCGTGCCGATCGTCCCGCAGGGCGGCAACAGCGGCATGGCGGGCGGTGCGACACCCGACGAGAGCGGCCATGCCATCATCCTTTCGCTCAGGCGCATGAACGCGGTCCGCAACCTCTCGCCCGAAGCCGGGCAGGTAGTGTGCGAGGCGGGGGTGGTCCTCCAGACCCTCCACGAGGTGGCCGAAGGCGCGGGAATGCGTTTCCCGCTGACCCTTGGCGGCAAGGGCTCGGCGACCATCGGCGGGCTGATCGCGACCAACGCGGGAGGCACGCAGGTGCTGCGCCATGGCACGATGCGCGCGCAGGTGCTGGGGCTGGAGGCGGTGCTGGCCTCGGGCGAGGTGCTCGACCTGATGACTCCGCTCAAGAAGGACAACCGCGGCTTCGATTTGAAGCAATTGCTGATCGGCTCGGAAGGCACGCTCGGCATCGTCACCGCCGCGACGCTGCGGCTGCTGCCGGCCGCCACCGGACGCGCGACCGCATGGGTCGGGCTTGGCGGGATCGTCGAAGCCCGGACGCTGCTGCGGCAAATGGAGCGCGCGCTGGGCGATGCGCTCGAAGGCTTCGAGGTGGTGCCGGCGCATTGCCTCGATTCCGTGCTCGCCCACCAGAGTGCCGCGCGCGCTCCGCTGGCCGAGCGCTACGCGTGGAACGCGCTGATCGAATGCGTCTCGAGTGCGCAGGACTCCGCCACCTTGCGCGAAGGGCTGGAGACCGCGCTTGCCGCCGCGCTGGAGGACGGCCTGATCGCCGATGCGGTGATCGCCGCCAGCGATACCCAGGCCGAGGCCTTCTGGGCCTTGCGCGACGGAATCTCGGCGGCCGAGCGCGCGCTCGGCCCGGCGATGCAGCACGATATCTCGGTGCCGGTCGAGAAGATGCCCGAGTTCATCCTCGCCGCGGTGCCGCAGGTGGAGGCCGCCCATCCCGGCACCCGCGCGGTCGCCTTCGGGCACCTCGGCGACGGCAATGTCCACTTCCATGTGCTCGCCCCCGATGGCGCGGTGCGCGGGGTTTGGGAGGAGGCCGAGGGCAAAGCAGTGAGCGCGCAGGTCTATGACCTCGTCACCGCTTGGGGCGGCTCGATCAGCGCAGAGCATGGCATCGGGCAGATGAAGGTGGACGAGCTCGCGCGCCTCCACGATCCGGTAGCGCTGGCGGTGATGGCGCAGGTTAAGCGCGCGCTGGATCCCGCCGGTCTGCTCAATCCCGGGAAACTGCTGCAGTCCCCCTTCTCTACCTGAGCCTCGCGGCTTGCGCCTCTGCCGCCAACCGCCTAAGGGCGGCGCCTTCGGCGGGGGAGGATTTTTCCGCTGAGGGGATCATCCACTACCGTTTCTCGGAGACTTCGTCATGGCCAGCGCGCCGCAACCCCAACTTCCGCTGTTCTACAACGACCTTTTGCCGCT
>JAIYEK010000065.1 GCA_027487015.1 Erythrobacteraceae bacterium | reverse complement strand
GGCGCGCTGGTCGATCCGGGCGGGGATCTCGACAAGCTGAAGGAGGGCGTCGCCAAGGCCGGGGTCACGCTCGAAAAGCTGCTCGTCACCCATGGGCACCTCGATCATTGCGGGCAGACCGGGATGTTGGCCGATGAACTGGGGCTCGACATCGAAGGCCCGCACGAGGATGACCGCTTCTGGATCGACCAGCTCGACGATGACGGCCCGCGCTGGGGGATGGTGGCGAAGAGCTTCACGCCGACCCGCTGGCTGAAGCACGGCGACACAGTGACGGTGGGCGAATTGACGCTCGATGTGATCCACTGCCCCGGCCACACGCCCGGCCATGTGGTGTTCTTCCACGCGCCCAGCCGCTTCGCGATTGTGGGCGATGTATTGTTTCAGGGGTCGATCGGCCGCACCGACTTCCCGCGCGGCAATCATCAGGACCTGATCGACAGCATCACCCAGCGGCTGTGGCCGCTCGGCGAGGATGTGATGTTCATCCCCGGCCACGGCCCGACCAGCACCTTCGGGCGCGAGCGCAAGACGAATGCGTTTGTGAGCGACTACGCGCTTTCTTGATTGCGCTCGCGCCTCCGCGCGAGCGTCCTCGGTGCTGTTCCTTCGCTGCGCTACGGGCACCTGCGGGCGGCCGGTCGGCCTTGCGGCCCGTCCGTTGGCGAGCCGAACCGGTCCGCTAACAGTCAGCTTTCGGTCTGATCCGCGCCCTTCGCCGCATCGCCCAGCGCCTTGCTCTCCTTCTTGAGCGGGCGTGAGACCGGGCAGACTTCCTGCACATAGCCATTGAGGGTGTTCGCGAGATTCTCGCGCACCAACCGGTAATGTACGAACTGCCCGCGCTTCTCGCTTGCCACCAGCCCCGCATTCTCGAGCACCGAGAGATGCTGCGATACCGCCGGCTTGGAGATATCGAATCGCTCCGCAATCTGACCCGCGGTCAGCTCGGATTCCGACAGGTAGGCCAGGATCTTGCGGCGCACCGTCGAGGCGAGGGCTTCGAACACTTTCTGCATGGGCCCGGCATGTAAGGGCTTGCTTAAATGCTTTCCAGTGATATCGAGTAATTAAGTGATGCATTAATTATCTACACAATGGAGACGGCGATGGAGTCGGAAGGTGCGCGCGACCGCTGCGAGGTGAACTGGATCGTCGAAACCCCCGGCGCCGATGCGGTCCACGGCCGGGTTCTCTGGGACCCGGCGGCGAGCCTCTGGAACGGCGGGATGCTGCTCGCCGCCTTCGGCCTCACACCGTTTTTCACCACCCCGGCTGCTGTCGTCACCGGCATCACGTTGACCGGCGCGATGTTGTTGATGGGCCATTCGGTCGGCTTCCACCGCCTGCTGATCCACGGCAGCTTCGCGACCACGCCCGCCTTGCGCGCCTTCTTCATTTGGTGCGGGACGGTCGCGGGGATGAGCGGGCCGATCGGGATCGTGAAGGCGCATGATCTGCGCGACTGGGGCCAGCGCCAGAGCGATTGCCACGATTACACCGCCAACCGCCAGCCGCTGCTGATCGATGCTTTCTGGCTGATGCATTGCCGGCTCGAGCTCGACCATCCGCCGCTTTACGATCTCACCAAGCTGGAAGCCTCGCCCTTCCTGCGCTGGCTGGAGCGGACGTGGATGCTCCAGCAGCTCCCCGTCGCGGGCGTGCTCTACCTAGCGGGCGGCTGGCCCTTCGTGGTGTGGGGCGTGTGCGTGCGGGTCGCGCTGACGGTGCATGGCCATTTCCTCGTCGGCCACCTCGCGCACCGGCGCGGCCCCCAGCACTGGCAGGTTCACGACGCCGGCGTGCAGGCGCATGACGTGCCCTGGGCCGGGGTCCTGACCATGGGTGAGGCGTGGCACAATAATCACCACGCCTACCCGGGTAGCGCGCGCATCGGCCTCCACACGGGGCAGAGCGACTGGGGCTATGCCTTTATCCGCCTGCTCGAGCGGCTGGGCCTTGCCTGGGACGTGTGCCTGCCCGCCGACCTGCCCGAACGCGCGGGCAAGCTGGTGCGGGTCGCGGCCTAGATCACGCCTGCCGCTACCAGCGCCGCGACCACCGCCAGGCCCAGCTGGATCAGCAGCGTCAGGATCGTGCCCACATTGCGGCCAGGCCCGGCCTTGCCGCCGTCCATCCCGAAGCCATGCGCCACGCGGCCGAGGAAGTAGATTGCCGCGACATACGCCAGCCACCAGCTGCCTGCGCCTGCCAACTCGATGGCGGCGATGAGCACCAGCACGAACGCGGTGTTCTCGACATAGTTGAGCTGCGCGCGCATCCGGCGTTGGAGCGGCTCGCTCCCGCCATCGCCAACGCTGATCTTGAGCGCGGTGCGCAAGCTCCCGACGCGCAGGCCGAGCCAGATATTGAGCACCGCCGCCGCTGCCGCCGCAGCCAGAGTGACAGGAAGCACAGTCATGATAGGATCCCCTCGATAATGACCTGCGTTGCTAGGGCGCGGCAAGGCTGCTTGCAACGCGCGAATTTTTCGCTATAGCGCGCCGCTCCCCGCCGCTGCTGGCCAAGGAATGACCGCAAGGCCTTGTGCTTGTGCGGCAGCCTTCCTTGCCGTAAGGGCGGCCTTCGAGAATCACGGTGCCCCCAACGCTGGAGGCGGTGCCGCAACGCAAAGTTATTTGAGGAATTGGTGCCGCCATGGCTGTCCCCAAGAGAAAAGTATCGCCTTCCCGTCGCGGCATGCGTCGCTCGCACGATGCACTGAAGGTCGAAGCATTCCACGAATGCTCGAACTGCGGCGAACTGAAGCGCCCGCACAACATCTGCGGCCATTGCGGCCACTATAACGGGCGTCAGGTCGTCGCCGTCGGCTAAATGCCGCTGGCCCTAACGATAGACCGGAGATTAGCACGATGAACCTGCCCCGTATCGCGGTCGATGCGATGGGCGGTGATGAAGGCGTGCGCGTCATGGTCGAAGGCGCCGCGCTCGCTCGCCGCAATCACGATAGCTTCAAGTTCCTCCTGGTCGGCGATGGCAAGCGCATCGAAGCCGCGCTCGAGAACCACCCGAACCTGCGCGCCGCGTCGGAGATTCTCCACTGCGATGACGTGGTCGGCGGCGACGAGCTCCCCAGCAAGGCGATCCGCCGTGCCAAGACCACCTCGATGGGCCTTGCGGTCAACGCGGTGAAGGCAGGCGATGCGGGCGCTGCGGTGAGCGCGGGCAACACCGGCGCGCTGATGGCGATGAGCAAGCTCGCGCTGCGCACCCTGCCGGGGATCGATCGCCCCGCGCTCGCGGCGATCATGCCGACCTTGCAGGCGCATGACGTGGTGATGCTCGATCTAGGCGCCAACACCGAGGCCGATGCCCGCAACCTCGTCCAATATGCGGTGATGGGTGCGGCCTATTCGCGGATCGTCAACGGCTTCGACAAGCCGGTCGTCCGCCTGCTCAACATCGGCACCGAAGAGATCAAGGGCACCGAAGAGCTGCGCGATGCCGCCGCCATGCTCACCGCGGCCTCGGCCGAAGGCGGATTGGCGCTGCAATTCGACGGCTTCGTCGAGAGCGACAAGATCAACCGGGGCGAGACCCATGTGGTCGTGACCGACGGCTTTTCGGGCAATATCGCGCTGAAGGCCATCGAGGGCTCGGCGCGTTTCGTCACCGACCTGCTGCGCCAGGCCTTCACGTCCTCGCTGCGCTCCAAGATCGGCTTTCTGGTCTCGCGCCCGGCGACCGAGCTGCTGAAGCACCATCTCGATCCCAACAACCACAATGGCGCGGTCTTCCTCGGCCTCAACGGCGTGGTGGTGAAAAGCCACGGCAGCGCCAATGCCAAGGGCGTCGCCCATGCCGTGGCCGTGACCGCGCGGCTGCTCGAGAACAAGCTGACCGAACGGATTGCGCAGGACCTCTCGCGGCTGGGCGAAGGCGCCTTGCGCCACAATGGCCGCGCCGCAACTCCAAAGGATAGCGAGGCACCTGCGTGACCGGTTCGCGCGTGCTCGGCACCGGCTCGGCATTGCCCCGCCGGGTGGTGACCAATGCCGAACTGGCCGAGACGGTCGACACCTCTGACGAGTGGATCGTCGCGCGCACCGGCATTCGCCAGCGGCATATCGCAGGGGAGGGTGAGACCACCGCGACCCTCGCCATCGCCGCCGCGCGTGCGGCGCTGGAGGATGCAGGGATCGAGGCTTCCTCGATCGGCCTGATCGTGCTCGCCACCGCCACTCCCGACAACACCTTCCCCGCCACCGCCACCAAGGTGCAGGCCGCGCTCGGCTGTCAGGGCGGGATCGCCTTCGATGTCGCCGCGGTGTGCTCGGGCTTCCTCTACGCGCTGGCGACAGCCGATTCGCTGCTGAAAACCGGCATGGCCAAGCGCGCGCTGGTGATCGGGGCGGAAACTTTCAGCCGCATCCTCGACTGGGAAGACCGCACCACCTGCGTGCTGTTCGGCGATGGCGCAGGCGCGGTGGTGCTCGAGGCGCCCTCGGGTGAGGCGGGCGGCAAGGACAGCGCCGGCATCCTCGGCACGCGCCTTCACGCCGATGGCGACCACCACGATCTGCTCTATGTCGACGGCGGGCCCTCGAGCACGCAGACCGTCGGCCATGTCCGCATGCGCGGGCCCGAGGTTTTTCGCCACGCGGTCGTGAACCTTTCGAGCGTTCTCAGGGAAGTGCTTGAAGAAACGGGCGTTTCTGTGGCCGAGATCGACTGGGTCGTGCCTCACCAGGCCAATGCCCGGATCCTCGATGCGACCGCCAAGAAGCTCGGCCTTGCGCCCGAAAAGGTGATCGTGACGGTCCACGCCCACGCTAATACCTCGGCCGCTTCGGTGCCGCTCGCGCTCGATGTCGCGCGCAAGGATGGGCGGATCAAAGCGGGCGATCTGGTGATGCTCGAGGCGATGGGCGGCGGCTTCACTTGGGGGGCGAGCCTCATCCGGATGTGAGGCCCTGTCTCTTTTGTTAAGGCCTTTGCGGAAAACACAACAATCCGCACCCCATCGCTTTGCAATCGCGCCAAAAAATCGTAAGCACCTCGCACCTTTGTTCGGGTCGCGCCGCGAAGGAGAATTCGCATGATGCGTTCGGTTGGCACTTTGACCCGCGCCGATCTGGCGGAGACCATCAATCGCAAGATGGGTTTCAGCCGCGCGGAGTCGCTCGATC
>JAIYEK010000273.1 GCA_027487015.1 Erythrobacteraceae bacterium | reverse complement strand
GTCGTTCTCTCTCCCGTTGCCAGGTCGGCCGATTGAAAGGAACGTGCATGGCGAGCACCGCAAACGCATTCACCGTCGGCGATTATGTTGTCTACCCGAAGCATGGCGTGGGCCGGGTGCTCGAGCTCCAGAGCGAGGAAATCGCCGGAATGCAGCTCGAACTCTATGTCCTGCGTTTTGAAAAAGAGCGCATGACGCTGCGGGTGCCGACCAACAAGGTCGAAGCCATCGGGATGCGCAAGCTCTCCTCGGACAAGACCCTGCGTCAGGCCATGGAAACCCTCAAGGGCAAGCCCAAGGTCAAGCGCACCATGTGGTCGCGCCGCGCGCAGGAATATGAAGCCAAGATCAACTCGGGCGACCTCGTGTCGATCGCCGAAGTGACCCGCGATCTGTTCCGCCCCGAAGACCAGCCCGAGCAGAGCTACTCGGAGCGTCAGATCTTCGAAGCGGCGTCCTCGCGCCTCGCCCGCGAACTGGCGGCCATGGAGGAAACCGACGAGCCCACCGCGCTCGGCAAGATCCTCGACGTGCTGCGCCAGCACGCGCCGCAATATTACGATACGGCCGAAGAAGCCTGAGGCTTCTCCGCTAAGCCAAACACGAAAGGGCCGTCCGATGGGGCGGCCCTTTTCGTTTGTGCTGTGTCGGTGCGTCGGCCCCTTGCGCCCGCACCCTTGGTGTATTACATCAGCAATACGCTAACGGGAGAGACTCCGCCATGACCCATGCCCTGCGCCGGCAAGCCGCCCTGCCCGCCATCCTCGCGCTCGCCGCGGTGCTCGCCGGCTGCGATGGCGCCGATGTCGAGATCAACGGCCAGAAGGGCGTGCCGCTCTCCGAAATCGAGATCGCCGGCGCGCCGCCCGCCAAGGTCTTCCTCGCCTCGGGCGACACCGTGATCCTCACCGAGGGCGACACCTTCGCGATCAAGGTCGAAGGTACCGACACCGAAAGCCTTCGCTTCGTGCGCGACAGCGAGGTGATCGGCATCACCCGCGAGGACGGCTGGAACGGCAACTCCAACGCCACCATCCGCATTACCATGCCAGCCCCGAGCGAAGTGATCATTGGCGGGGCCGGCACGGTCAAGGCGCAGGGTCTCGCCAAGGAAGCCGACATCAATATCGGCGGCAGCGGCCTCGTCGAGTTCGGCCAGATCGCCAGCCAGCGGCTCGGGATCAATATCGGCGGGAGCGGCACGGTGCGCGGCGCGGGGACGGCCAAGGAGTTCACGGTGCTGATCGGCGGCGCGGGCGACGTCGAGATGCCCGGCCTGAAGGTCGACCAGGCCGATATCACGATCGGCGGCAGCGGCGATGTCGCCTTCGCCTCGGACGGGACGGTCGAAGCGACCATCGGCGGCGCCGGGGACGTGATTGTCGCGGGCACCGCGACCTGCACGCTCAACGGCTTCGGCGCGGGCACGCTCACCTGCAAGCCCGCCAGCGGCAGCGGCGGCGCGAGCGGCGCGATCCCCGCCCCGCCCGCAGCCCCGGCGAAGCCCGCAGAATAGCATTTGCCAGATCGCAAGGCCTGAGCGAGGATAGCGGGGTGATGCAGATCGCCCGCCTCCTCGCCCTCGGGTTTGCCGCGCTTGCCCTTCAGGGCTGCCTCGCCAAGGCCGCGGTCAGCGTGGTCACCGCGCCGGTGCGCGTGGTGAGCAAGGGCGTGGACCTCGCCACCACCAGCCAGTCCGAAGCCGACGAGAAGCGCGGCCGCGAAATCCGCAAGCAGGAGGAACGGATCGGCGAGCTCGACCGCGAATATGCCAAGGCGATGGAACGCTGCGGCGAGGGCGATGACGAAGCCTGTGACCGCGCCCAGACGATCCGCGCCGAGATCAAGGCGCTGGCGTCGAGCAATTCGGTGGAACCAAAAAGTGACTAGGCCGCCGCCCGCCGCAGCCGGTCGTTGATCGCGCGGCCAATGCCCTCCTCGGGAACCGGGGCGACCGCGATGCGCGGGTGCGGCGCGCGGGCGGCTTCGTGCAGACAAGCGTAGAGGCGCGCCGCGGCCTCGGTCAGATCACCGCTTGCAGACAGCATGCAGTCCCCCGCCACCGCGCCAAAGCCGATCAGGAATTCATCCGACTCGGCCGCCAAAGCGTTAAGCCGCACCGGCTTGCCCGGCGCATAGTGGCTCGCGAGCTGCCCCGGTGCCTCGATGGCCCCACTCGCGCCGCGTGCCCCCAGCTGGAGCGGGCCGGGGCGCAATTCCTCAACGCTCCCGTCGGCACGCACGGCGACGATGGTGGATTCCACTCCCGCCGTGGTCGCCCCGCCATCGAGCACCATGTCGATCCGCCCGTCGAGCGAGGCGAGCACATGCGCGGGCATCGTGGGGCTGATGAATCCGCTGCGGTTGGCCGAGGGCGCGGCGAGCGGGAAGTCCACCGCGGCCAGAAGCCCCTGCATCACCGGGTGCGCGGGCGCGCGCAGGGCGATGGTCGGCAGCCCCGCCGTCACAGCCTCGGCCAGCGCAGCGTCAGCGCGGCGCGGAAGGACCAGCGTGAGCGGCCCCGGCCAATGCGACTCTGCCAATGCGCGCGCCTCGGGAGAGAACTCGGCATAAAGCTCCGCCTGCGGGAGCCCCGCGACATGCACGATCAGAGGGTTGAAATCCGGCCGGCCCTTCGCCGCATAAATTCGCGCCACCGCCTCGGCGCTGTCCGCCCGCGCGGCGAGCCCGTAGACCGTCTCGGTCGGCACCGCGACGAGCCCGCCCGATTCGAGGATTCGCGCAGCTTTCGCGATCCCCTCGGCGTCTGCCAGCCGCACTTCCGTAACGTTCTTGCCGCTCATGCCCCGGCGCTATATTCGTTTGCCCGCCCTGCCAAGTGCGCGGGGGCTTTCCCCTTTTCGAGGACAATCCCACGTGACCCCCTTTACCCCGCCGACCGCCGACCAGCTGCTCGCCATCCGCGTCAATGCCGGGATCGACGAACTGGCGCAGACAGAACGCTTCGCCCATGCCGAGCCCGACTTGGTCGAGGCCATCGTCGCAGGCGTCGGGCAGTTCGCGGCCGGAGAATTCGCGCCGCTCAACCGCAAGGGCGATCTGGAGGGCGCGAAGCTCGAAAACGGCGTCGTCCGCCTGCCCGAGGGTTTCGAGGCCGCCTATCACGCATATGTCGAGCAAGGCTGGAACGCCATCGCCTCCCCGCTCGCGCACGGTGGTCAGGGCCTGCCCTTCACGCTGGCCTGCAATGTGCTCGAGAACCTCGGGGCGGCCAACATGGCCTTCACCCTGCTCCCGATGCTGAGCGTCGGCGCGATCGAGGCGCTGGAGCACCACGGCTCGCCCGCCCAGCAGGCGATGTATCTGCCCAAGCTGGTGAGCGGCGAATGGTCGGGCACGATGAACCTCACCGAACCCGCTGCGGGAAGCGATGTCGGCGCGCTGCGCTCGACCGCCGAGCACATCGAGGATGGCGAACACGCGGGCAAGTTTAAGATCACCGGCCAGAAGATTTATATCACCTGGGGCGAGCATGATCTGGCGAAGAACATCATCCATCTGGTGCTGGCCCGCCTCCCCGGTGCGCCCGAGGGTTCGCGCGGCATCAGCCTGTTCGTCGTGCCGAAGTATCATGTGAACGCCGATGGCTCGCTCGGCCAGAGGAACGACCTTCGCTGCGTCTCCCTCGAACACAAGCTCGGCATCAACGCCTCGCCTACCTGCGTGATGAGCTATGGCGACAATGGCGAGTGCATCGGCGAGCTTGTCGGCGCGCCCAACAAGGGGCTCGCGGCGATGTTCACGATGATGAACAATGCGCGGATCAATGTCGGCAATCAGGGCGCGCAGATCGCTGAGCGGGCGACCCAGCAGGCGCTCGCCTATGCCCGCGACCGGGTGCAGTCGGCGCGCGCGGGATCGCCCGACAAGACCCCGGTGGCGATCATCGAGCACCCCGACGTGCGCCGCATGATCCTGCGGATGAAGGCGCTGACCGAAGGCGTGCGCGCGCTGCTCTACTACTGCGCGGGGCAAGTCGATCGCGGCAATCTCGGCGACGAGGCGGCAAAGACCCGTTCGGAGCTGCTGGTGCCGATGCTCAAGGCGTGGGGCACGGACGTGGGCGTCGAGGTCTCGGGTCTCGGCATCCAGATCCACGGCGGCATGGGCTTCGTCGAGGAAACCGGCGCTGCTCAACACTGGCGCGATTCGCGTATCGCCCCGATCTACGAAGGCACCAACGGCATTCAGGCGGCTGATCTTGTCACCCGCAAACTCGGGCTCGAGGGCGGCGAGGCGCTGGTCGCGCTGTTCGAGGGGATCGCGCACGAGGCTTCGGAGGAATACGCCCTCTCGGCGCTCGCGATGGACTGCGCCAATGTCGCGCGGTGGATGCGCGACGATGCGAGCCTCGATGATCGCCTCGCCGGGAGCGTGCCGTTCTGCACCATGGCCGCCGTCTGCGTCGCAGGGTGGCAGCTGATGAAGCAAGCCAAGGCCGTCGCGGCGGGCGCGGCTCCGGAGTTGGCGGCGACCAAGCCGGTGACGGTGCGCTTCTTCCTCGACCGGATCGTGCCGGAAGCGGCGGGGCTCAAGGCCGGGGCGGTAGCGGGGGCGGACCTGCTCTACACGCTCTCCGCCGAGGCGCTGGTTGCCTGAGATGGCGGAGGGCGGCGAAGCGCTGGAGCGGATCGCTGCGGCGCTCGAACGCCTGGCACCCCCGTCTCTGCCCCCGGCCGATTGGCTCGGTGCCCCCGCCTATGTCTGGGAGGGCGAGCGTGCCCGGCCCGTGCCGGCGCTCGATGCCCTGCCGCTGGACGCGCTCCACGGGATCGACGCCCAGAAAGTCGCGCTACGCAACTTGTGTTCGAGGCTCGCCAGCGGCGCGGCGGCACATGACGCGCTGCTGTGGGGCGCGCGGGGGATGGGCAAATCGGCGCTGGTGCGCGCCTGCGTGGCCGATGTGCAGCGGGACGATTCGGCCGCGCTGGCGCTTGTGCAACTCGCCCCCGGCACGCTGCCCACCTTCCCTGCTCTGATTGCCGCGCTGGCGGAGCAGACCCGCGCCTTCCTCCTCTTCATCGACGATCTCGGCTTCGGCGCGGACGGCCGCTCGGAGATGCTGGCGCTCCGGAGCTTACTTGAAGGCGGCATCGCCCCGCGGCCCGCTCACATCCGCCTGGTCGTCACCGCCAACCGCCGCGGGATCGTCGAGCGCGAGGATACCTCGGGCGCGATCCACGAACGCGACGAGCGCGACGATGCCCTCGCGCTCGCCGATCGCTTCGGGCTGACGCTGGGCTTCCACCCGGCCGACAAGGACACCTACCTCGCGATCCTCACCGGCTACACCGCGCCGCTCGGGCTCGCCTTCGACCCCGAGGAGGCGATGGCCTTCGCGATCCAGCGCGGCAACCGCTCGGGCCGCACCGCGCTGCAATTCGCGACGGAACTCGCCGGGCGCGCGGGCAAGCGCCTTTAGTTGATCTTCTGCCCCGCCTGCTGGCGCAGGTAATCCGCCTCGAACGCCGCGCGGGGGTCCTTCAGCTCCTGCGGGGGGAGTGACTTGCCCTCCAGCCGCGCGATAGCCGGAGCAGGCGTGGCCGAGGGCGAGCGCACGCGCCAGATGATCCCAGCGGTATCGTCCGACACCAGCAGCGATCCGTCGGGGCCCCAGGTCACCCAGGTCGGGCGGCCATGGGTCTTGCCATCGGCGGTGAGGAAGCCCGTCAGCACCGGCTTGGGCTTGCCCGTTGGATTGCCGCGATCGTCGAAGTCGACGAACACCACATCATAGCCCGAGGCCGGCTTGCGGTTCCACGAACCGTGCCGCGCAATGAAGGCCCCGCTGGCGAAGCCCGTCCCCATCCGGTCGCCCTCCTTCGAGAACACAAGGCCCAGCGCTGCGACATGGGGGCCGAGCGCATATTCGGGCTTCCTCACATATTCCATCAGGAAGCGCGGCATCGGGGCATCGACCCGGCGGTCGCGGTTGGTGCGATAATAAACCCAGGGCCAGCCGTACTGCGCGCCCACCGGGACGTTGGTGAGGTAATCGGGCACGAGGTCGGAGCCGAGCATGTCGCGCTCGTTCACCGTCGTCCACAGCTCTCCTGACCAGGGGCTGAAGTCGAGCCCGTTGGGATTGCGTAGGCCCGCCGCGAACTGGCGCTGGCGCTTGGTGGCGAAATCATACTCCCAGATCAGCGCGCGGCCTTCCTCGAGCTTCATCCCGCTCTCGCCGATATTGCTGACTGATCCGACCGCCACGTAAAGCAGCTTGCCATCGGGCGAGAGCTTCAAGTTGCGCATCCAGTGCCCGCCGCCCGGGGCGAGATCCATGAGTTTCACGCCCTTCCCGCTCACCGCATCCGCGCCCAGCGCATAGGGGAAAGCGAGCACGGCATTGTGGTTCCCGACATAAAGCGTGCCATCGGCCCAAGCGAGGCCCGAGGGCGAATCGAGGCCCTCGTTGGCGATCACCTTGCGGGTTTCGGCGGTGCCATTGCCATCGGCATCACGCAGCAGCACGATCTGGTTGGGCGACTTGCCCGTCGCCCCGGCCTTGCTCAGCAGGCTTTCGGCGACCCAGCCCTTGATCGTGTCCATGATCCCGCCGCTGTCGTTCTTTACTTCCGGCGCGCGGGTGAGGCTGACGAGCACGTCGCCATTGGGCAGGGTGTAGAGCGTGCGCGGGTGCTCGAGCCCCTCGGCAAAGCGGACGACCTCGAGCCCCTCGGCCGGTGTCGGCGCCTCGCCCGCGGCCCAGCCCACGGGCTCGGCCACCTGCACGGTGGGGAAGGTCTGGGCATCGGCCTCCTGCAGCACAGGGTTGGTGCCCGCGACCTCGTCCACACTGAGATCGGCGGTATCGCCGCGGCTGATGAACCACAGCCCGCCTCCGGTAGTGACGACGAAGACGGCGAGCGCGATTGCGATTTTGCGGATAATGGCCATGTGGCACGGAATAAGGCCGCGCCGCGCTGGCGGCAACAAGCAAGCGACGAAAGACCAGACCTGCGATGTACGATTTCAAGCCCGCCGAGCCGCTTCCCGCAGATGAGCTCTACCGCGAGCTGCTCGCCGCCGCGGGCGCGCTGACCGAGGGCGAGCCTGACGCGGTCGCCAACATGGCCAATGTCGCGGCGCTCTTGTGGGAGTTCCTCCCCGATTTGAACTGGGCGGGGTTCTACCGGGTCGCGCCTTCCAAGAAAGGCGGCGACGAGGAGCTGGTGCTCGGGCCCTTTGTCGGCCGCCCGGCGTGCATCCGCATCCCCTTCGGCAGCGGCGTCTGCGGCGCGGCGGCGCAAAGCCGCGCCACGCAGCTGGTCGCGGACGTCCACGCCTTCCCCGGCCACATCGCCTGCGACGCCGCCAGCGCGAGCGAGCTGGTGGTGCCGGTGCTGCGCGACGGGGCGGTGATCGCGGTGATCGACCTGGACAGCCCCACCCCCGCCCGCTTCACCGAAGCCGATGCCCGGGGGATCGAGGCGCTCGCCGCGCTGCTGGCGAGCCGCCTCTAATCCTTCCCGAATCGGGACAGGGGTTACACCCCGCTTGGGCGCATCCCCCTCACAGTGTTAGTCTTTTGCTAACCATCAGCCGATTGGGCTGACTCAGGGGGATTCGCCCATGTCCAAGCTGTTTTCGACCCTTCCGCTCGCCGCCCTCGCGCTGGCCGGTGTGCCTGCTGCCGTGCAGGCGCAGAACTATTCCGATCTGCCGCCGCTCACCCCGATGGGCCAGAACGAGCTGCGCGAGCTGCCCGCCGACATGCGCCGCGCGCCCGTCACCACGACATACGCACAGACCGGCGAGACGGTGACGACTGTGAACGGGGTCGAGACGGTCACCCGCACCCGCCGCATCGACGGTCCCCGCCCTCTCCCCGCGCATCCCCAGGGCTACGCGGCCCAAGGCTATGCCGCGCAGGGTTATGGTTCGCAGGGCTATCAGACACAGGGCTACGCGACTCAGTATTACGGTGGTCAGGGCTACGGCTATGGCGCCGGCGCCCCCGCGGTGTTCGAGCGCGACCAGTGGATCGACGAATGCCGCCGCCGCACCCGCGGGCAGAACCGGGACAACACCGGCCTCATCATCGGCGGTCTGCTCGGCGCGATCGCCGGGGGCGTGGCGGGCTACGAGATTGCCGGCGCGGGTGACCGCGTGCTCGGCACGGTGCTCGGCGTGGGTGGTGGCGGTCTGCTCGGCGGCTTGCTCGGCAGCCTGTTCGACGGCGACAGGAAGAAGAACCTCTACGACTGCGAAGCCGCGCTCGACAGCTACCTGTCGGCCTATGGCGCTCCGGGCCCGCGCGTCGCCAGCCGCGAGATCGCCTATCCGGGCTACGGCTATGGCTATGGCTATCCGCAGGGCTATTCCTACGGCTACACTTATGCCCAGCCGCAGCAAATCGTTCTGATCCCGGTGCGCACCGAGGTGCAGCAGCAGGTGGTGGTGCGCGAGACCGTACGTGAGGAGACCTATACGGTCCCCGGCGCGACCCGCATCATCGACCCCGCCCCGCGCCTGCGCCCTGCCCCGCGTCCGACCAAGAAGATGGTTCGCCAGCGCTAAGTTTGCGTCCCCTAGGGGACAAACACGAAAAAGCCCCTCAAGCTCAGGCGAACTTGAGGGGCTTTTTTGTGTTCGCTCAACACCTGGCTGAGTCGCCTATGACGGCGCCCGATCGCCCGAGGGCGTGCGAACTCAGATCAAATTTCGTCGCCCGTGAGGCGCTGACACAGCAAGTCGAGCTGGTCGAGCGTGGTGTAGCGGATCGTCATCGTGCCCTTGCGCGGATCGCTCTCGGGCTTGATCTTGACGGTGAGGCCGAGGAATTCCTCGAGATGCTGCTGCACCGCCACGATGTCGGCATTGTCGGGGGCGAGGTAGGGCGCTTCGGCCGGAGCCTCGGCGCGCTTCGCCGGCTTCTTGGTGAGCGTCTCGATATCGCGCACCGAAAGCCCCTCGGCCACCGCGATTGAGGCAAGCTCGCGGGCATCGTCGCGCCCGATCAGTGCGCGGGCGTGGCCGATGGTCAGCTTGCCCTCCTGAATCAGGTCGAGTACGTCGTCCGGCAGCGTCACCAGTCGCATCATGTTGGCGACATGGCTGCGCGACTTTTCGACCATCTTGGCGATGTCGACCTGGATCATCCCCTCGTCCTCGGCGAGGCGGTGATAGGCGCGCGCTTCCTCGACCGGGTTGAGGTCCTCGCGCTGTAGGTTCTCGATCAGCGCGAGCGCCATGACCTCGCGGTCGGAGAGGTTGCGCACCAGCGCCGGGATCTCGTGCAGCCGCGCCTTCTGCGCCGCGCGCCAACGCCGCTCGCCCGCGACCAG
>JAIYEK010000132.1 GCA_027487015.1 Erythrobacteraceae bacterium | reverse complement strand
GTGGTGCGATTCCACTCGGGCAAGCTCGGCCGCAAATACGTCAGCGTAGATGCGATGGCCGAAGCCGCCGAATAAGCGGACGATTCGCGAAAGGGATCGTCCGGCAAGGATGGTCCCGGCAGGTGCAAGACCTGCCATTCGAGGGAGACAGGACCGTCCTCATACCGAGGGGGTCCGTCTCCCTTTTGCGTTCTCCCTCACCATTGCCGCGGCACTTAGAAAGTTTCGCGGCCATGAAATTGTCATGCGTCCGCCCTAGGGGCTGGCGCGGGGCGAGGAAGGGAGAACTCGTGTTCCATCGCAGCGAAAGACTGTTCCTGAGACCCGCTTTCCCCGAGGACAGCGGCGCTATTCTGGCCGGCATCGGCGAGGAGGCGATTGTGCGCAACCTGGCGCGCGCGCCGTGGCCCTACGGGATCGAGGACGCGCGAAGCTTTGCAGCGCTGCCGCAGAACCCGCGTCTGCCACACTTCCTCGTGACGCTCCCCGGCGTCGGCGTGATCGGCAGCGCAGGCATGGGCGAGCATGAGGGCGAGCCCGAGCTCGGCTACTGGATCGCGCGCGCCCATTGGGGCTGCGGCTATGCCACCGAGGCGGCGGATGCGGTGCTCAAGATCGCGCGCACGCTCGGCCACCGGCGTGTGGTCGCGGGGCACTTCGTGGACAATCCGGCCTCGGGCAAGGTGCTGCGCAAGCTTGGCTTCGTCCCCACTGGGCGGCCCGGCCAGCGCTTCAGCGCCGCACGCGGCCACGCGGTCGATTCGGTCGAGTTCGCGCTCGATCTGGAGGCCGACATGGACCCCGCCCCACTCGCCCACGCCGCCTGAGCGGGCGTGCTTGTTCGCAGGCGCAAAAAGGCCTAGGGCAGGCCCAATATGGTCGTGCGTAAGAGGTTAACTCCCGAGGAATCGCGCAGCACCGCGCTTCAAGCCGCGCGCGCGCTGCTGATCGAGACGGGGCCGCAATCGGTGACGCTGAAGGCGGTCTCGGCCCGCATCGGCCGCACGCATGCGAACCTGCTCCATCACTTCGGTTCGGCCTCCGGGCTCCAGCGCGCGCTCGCCGAGCACCTGGCGCGCACGGTGTGCGAGACGATCCTTCAGGCGGTCCATGCCAGCCGCGCAGGGCTGGGATCGGCGCGCGAGGTGGTTGATCTCGCCTTCGACGCCTTCGACCGCGAGGGCGCGGGCGCGCTGACCAGCTGGATGCTGCTGACGGGGAACGAGGATGCCTTGGACCCGATCATCTCGGTGATCCACGACCTGCTCGACGAACTCACCCCCACCGAACCGCCCGAGCATATCGCCGAGCGGCGGCTGCACCGCGATACGCTGTCGCTCGTGCTGATGGCGCTGGGCGACGCGCTGATCGGCGGGGCGCTGGCAAAGTCGCTCGGCCTGCCGCGCGATGCGGCGCGCGAGCGGGCGACGGCAATGCTCGAAGCGAGTTTGGCCGAGCATCAGACGGCTTAAGCGTCCGGCGCGAGCACCCCGGCGCGCTGCCAGTCGGGCAGATTGGCCGGATCGACGTTTTCGACCCGCAGGTGATCCAAGGCAAGGCCGAGTTCCGGATAGGCCGCTACCCGCCGCGCGTCGTCCGACTGCGCGAGCGGCACCACCACCAGCCGGCGGTTGACCTTCTGCCGCCAGTTCATCCGCGCGGTGTTCTCCTGCCCGACGTAGCAGCCCTTGGTGAAGCTGACGCCGTTCAGCTCCACGGCATTGGTTTCCAGCCACAGGATATCGCCCAGTTCAGCGCGGCCTTCCGGCACGCCGAGCGCGAGGCGGTGGGCGAGCCAAGCGGCGTCCGCACTCTCGCCCTCAGGCGCGCCGAGCCAGCGGTGGCCGAGTTCGGGGAGGCGAGGGTCGGGGGCGGCACCCTCGCGCGCCTCGGGGCTCCAGTGGACCGCCAGCGCATCATCGCGCGCAATCGCGATCTTGCGGCGCAGGCGGTACATCGAGAGGCGTTTGACCAACTCGACCGCATGCGCGGCCTCGCAATCGAGCAGCAGCGCGTCGCCGTCCCGCCACACGAGAAAATCGAACAGGTGCTTGCCCTGCGCGCTCAGCAGCGCGGCGTAGCAGGGCAGCGTGCCCGTCACGTCGTTGGTGACGAGGCCTTGCAGGAAAGCGGCGACATCCTCGGCCTCGTCCAGCGGCGAGAGGCGCACCAGCGCACGGGTGGTCAGCAGGGTTGCAGTCATGGGTGACAGATAGGCATGGCCAAAGCTAAGGGGAAGCCATGAGCGACCGCATCACCATCCGCCGCCCCGACGACTGGCATCTCCATTTCCGCGATGGCGACATCATGCGCGAAGTGGTGCCCTACACCGCGCGCCAGTTCGCCCGGGCGATCGTGATGCCGAACCTCACCCCGCCGGTGACCACGACCGAGCTTGGCGCGGCTTACCGCGACCGCATCCTCGCTGCCGTGCCCGAGGGCGTGCGGTTCGAGCCGCTGATGACCTGCTACCTCACCGACACTACCGACGCCGACGACCTCGCGCGCGGCGCCGCGGAAGGCGTCTTCACCGCGGCCAAGATGTACCCCGCCAACGCGACGACCAACTCGGCTGCCGGGGTAACCAATGTCGAGAACCTCTACCCGGTCCTCGCCCGGATGGAGGCCGAAGACATCGTGCTGTGCATCCACGGCGAGGTGACCGACCACAGCGTCGACGTGTTCGACCGCGAAAAGGAATTCATCGAGAGGCACTTGCGCGGGATTGTTGCCGCGTTCCCTAGCTTGCGGATCGTGTTCGAGCACATCACCACCAGCGATGCGGTCGATTTCGTCAACCAGGCCGGCCCGAACGTCGCCGCGACCATCACGCCGCAGCATCTCCACATCAACCGCAACGCGATGCTGGTGGGCGGGATCCAGCCGCACAATTACTGCCTCCCCGTCGCCAAGCGCGAGACGCACCGGCTGGCGCTGCGCAAGGCGGCGACGGGTGGTTCGCCAAAATTCTTCCTCGGCACCGATTCGGCCCCGCATCTGCGCAGCGCCAAGGAAACCGCCTGCGGCTGCGCGGGGATTTTCGGCGCGCCCTACGCGCTCGAAAGCTACCTGACGGTGTTCGACGAGGAGGGGGCGCTGGATCACTTCGAAGGCTTCGCCTCGCTCCACGGTCCGGCCTTCTACAAGCTGCCGGTCAACGAGGAGACGGTGACGCTCGAACGTGCCGAGGTGCCTGTGCCCGCGTGCCTGCATGTCACGGGCGAGGAAATCGTCCCCTGGCACGGCGGGCAGGTGCTCGGTTGGCGGTTCCTAGGCTGACGCCGCCCGGCGCTTGGCCCACAGGTCCCAGACGAAAATCGCCACCGCCACCCAGATCAGCACGAAGCTCCCCAGTTTCGCGGGCGCGAGCGGCTGGTGGAAGACGAACAGGCCGAGGAAGAACACGATCGTCGGCGAGAGGTACTGGATGAAGCCCAGCGTCGAATAGTCCATCCGCCGCGCCGCGATGGCGAACAGCAGCAGCGGCACTGCGGTGACCACGCCCGAGAACACGATAAGCGCGCTCGTCCACCAATCCTGCCCGAAGGAGGAGCCTTGCGGGCTCATCGCGTACCATGCTGCGATCCCGGCAGCGACGGGCAGCAGGATCGCGCTCTCGATGGTGAGGCCGGGCAGCGATCCGACCGCAACCTGTTTTCTCACAAGGCCATAGACCCCGAAGCTGAAACCCAATGACAAGCTGATCCACAGGCTCGTCATCGTCTCCGCGCCCGTCGCCAGCAGTGCCACCGCGATGGCGGCGATGGCGACCGCGATCCACTGGCGGCGCGACAAAGTCTCGCCCAGAACCAGCGTGCCGAGCAGCACGTTGAGGAGCGGGTTGAGGTAATAGCCGATGCTGGTCGCATAGACCTCGCCCGCCATGATCGCCCAGATGTAGACGAACCAGTTGATCCCGATCAGCACCGAGCTGGCGAGCAGCGCAAGCAGGCTGCGCGGGCTCTTCAGCGCAGCCAGCACCTCGGGGAACTGCCGCCGCCAGGCGACGATCACGAGGCACAGCGGCAGCGTCCAGACGATCCGCCAGCCGACGAATTCGAACGCCGGCACGCTTTTCACCAGCACCAGATAGAGCGGCAGGAAGCCCCAGATCAGATAGGCCCCCAGCGCCGGAGCGAGGCCTGAGGCGATGGGGCCTTCGGTCTTTGAGGCGGGTTCGGGAGTGCTCATCGTCCGGCCGCGTTAGGGGCGCTGTCACGCCTGCGCAAGCGGCGCGGGTGGCTGAACGGCGGCTTTCGCTGGCACTGGCGATTCGTTCAGGCGGGGCGGTTTATAGATGAACGAAATCGCCCTTGCGGACGCTCCCACCAAGCGGCCGCCAGCGCGCGGGGTGCCTTTGCTCCCGTGCGGAAAGCGCCTCCGGGGCCCAGCGCCCCGGGGGCGTTTTCATGCTCGGGTGAAGACCAAATTAACCATATGCGTGGCATGGTCCGCCGATGCGCCGCGCCCTTATCCCTCTGGCTTGTCTCGGCCTTCTTGCCGCCTGCGGTCCGGGCGCGCACGAGGCTGCGCGCGATGCGGCGCTGATTGCCACGGATCCGGTGATCGCCCGCGCGCTCCACGATCCCTTGATGAGCGACCCCGATCTTGCCAGCCGCAACGAGGCCAATGCCGCAATCGGTTTTGCCGACAGCGCCGCGCTGCCAGTGCTGGCGGGGAGCAGCGAGGCGGCCGCCGCCGCGCGCGAGGCGATGCGGATCGAACTGCTCGAAAGCGGCACGCTCCCCGACCTGCCGCCCGCCAGCAGCCTGCCGGGCGGGGCGGTGCTCGGGCCGATGTCGGGGGCCGAAGACCTGCTTGCTGCGGTCGGTGCGCCCGGCACCTGCGCCGAGGGGCTCAAGGAAGACTTCGCGCTCGCCGCCAGCCTGCCGCCTGCCGCCGCGATCCCGCCGCGCGCGATGGTGGTGCAGGCCGGCGCGAGCGATGCCAAGGGCTGCACCTTGCGGATCATCCGCTATCTCACCCCCGCCGCGCCCGAGGATGTGCTGCAATATCACCACGTCCGCGCTGCCCGCGCCGGGCTTGCCCCCACCCGCCATGCCGCGCCCGGCGACAGCATCGCCGCGACCGGTAAGGGGGCGGAGCGGCTGACGGTAAGTCTCAGAAAGGCCGCCAACGGGTTGACCGGCGTGACGCTGGTCTACCGTGCGGCGAATTAGGGCCTCAGCCCCACCATGATCGTCGCGCGCGGCTGGTCCATCTCGGTGCTGGCGACCGGATAGGCGCTGTTGTCGGCGGCGTAATAGGCTGCCGGGCGGTGGTTGCCGGAAAGACCGATCCCGCCGAACGGGGCCTTGGACGAGGCGCCATTGGTGGGCGCGTTCCAGTTGATGATCCCGGCGCGGATATTCGCCCAGAAGCGCCCGTAATCCTCCGGACTGCCGCCGATCAATGAGGCGGACAGGCCGAAGCGGGTGTTGTTCGCCTCGGTAATGGCGGTGTCGAGATCGGGGACGCGGATGACCTGCAGCAGCGGCCCGAACAGCTCGATATCGGGGCGGTCGGGGACGTCGGTCACGTCGATGATGCCGGGGCTCAGGAACGGCAGATCGGGCAGCGAGCGGCGCATGTGCAGCAGCGCGCGCCCGCCGCCGGTCAGCAAGGCGACGAAGCTCTCCATCATCTGCTCGGCAGTGTCGTTGTCGATCACCGGGCCCATGAAGGGCTGCGGCTCGCCCAGCGGATCGCCGACCATCAGCTTGCGGGCCAGCGGCACGAGCTCGGCCATCAGCGCGTCGTAGATGCTGTCCTTGACGATCAGCCGCCGCGCCGCGGTGCAGCGTTGACCGGCGGTGGCAAAGGCGCTCTGGATGATGATCGCGGCGGCATCGGCAAGCTTGGGTGTGTCGGTGACGACGATCGGATTGTTGCCGCCCATCTCGAGCGCGACGATCTTGCCCGGATTGGCGGCAAGCTTGCGGTTGATGGCGATGCCGGCCTGGGCGGAGCCGGTGAACAGCACGCCATCGGTGCCGTGGTGCGCAGCCAGTGCCTTGCCTTCCTCGGGCCCGCCGATGAGGCATTGGATGACGTCTTCGGGCACCCCTGCGCGGTGCAAGGCTGCGACCAGCGCCTCGCCGACTGCCGGGGTCTTCTCGGACGGCTTGAACACCACCGCATTGCCCGCGATCAGCGCGGGCACGATGTGTCCGCAGGGGATATGCGCGGGGAAGTTGAAAGGGCCGAGCACCGCCATCACCCCGTGCGGCTTGTGGCGCAGCGCCGCGCTCGCGCCGACGCCGGCGTCGAGCTTCTTCTTGCCGGTGCGTTCGGCATAGGCCTGGACCGAGATGTCGACCTTGGCGACCACCGCGTCGACTTCATTGCGCGCTTCCCACAGGGGCTTGCCCGCCTCGCGCGCGATCAGATCGGCGAAGATGTCGGCATCGCGGCGCACGGTGTTGGCGAAGGCGCGCAGCACTTCGATCCGGTCGGTGAGCGCGCGCGCGGCCCACGGCGCCCAGGCGCGGCGCGCGGCCGAGACCGCCGCGTCCACGTCGCTGACGGGGCCGCGCCACAATTCCTCGCCGGTGGCCGGTTCGCGGGAAATGAGGATATTGTCGGTCACGCTAGCGATTTTCGCCTGTCTTGTCCTGCTCCCGTGCGGATGCGCGCATGTATCGGGATCGGGTCTGAAAAGATAGGGGTGAGCCCGTTACGCATGTCCCGCAGGCAGCGGCGCGGCGCCGTGGGCTTCGCCCATGCGGCGCAGGGCGGCGATCTTGGCGTGGAGTGGGGTCCAGTCGTCGTGTTGGTCGATGGCAGACCAGATCGCCTCGACCTCCTCGATGAGCATCGATTGGGGCGCGTCGTCCGCCCAGTAGGGGTGGTCCGACGGGACAGAGGCGTAGTGGCCGAAGGCTTCGGGCAGACCCCGCCCGCCCCGATGGGCGAAGAAGAAGGCGTCGGGCTGGAGCGCGCCCTCGCGCATCGCGGCCTCGCAGGCGGCGACGAGTTGCGTGTCGGCCTCCACCCCCTGGCTGACCACCCCCAGCCGCCAGCACCAGCGCCGCGCGACCGCCGCCATGTAGAGCGGCCCGAAGCGTTCGAGCGCGGCGACCAGCGGCGCGGTCTCGGCATGCAAGCGCAGCGCGACCGCGAGCTGCCCGCAATTCCAGTGCAGCGCCTCGGGCTGGCGGCCGAAGGCGTAGAGGCCCGCGTGGTCGAAATAGGCGGCGGTAAAGCCCGGCTCCCATGACGGCAGCCAGCGCCACGGGCCATAGTCGAAGCTCTCGCCCGTCACGTTCATGTTGTCGGTGTTGAGCACGCCGTGGACGAAGCCTGCGACCATGTAGCTGGCGGCGAGATCGGCCATGCGCTCGACGACGGCGTGCATCAGGCGGATCGCGGGATTGTCGCGGTCGGGCGCGTCTGCGGGCGGCGGCGGGGCGAGGAAGTGGGTGAGGCAGTAGGCGATCAGCGCCTCCATCTCGTCCGCCGCTTCGAGCGCCAGCAGCCGCTGGAAGGTGCCGAAGCGGACATGTGAGTGGCTGAGGCGCACCAGCACGGCGGAGCGGGTGGGGGAGGGCTCGTCCCCGCGATAGAGCGCCTCGCCGGTCTCGATCACGCTGAAGGTCTTGGAGGTGTTGACGCCCAGCGCCTCGAGCATTTCGGTCGCAAGGATCTCGCGCACCGCACCTTTGAGCGTCAGCCGCCCGTCACCCGAGCGGCTCCACGGCGTGGTGCCCGAGCCCTTGGTGCCGAGGTCCATCAGCCGGCCGTCAGACCCTCGCATCTGCGCGAACAGGAACCCCCGCCCGTCACCGATGTCGGGGTTGTACACCCGGAACTGGTGCCCGTGATAGCGCAGCGCCAGCGGCTGGGGGAGGTTGCCCTCGAGCGGCTGGAAGCGCCCGAAATGCGCGAGCCACTCCCCAGCAGTCAGCCCTGCGAGGCCCACGCTCGCCGCCGCGCGATCATTGCGCCAGCGCAGGCGCGTCTCGGGAAAGTCCGCCGCCGTAACGGGATCGCCAAGCCACTCGGCCAGCGCAAGGATGGCGTGATCGGGATGATAGGTTCCGGACGCATCCGGGTGTTGCAGTCGCTCGCTCATCCCGCGATAGTGGGCGAGGGCTGGGCGGCACGCAAGGCGCAGCGCCCCTCGAGCGAAGGGAATACCGGCAAGGATGGCCGCATTGTACGAAGACCGCTACTGGACCAGCAGCGATGGCCTCACCCTGCATTATCGCAACTATCCCGCGCCCGAGGGCACGGCGAAGCTGCCGGTGCTGTGCATGCACGGCCTCACCCGCAATGCCCGCGATTTCGGACCGCTGGCCGAGGCGCTGGCGGCCACGCGCCGGGTGATCGTGCCCGAGATGCGCGGGCGGGGCATGAGCGACTACGCGCCGGATTCGGACACCTATTCGCCGATCACCTATGTCGCGGATGTGGAAAAGCTGCTCGCCGAGCAGCAGATCGGCCGGTTCGCCGTGGTCGGCACCTCGATGGGCGGGCTGATGACGATGCTGATGGCAGCTGGCCAGCCCGGACGGATCAGCGCGGTGGTGATGAATGACATCGGCCCCGAAGTGCAGACCGCAGGCCTGTCGCGGATCTCGGGCTATGTCGGGCAGGGCCGCTCCTACCCCACCTGGGTCCACGCCGCGCGCGGGCTGGCCGAGGCGCATGGCGCGGCCTTCCCCAAATTCGATCTCGACCAGTGGCTCGAGATGGCCAAGCGCACCATGGTGGTGAGCCAGAACGGGCGGATCGTGTTCGATTACGACATGGCGATCGCCGAGCCCTTCGCGAAGCCCGGCAACGCCGCGCCGCCCAACCTGTGGCTCGCCTTCGAAGCGCTTGCGGGCGTGCCGATGCTGCTGGTGCGCGGGGGGCTGTCGGACTTGCTGAGCGCCGACACGGTCAAGCAGATGGGCGTGCGCAACCCCAAGATGCGCACCATCACTGTGCCCGATGTCGGCCATGCGCCCACGCTGGACGAGCCCGAGGTGCGCGACGCGATCCTCGCGCTGCTGGACGCGGCGGAGTGAGCACGGCGGCGGGGCCCAAGCCGCCCCACACCGTCCCGCGTATCCTGCACCTGCATTCCACCTTCGCCGCGGGCGGCAAGGAGGTGCGCGCGGTCCGGCTGATGAACGCTTGGGGGCCGCGGCTCGATCACACCATCGTCTCCGCCGAGCCGCAATCGATGGCGGCCGCCGCGCTGGTCCAGGGGGATGTGGCGGTCGATTACGCGCAGGACTTCCCCTCGCTGAAGGGCAGGCCCACCCCTATGCGGCTAGGGCGCCTCGCGCGGGCGATGCGGGGGTTCGACCTCGTGTGCACCTATAACTGGGGCGCGATGGACGCGGTGATGGCGCATCGGCTCTTCGCAGGCATGTGGAACCTGCCCCCGCTGGTCCACCACGAGGACGGCTTCAACGAGGACGAGGCGGCCCGATTGAAGCCGGCGCGCAACCTCTACCGCCTCGCCGCCTTGGGCCGGGTGGCGACGCTGATCGTGCCATCGACCGGGCTCGAGACCATCGCCCGCTTGCTCTGGCGCCAGCCGGAGGCGCGGGTGAAACGCATCCCCAACGGCATCGACACTGCCGCCTTCGCCGCCCCGCCCGACGCGCAAGCGCTCCCGATCCGCAAGCGCGAGGGCGAGTTCTGGGTCGGCACGCTCGCGGGCTTGCGCGCGGTCAAGCGACTGCCCGATCTGGTCGCGGCCTTCGCGCCGCTCCCGCCCGAATGGCAGCTGGTGATCTGCGGCGAGGGGCCGGAGCGCGCGGCGATCCTCGCCAAGGCCGAAGAGCTCGGCATCGGAAATCGCCTCCACCTGCCCGGCAATGTCGATCCCGCCAAGGTCGTCGGCCTGTTCGATATCTTCGCGCTGTCCTCCGCCTCCGAGCAGTTTCCGCTCTCGGTGGTCGAGGCGATGGCGGCTGGCCTACCGGTGGCCGCGCCCGATGTCGGCGACATCTGCCATATCCTCGGCGAACAGAACCGCGTGCTCATCGCGCCGCCCGGCGATGTCGGGGCGCTTTCGGGCGCATTGCTCGCCCTTGCCGCCAACCCCGATTTGCGCAGCGCGCTCGGGCAAGCCAATCGCCAGCGCGCGCGGGAGAATTTCGACTTCGCGGTGATGCAGGCCGCCTACGAAAGCGCCTACAGCCGCGCGATGAGCCGCCCCTTCTGAAACCCCTGCCGCTTCATCCCCCGTTCAACCCCCTGCCGCCATCTCCTGCGCTCTGACAGCCGGTGCCATTGCGCGCGGGGCCTCACCTGCCTAAAGAGCGCCCTCGCGCCT
>JAIYEK010000210.1 GCA_027487015.1 Erythrobacteraceae bacterium | reverse complement strand
GCGGGTCGTGCGTCAGGCCGTCCGATGAAAGGAAGTCGTCGTCTGGTTTACGCCGGGGCCCCCGAGGGGCAAGCGGCGGAGCGCAAATTTCGAAGTCCGTCGCAAATTTCGACGTTAGCGCGGATGATGTAGCACACCTCGCCGGTTTCTCCTAATCCGTCAGGGCGCGCGCCATTTACCGCCCCCGCCCCGCTCGGCTAGGACGCGCGCCATGTCACCCCTCACCATCCTGATCGACGCCGACGCCTGCCCCGTGAAGGACGAGATCTACCGCGTCGCCGAGCGGTTCCGGGCGGAGGTGCGCGTGGTCAGCAACGCCCCCTTCCGCATCCCCGACAGCCCGCGGGTGAAGCGCGTGGTGGTCAGCGATGGCTTCGACGCGGCAGACGACTGGATCGCCGAGGCAGCGGGCGCTCTGCCCAAAGGCAAGTGCGTGGTCGTCACCGGAGACATCCTGCTCGCCGAGCGCTGCCTCAAAGCCGGCGCCCGCGTGCTGAAACACAACGGCGAGGAATTCACCGCCGCCAGCATCGGAGGCGCGATCGCCACCCGCGCGATCATGGCCGACCTGCGGGCGGGGATGGACGGGGTGGGCGGCGGACCTGCGCCGTTCAGCAAGGCGGATCGGTCGCGGTTATTGCAGGCGCTGGATCGGGTGCTGGTGGGGATGGGGCGTTAGGGGGGGCGGGGCGCGGGTCATCAAGGGAGAAGGACAAGTGCGAGGGGGAGTGCAGGGAAGGTCGTTAGATCAGCCGGGGTAAGCGTGCCTCAGCTTCCGACCTTGCAAACATTCTCAATCCGTCCACATTTCTGTTCTTTAAAAGCTGGCACGAGGTGTTTAATCTCGAAGTGGGGAAAGATTTGCATCGGGTTTCAATGAAATGAACGATACGGGGAGCGATGATCCAAAGGCCGAATCCAAGGGCTTGTTTCGTATAGGCTGTGTATCGTTTGTCGGATTCTTGGCGAGTTGCGTATCAATATATACTGGCCTCAAGGCGGAGGCTCCAAGTCTATGCTATGTTTACGAATTTAAGTTTTGCAACAGAAATTTGACCGAGCCAACAGAACCGCCACCGACAGGCGAACCAGTATCCCCGTCGGTAAATGGAGGGCTCGCGATTTCGATTCAGCCGGCATTCCAGCACGACTCGGCGATAGCGTCACGACTGAACAGCGAGCTGCGTGGCGCACTCGGTCAACTTGCATCGGCGGCGGATGGATACATCATCAAAGGTAAAGTCTCGAATTTCGCCAATGGCTCGTCTGGGCAATCAAGTTTTATATTCTCGTGGTCTATGAAAAAAGGCTTGGTCGAAAAATCGTGCGATCCGATTGCAGTTTCGTACCCAAGCCAAATGAGCCGTGCTGCCACCAATTTCGTTGCGGACAATATTCGTCCAGCTATTTCTCGATCCGTCAACTATCAGGAAGTGAGATGCAAATGAATACTTCAAAACAACTGGCTCTGCTATGCATCACTCCCATCGTCTTCGTTCTAGCGTCATGCACCGATTCAACAAAACCGGCCGGTGAACCCACGGATGGCCCGACCGCAGGAAGCGAGCCCATGGCGGGCGCGACCGACACCGTTCTGGCGCCGCCGCCAGTGTCTTGCTCAGTTCCGGCTCCAGCGATTTGTGCAGGGCCGCTAACGGTAAGTGTCGAAAATGTTACGCTGCTGTTTGATGGACCGCCAAGCAACGAAGGCCGGCGTCGCATGCTCGGGACTGCGACTGTAGTTTTGCAATCACGCAGCTCGCAGGCAGTTCGAGCTGCCATATTGGATGAACCCATCACCTTGGCCTATCGTAATGGTACTACGATGACGCTTAACAACAGTAATGGCGCGACTGGTATGGCATTTTGCGGGGATGACGGTGTCGAGTGCATTAACAATCAACGAAGCCCCTTCTCCACAATTAATCCCGGCGATAGTCCTGTTCGAGTCCTACTGAAATTCGAGAAGTATATTGAGGCAGCTGAAATCAAGACGCTTGCTGATGCGAACACTGCGGATCTTTCGATGAGTATTTGGACGATCGAAACCGATCCTGCGGGTGAGCGAAGAACGATTTCCGTAGGTAACTCTCCGGTCCAGAACGGCACCTTGCAATAGTCACGCTCTAGCCCAGCGCTGGACCGGTCTTGCAGGACTGTGGCTCCGCCCAGAACTTGGCAAGCAAGTGCCAGATGCTGTAGCTCTGCTCAAGCGAGAGGGGGACGAAGATCGCTCCCTCCGCGCCTCGGCGTGAGGCCCTGCCCGGGTGCACAAGAGCACATTTCCCCGCTTGCCCCACCGCTCCGTTCATCGCACATTCCCAGCCATGCATCGCTCCTCATTCCGCCACGCCTTGCGCGCCTTTCAACATGTCCGCGGGGAGCCGCCCGAGCCCGGATTCGTCGCCGATCTCGAGTTTCTCGAGAACCGCGATCTTGATCTCTCGGTGCGCTCGGGGGCGCTGCTGGGGTTCAATGCGCTGATGCTTACCATCGGCACCCATCCGGTCTCGGCCAGCCCCGGCGCGCCGCTCAGCCTTGATGCGGCGAGCCAGCCGGGGATGACGCTCCTCAGCCTCGCCGCGCTGGTGCCGCTGGCGGTGTCGAGCTGGTGGCTGCTCCAGGCGATGCTGCTGGGCGAGGAGTTCGAGAGCGAGGGGCTGGAGGGCGATGCGCTGCGCCAGCGGCTGTTTGCGGCCTT
>JAIYEK010000208.1 GCA_027487015.1 Erythrobacteraceae bacterium | reverse complement strand
GGCCAGAAGCCGCAGGTGCTCGACGTCGCTTCCATGAACCGCAAGAACAAGGTGGCCGCATAATGTCTGACGAAACCGCCACTGTCTCGGATCTCGCCGATCTGAAGGACATCGCCGCTGGCGTCCCGCAGGGTGATGCTGCCGAAATCGCCCGCGTCGCCGCTCCGCTGCGCGAACGCGAGATCGACGCGCAGGGCCGCTCCTACGCCACCGGCCGCCGCAAGGACGCGGTTGCCCGCGTGTGGGTCAAGCCCGGCACCGGCAAGATCACCATCAACGGCCGCGATCAGGAAACCTATTTCGCGCGTCCGACCCTGCGTCTGGTGATCAACCAGCCCTTCACCATCACCGATCGCACCGGCGCCTATGACGTCATCGCCACCGTGCGCGGCGGCGGCTTGTCGGGCCAGGCGGGCGCCATCAAGCACGGCATCGCCCAGGCGCTCACCAAGTACGAGCCCGAGCTGCGCAGCGCGGTGAAGGCCGAAGGCTTCCTCACCCGCGACAGCCGCGTGGTCGAGCGCAAGAAGTACGGCAAGGCCAAGGCCCGCCGCAGCTTCCAGTTCTCGAAGCGCTAATCCTCATTCCTTCGGGAAACGACAAGGGCGGCCCCCGCAAGGGAGCCGCCCTTTTTCGTGTGCAACGCCCCAGGGACTAGCGTTGCAACAGCATCAGCGCGAAGGACAGTCCGGTACCGGTGAAGAACACCGGCCACGACCAGAACATCCGCACATCAGCAATCGTGACCAGCTGGATCGCCAGGGGCCCCGCACTGGTGCCCTGCGATCCGATCACCAGCGCGATCGCCGCCGACAGGATCGCGCCGAAGACCACCGACTTGATAACATCCATCGCCTTTCCCCTTGTGGTGCGCGCGCCCGCGCAGGCGCCATCAGCTTTGCGGTGCAGGCACGCGTGAACGGCAATCGGGTAAATGCCATCCCCGCGTGCCTGCACTGGCGACTTCACCAACAAAGTCTTAACGGGGACAATAGAGGAAAGGTTAAGCGCCAACCCAGTATAATTGCCGAGCCGCTCGCCTGAAGCGGGGCGCGCTCAGTGCACCGGGGGATCGACTGCCGGAACCTGCCCGACCGGGGCCACCGGCTCGCCCGGCGTGCGCGGGGGCATGGCATCGGCGGGGACGTCCTCGATCAGCATGGCCTCGCTCGGCACGTGTTCGAGATTGCGGACCGCGACAGTCAGGTTCTCGCCATCCCACACCAGCTCGTTGAAGCTCGGCGGGGTTGACCGCGTGCGCTGCGAGAGCGTGCCCGCGCCGATCATCCGCACCGTCCCCTCGGGCGTCGGCTCGGCGATGTCGAAGGCGTCGTGGACATGGCCCGAAAGCACGCCCAGCACGCCGCGCTTGGCCAATTCGGCCAGCGCCTTCTCGCCGCCATGGGTGAGCGCTGTGCCGTGCGTGCCAACCTCGCGTAGCGGGTGGTGCACCGAGATCAGCGTGGCGGTGCCCGCGGGCAGCCGGTCAAGCATGGCAAGGCACCGCTCGAGCGCCGGCTCAGTCACCCAGCCCTTCGACCAATTGGTGCGCGGCTGCCAGCGCCGCACCGACTTCAAGGGCACGATCGCGAGGCCGGGGAGATCGATCTCGCGCTCGACCAGCGCCTTCATCCCCTCGAACCGCTTGTAGGGCGTGGTGAAGCGCTCGAAGAGGTTGAAATAGGGCATGTCGTGGTTGCCGATGGCGATCGTCACCGGCACTTCAAGCGCGTTGATCCAGCGCGTCGCGGCGGCGAATTCGTGGTGGCGGGCGCGCATCGTGTGGTCGCCGGTGATGACCACCGCATCCGGGCGCCGGGCCGTGATTTCCTCGCGCACCCAGGCGAGCGCGCGCTTGTCCTCCAGCCCGAAGTGGATGTCGGAGAGGTGGAACAGGGTGAGGGGGCTAGATGTCATGCGCGGTCGCTAGCAGATCGACTCCGCAGGGCTCTACCGCAAAGGTTGAACCGGGCGGGCATTCGGCCGGTTCGCCGTCGATCAGGCAGGCGAGCGGCCCGCCGTCGACGCTTTCCAGCACAATCGTCTCGGCCAGCCCGAGCTTGTCGTGCGGGCCTTCGCGGAAGCGGTGCCGCAATGTGGCCCAGGCCTGCGCGGTGTAATCGAGTGCGGCGTCGGCGTAATAGCCGAGGATCTGCACCCCGTGCTCGCCGGGGGTGAGCTCGACCAGCGGATAGCCCCCCTCGCGGCTCGCGCGGCGATCGGCGACGAGGACGCCCGGCGCGCTGGTCGTTTCGCGCAGCGCGGCGATGGCCTCTTTTGCCGCCTCGGCGATCCCTCCGCTGCGCATCGATTCGCGCACCCGGTTCCAGGCGGTGCCGGGACCGACCAGCAGCCCGGCGAGCGCCACGCCGCCCGGGCAACGCACGCACAGGGGCCTGCGCGCAAGCGCGCCGCCCGCGGCGACGATGTCGAGGATCGCATCCAGATCGGTGGTGCGGTGGAGGCGCAGCGGCAGCAGGTTCATCGTCCCGCCCGGCAGCACCAGCACCTTGCCGCCCCAGCCCGTCAGATGGTTCACCAGCGCATTGATCGTCCCGTCACCGGTGTAGACCGCGACCAGCCCCACGCCTGCCGCATCGAGCGCGGCCGGATCGGGCAAGGCATCGTAGGGGAAGGCGATGACCCGGGCAACCTCCCACCCGCGCCCCTCGAGCGCAGCGGTGACGGTTTCGGCGGAGGTGCTGTCATTGCTCCCGCTCGCGGGATTGACGACGAGCCAGCAGGGGGTGCGTGCAGGATCGGGCATGGAAGGGGTCCTTGTGGTGGTGAGTGCGCGCTAGAGACGGCCGGTCAGGATGAGCCATGCCGCTCCCGCATTGACCGCGGTGTAGATCGCATAGGCCCAGGCATAGCCCGGCCAGCCCTTGACCGAGAGCAGCAGCGCGAAGAACAGCACCGCGAACTCGCTGAGCATCGCTGCGCGCCGGCCGAGGGTCTGGCTCGCCGCGGGCAGGCGCGCAAGCAGCGGGTGCCCTTGCGCGAAGACCGCGCCGAAGATCGTGAAATTGGCGATTCCCAGCAGGAAGATGATCGCGGTGGCCGAACCCATGGCGTCAATATGGGCCTACGCCCGTCGATTGGAAACCGCCATTTGTCGCCCGTTTCGCGCCATTGGTCACGATGCCGCTCCGCCGGTCGAGCGGCTGACCGGGGTTGATCGACCTCGCCGTGCGACTCGCCAGAGCGGGGCGTATCAAGGGTTCAGCAGGACGCTTGGCACCCCCCCCGGATCGGACCCCCGCCCGATCTCAGGCCCCTGCGAGAGAGTGGAGAAACCCTATGAAAACCCTTGCGAAAACCCTTGCGAGCACCTTGGTCGCAGCCGGCCTGTCGGCCGCGCTCGTCACCCCCGCCTTTGCCGCCAACCCGTTCGAGGAACACGCCCCGCGTCCGACGATGCAGGTCCGCACCGCCGATCTCGACCTCGCCACCGAAGCCGGCCAGCGCACGCTCGACAAGCGCGTCGAAACCGCCGTCCGCCAGGTGTGCCGCGTGGTCAGCCCCCGGAACGGCACGCGGATCCTCGATCAGGGCGTGCAGGAATGTAAAGCCCGCGCCCGCGCCGAAGCCCAGAGCCAGGTCGCTGCCCTGATGGACCGCAACCAGCGCGGCGGGTGAACCGCGCGAGAATAGCCCCGCGCCATCCCGGTGTGCGTGCGGCATACGGCCCGAACCCTCACAGTCCCTGGGGTTCGGGCCGTTTTTTTGTTTGTGTGGTGATGCTGGCGCGACGTGACCGCGCCGCGCCGCGACCCGCTTACCTTCCGGCCATCGCCTTGACGCGCGCCAAGTAAGTGCGGCCGATCCGCAGCGCCTCGCCATTCACCAGCTCCGCCGACCACACACCAAGGCCATCATGCCGTAGCCCGCGGATATGATCGCGGCGCAGGATCGTCGAGCGGTGGATGCGGATGAACTGTTCGGGATCGAGCCGCTCTTCCAGCCCCGCGATCGTCTGCAGCAGCAGATAGGAGCGCGCATTGTCCGCACCCCCGACATGGAGGCGCACATAATCGCGCTCGGCATCGATCTGGTGGACTTCGCTGACCGCGATGCGCAGCAGCTCGGACCGGTGAGGCACCCACAGCTCGTCGAGATAGCGACCCGCCTTCTGGCGGCGCTGGCCGCGGCGGGCGACGGCGCGTTCGATCGCGCGCTCGAGCCGGTCGGCGGAGACCGGCTTCAGGACGTAGTCGACCGCTTCAAGGTCAAAGGCCTCGACCGCGAAGTGGTCATGCGCGGTGACAAAGATCACCACCGGCGCCTGCGGTTGCGCAGCGAAGTGGCGCGCGACCCCGAGGCCGTCCAATTCAGGCATGGTCATGTCGAGCAGCACCAGATCGGGCTCGAGCTTTTCGGCGAGGCGCAGCGCGGCGGCGCCATCGCTCGCGGTGCCGACCACGCGCACGGCGGGGATCTCGGCGCAGATCACCTGCACGCGTTCGACCGCAAGCGGTTCGTCATCGACGATCAGAGTGCGAAGGGCGGCGTTCTCGGTTTCGGTCTCAGGCATGACGGTGGACGGGCCTCGACAGGGGGATGCGGATCTCGGTGCAATAGCCGCCCGGGACAGGGGCGGAGGAAAAGCCGATATCGGGGCCGAAGCGCGCCTCGAGCCGGTCGCGCACGTTCGCCAGCCCGATGCCGAAGCCGTGAGTGGTCCCGTGCGGAACGCCCGGCCCATCATCGCCGACGGTGATGACGAGCCGGTCGAACTCCTCGCGCGCCGCCACGGTGATGGTCACCGGGCGCGAGACGGGGGAGACGGCGTATTTCACCGAATTCTCGACCAGCGGCTGCAGGATCATTCCCGGCACGCGGCATTCTTCGAGATCGGCGGGCAGGTCGAACTTCGTCACCAACCGGGTCGGAAAGCGCACCGTCTCGATATCGAGGTAGAGCTTCTGCAGATCGAACTCGTCGCGCAAGGACACATCGGCGGTCGGCTCGGTGGCGAGACTGTGGCGGTAGAAGCGGCTAATCGTCTGGATCATCCGCTCGGCGCTGTCGGCCTTGCCGGTCATGACCAGCGCGGAGAGCGAATTCAGCGTGTTGAACAGGAAATGCGGGTTCACCTGGTAGCGCAAGCTTCGCAGCTCGGCGGCCTTGGCGGCGGAGCGGAACTGCTCCTCTCGCCGCTGCGAGGCGCGCGCCTGCACGCCTGCGAGCAGCGCGAAATAGGTCGAGGCCCAGGCGATCAGCAGGAAGTAGCGGCCGAGCGCCACATCGAGCAGCTTGCGCCAGAAATCGGAGAAGGTCTCTGCCGGCGCGATCATCACCGCCTGCGAATCCACCATATCGGTGTCTTCGCCCTGCGGCTGCCCCGCCGGCGAGACGCGGCGCACGGGAACATCGACCAGCAGGTTCCCGCTCTCGTCACGGCGCAGGTTGATGTTGTATTTCTTGGCGTAGAGCTGCTCCTGCGCGAGCTCCATGTCCTTGAACATCCACTGGTTCACCTGGCCGATGGCCAGCGCAACCGGGATCGCCAGCACGATCGCGGCGGAGATCTTGATCCACAGCGGGCGCGCATCGAACAATCGCAGCAGCAGCCACAGCACGACCGTCAGGGCGACGCCGATCGCGGTGATCACCAGCCGCCGCCAGCCGAGTTCGAGCTGGAGCGAGAGGTCGAGCACCAAGCTGGAGCGGAAGGTGGTGAGCGCGAAATAGGTCGCCCACAGCACGACCATCGAGAACAACACCGTGCGGAAAGACACGGTGGCGGCGGCTTCGCCGGGGGCGGTATCGCTAAGCGGGTTTGTCGACATTATGCCGGACAGCGATACCGCGCCCGCCCGGCATTGGCTACCGGGCAGGGCGCATGTCGTCGGGCGGAGACTCGCCTTGGTCGAATGATGAACAGCCGTTCAGGATCGACCAACGGCGCTTAATCGCGCGGGCGGATCATGTCGGAGGGCACCACCCACTGGGCAAACTGCTCTTCGGTCAGCAGGCCGAGCGCCAGTGCGGACTCCTTCAAGGTTGTCCCTTCCGCGTGCGCCTTCTTGGCGATCTTGGCGGCGTTGTCGTAGCCGATGTGGGGGTTCAGCGCGGTCACCAGCATCAGGCTTTCGTTCAAAAGCTGGGTGATGCGGGTGGTGTTGGCCTCGATCCCGACGACGCAATTATCGGTGAAGGCGTGGCTCGCATCGCCGATCAGCTTCATCGACTGCAGCACGTTGTAGATGATCACCGGCTTGAAGACGTTGAGCTCCAAGTGCCCGTGCGATCCGGCGACGGTCACCGCGACATTATTGCCCATCACCTGCGCGCAGACCATCGTCATCGCCTCGCACTGGGTCGGGTTGACCTTGCCCGGCATGATCGAGGAGCCCGGCTCGTTGGCGGGGAGCGACAGTTCGCCGAGACCCGAGCGGGGGCCGGAGCCGAGCAGGCGGATGTCGTTGGCGATCTTCATCAGGCTGACCGCGAGCACGTTCAGCGCGCCCGAAATCTCGACCATCGCATCATGCGCGGCGAGCGCCTCGAACTTGTTGGGCGCGGTGACGAAAGCATGGCCGGTCTCGGCGGCGACCTCGGCGGCGAAGGCGGTATCGAAGCCGACCTTGGCGTTGATCCCGGTGCCGACGGCGGTGCCGCCCTGCGCCAGCTCGAGCACCCGCGGCAGCGCGGCTTCGACGCGGGCGATCCCGTAGGCGATCTGCTGCGCATAGCCCGAAAACTCCTGCCCCAGCGTCATCGGGGTCGCATCCTGCAAGTGGGTGCGGCCGATCTTGACGATGTCGGCGAATTCCTTCGCCTTGTCGTCCAGCGCGCCGTGAAGCTTCTTGAGCGCCGGAATCAGGTGATCGAGCGCTTCCGTCGCCGCGGCGATGTGCATCGCGGTCGGGAAGGTGTCGTTCGACGACTGGCCCATATTGCAGTGGTCGTTGGGGTGGACCGGGGTCTTGCCGCCCTTTTTGCCGGTGAGAATCTCGTTCGCGCGGCTCGCGATCACCTCGTTGGCGTTCATGTTCGACTGGGTGCCCGAGCCGGTCTGCCACACCACCAGCGGGAACTGGTCGGCGAGCGTCCCGTCAATCACCTCGCGCGCGGCTTGGACGATGGCCTCGCCGATCCCGGCATCGAGCACGCCGAGCTTCATGTTCGCGCGCGCCGCCGAGAGCTTCTGCACGCCGAGCGCGCGGACCAGCGCCGGGGGCATCCGCTCGCCGCCGATCGGAAAGTTGACGATCGAGCGCTGCGTCTGCGCGCCCCAGTGCATGTTGGCCGGAACCGCCACTTCGCCCAGCGAATCAGTCTCGATCCGCACCTCACCGCTGTTCGCCGTCATGTCACTCATCGAAGCCATCCCTCACTAAGTCGATTTGCGCCCCACCGGGTCTGGCGCTTCCCTAAGCACCAGCGCGCGGCGAGGTCAAAGGCGTAAAATCATCAGGCTCTCGCGGCGCTGATACAGGGCAAAAGCCTTGGAAGCGCGCCCACGCCCGTTTAAGGAGAGGGTTGACCGGCTGTATTGCGAGCCTAATACAGTAACCCGAGAAACGATGAGCACCATGACGACGATCCAAAAGCCCTTTGGCACTCCCGAAACCCGGCCCGACTCCCACATCGCCCGCCGCGCGATGATTGACAGCCAGCTGCGGACCAGCGGCGTGAACGAGGAGTATGTGCTCGCCCGGATGATCGCGGTCCCGCGCGAGGATTTCCTCCCCGCCGAGAAGTCCGCGCAGGCCTATACCGACCGCGCGGTCTCGCTCGGGGTTAATGGCCACCTCGCCAGCCCGCTGTTCTACGGCAAGCTCCTGCTCGAAGCCGCGCCTGCGCCTGCCGACCGCGTGCTGGTGGTGAGCGGCGGCACCGGCTACCTCGCCGCGCTGATCGCCCCGCTCGCGGGCGCAGTCACTGAAATCACCGCCGCCGAAGCCGCAGCGCTCGAGGGCGCGGGCGAATATGACCTCCTCGTCATCGACGGCGCGATCGAGCAGCTGCCCGAGGGGCTTGCCGCTGCGCTCGCCGACAATGGCCGGATCGTCACCGGCCTCGTGCTGCGCGAGGTCACCCGGCTCGCGAGCGGGCGCAAGGTTGCCGGCAGCGTCAGCCTGCAGCCGCTCGAAGACCTCGGCATCCCGGTCCTCCCCGCCTTCGCCGCGCCCAAGCGCTGGACCTTCGCATGACGCGCCGCTTGCCCGCGCTCGGTCTCGCGGGAGCGACGAGCCTGCTGGCGCTTGCCGCTGGAGGCACCCCCGCGCTCGCCGATAACCTGCGCGAGGCGCTTGCGGCGGCCTACAACACCAACCCGACGCTCGAAGGTGCGCGTGACAACCAGCGCGCAGTCGACGAGGACGTGCCGATTCAGCGCGCACAGGGCCTGCCCTCGGTCAATGCGACCGGGCAATATGTCGAATTCGTCAAGCCCTCGCCCAACGCCTTCGCCCCGACCGAGCGGATTTTCACCGTCGGTCCCGACCTCGTGGTGCCGATCTATTCGGGCGGCGCGGTGCGCAACGGCATCAACGCCGCCAAGGAACGGCGCGAGGCGGGGCAGGCGGACCTGCGGCTGAGCGAGAGCAATCTCTTCACCCAGGTCGTCGCCGCCTACATGGACGTGCTGCGCACCGAGGCGCTGGTGGCGCTGGCGACCAACAATGTCGCGGTGCTGCGCACCAATCTCGAGGCAACCAGCGACCGCTTCCAGATCGGCGATCTCACCATCACCGACGTCGCCCAGTCGCGCTCGCGCCTCGCGATCGCGGAAGGCGATCTGCAATCGGCCGAGGCGAACCTTATCTCGGCGCGCGAGACCTATATCCGTCTGGTCGGGCAAGCGCCGGGCCAGCTCGAAGCTCCCCCGCCGCTACCAGGCCTGCCCGATACGGTGGGGCAGGCAATCGTCACCGGCCTTGAAAGCAACGCCAGCCTGATCGGCGCCAAGCAGCGCGCCAAGGCCGCCGGGTTCGATACCGAAGCGGCCGGCGCCGGCCGCCTGCCGACGCTCGCGCTGTTCGCCGGGCTCGATTACTCGGACTATTTCGGCACGCTCCAGGCGGGCGACCCGCGCTTTTTCCAGACCGAGACCACCGCGAGCGCCGGGGTGCGCTTCACCATCCCGATCTTTCAGGGCGGCCTTCCCGCCGCGCGCCAGCGGCAGGCAGGGGCGCGCGAATCCTCCGCGCTTGAGAACGTCATCGCCACCGAACGCCAGGTGATCGCCGATATCCGCGCGACCTACGCCAACTGGCAGGCGGCGAATGCAGTGATCAAGAGCTCGCAAGCCGCGGTTGAAGCGGCGGAACTCAGCCTTGAAGGCGTGCGCGCGGAGAACTCGATCGGCAACCGCCAGATCCTCGACGTGCTCAATGCCGAGCAGGAGTTGGTGCAAGCCCGTGCCCAGCTGGTGACCGCACGGCGCAATGCTTACGTCGCCGGTTTCAACCTGCTCGCGCTGATGGGCAAGGCCGAAGCGCGCGACTTAAACCTCGACACCGGAGGGCCGCTTTACGACCCTCAGGTCAACGCCGACCGGGTCAGCAGCAAGATGAACGACTGGGACCGCGACCCGGAAGCTGCTTCGAAATCGACCAGAACCGTTGACATTCCGCCCGCTACGGCAACAATCGGCCCGCAATTGCTGCCCGGCGAGTGATTGCTGTCCCGATTCGGGACGGTGGGGCAGCCATACGGGGCGAATGATGGGCCAGGACAACGGGGAAGCTTCGGTCGAGGAAATCCTCGAATCGATCAAGAAGGTCATCGCGCGCGATAACCGCGTGGGCGCGCTCGAAGCACGGCGGCGGCGGATGCTGGTGTCCGAAGACGATACAGCGCAGCCCGCCCCCCTCGCCCGCACCCACAAGGTCCGCGATGCTGAGGAAGTGCTCGACCTCGCTGAGATGGAAGTTGCGGCCGAGGCCCAGACCCCTGCGATGCCGATGGAGCACAGCGAGGAAACCCCGCTGATTGCCGATCAGGTGCGTGATGCGATGCAGGAAAACCTCGCTGCGCTGGCAATGCTGGCCGAGCCGCCGGCACGCCCGCAGATCGTTCGTTCGGGAGAGACCTCGCTCGAAAGCCTGACCCGCGAGCTGCTGCGCCCGATGCTGGCCGAATGGCTCGAGGCGAACCTTCCCGCGATGGTCGAGGGCCTTGTGCAGGCCGAAATCGCCCGGATCGTCGGCAAGCGCCGCTAAGTTCTGGCAACATTCAGGCGCGCGGGCTAATCCCGCCGCCATGCGTCATCTCACAGCTTTCGGCGCGCTTGTCGCCGTTCTCGCCCTCTCGGCCCCGCTTGCGGCTGAGGAAACGCCCCGCCCGCGTGCCGCATCGGCGGTTCCCGGTGTCGCCACCGCGCCGATGAGCGCCGAGGACCTCGTCACCCTCCCGCGCCTCGGGGCACCGGCGGTCAATGCGGCGGGGACGCTGGCGGTCTACAGCGTGACCGTCACCGATCCGGCGACCTTGAAGCGCTCGCCGACGTATTACCTCATCGACCTCGCCAAACCGGGCGCCGCGCCCGTCGCGCTGAGCCTGCCGCTCAAGGCCTCGGACTTTGCTTTCGGGGCGGACGGCGCGTTGTATTTCCTGAGCGGCGAGCACACCGACGCTGCAGCGCCCGCGCGCGGGCGCGTGTGGCGGGTCACCCTCGGCAAGGACGGTACGGTTGGCGCGCCCCAGCTCGTCACCCCGCAGACCGGACGCGACATCGCAGGCTTCAAGCTCGCCCCCAACGGCGCGAGCATCGCCATCTGGGGTGAGGTGCCGCGCGACTGCCCGACCTTTGGCTGCGCCGACGCGGCGACGCCCTACCTCCCGGGCCCCGGCACCGGCCGACTCTATGACGCCAAGGACGGCTTCGTGCGCCACTGGGACCGCTGGGCAACCCCGGGCCTCCACAACCGCCTTTTCGTCTACGGCCTCGCCGATGGCGTCGCGCAAGGCGAGGGCGTTCCGGCCGATGGCAAGGACCCCACCACCGGCATCACCGCCGACACGCCCACCATGCCCTTCGGCGGCGCGGAGGAAATCGCCTTCGCCCCCGATGGCAAGGCGCTGTTCTTCACCGCGCGCCTTTCAAACACGGATGAGCCGGGGTCGACCAATCTCGACATCTATGCCTCGGACCTCACCGGGGCCGCGCCCAAGCTGCTGACGGCCGCCAACGCCGCCACCGACACCACCCCCGCACCTTCGCCCGACGGCCGCTATCTCGCGTGGCTCGCCATGGAGCGGCCGACCTATGAGGCGGACAAGCAGGCGGTGCAGTTGCTCGACCTGAAGAGCGGCACCCTGCGCAACCTCACCAAGGACACAGACCTCTCCTTCGGCAGCTTGGCCTGGGCGGCGGACGGCAAGAGCCTCATCGCCACCGCGCAGAAGGTGCTCGACACCCCCGCCTTCCGCATCGACATCGCATCCGGCAAGGTCACTGAACTGAACCTCATGGCGGGGAGCGAGGCGCATATCGCCAACCTCGTGCCGCTGCCCAAGGGCGGGGCACTGTTCACCCGCGATTCGATCGGCCTGCCTGCGGAACTGTTCCTGTCGGACGGCATGGGCCAGGCCCGCCCGCTCACCGACGTCGCCACCACCCGCATGGGCGCCATGGCCAGCATCGTCACCCGCCGCTTCAGCTTCACCGGCGCGAATGGCGACACGGTTTGGGGCCAGCTCACCCGCCTCGCCGACCAGACCGGGCCGATCCCGGCGATCCTCTATATCCACGGCGGCCCGCAGGGGAGCTTCAACGACAGCTGGTCGAACCGCTGGAACCCGCGCGTGGTCGCCTCGCAGGGCTACGCGGTCATCTCGGTCGATTTCCACGGGTCCACCGGCTACGGGCAGGCCTTCACCGATGCGATCAACCAGAACTGGGGCGGATGGCCGCTCGAGGACCTGCAAAAGGGCTTCGAAGCCGGCATCGCGCTCGACCCGCAGATCGATGGCGACAAGGCCTGCGCCATGGGGGCAAGCTACGGCGGCTACATGGTCAACTGGATCGCGGGCAACTGGCCCGACCGCTTCAAGTGCATCGTCCAGCACGACGGCATCTTCGACAACCGCTCGATGTATTATTCGACCGAGGAATTGTGGTTCCCGCGCTGGGACCACGGCGGCTCCTACGAAGCGGCGCGCGAGACTTACGAGAAGTGGAACCCCGCCAACCACGTCGACAAGTGGAAGACGCCGATGCTGGTCGTCACCGGCCAGAAGGATTACCGCGTGCCCTATTCGCAGGGCCTGATGAGCTTCACCGCCCTCCAGGAACGCGGCATCCCCGCGCAGCTGCTGGTCTTCCCCGACGAGAACCACTGGGTGCTGGGCGCGAAGAATTCGCTGCAATGGCACCAGACGGTGTTCGGCTGGCTCGACCGCTGGCTGAACCGCGAGGAACCGAAGAAGTGAGCCGCAAGGAACTCGAATCCGCGCGCCATTCGCTCGCCAAGCATTTCGGCGATCCGGCAAAGGGCACCGCGATCGCGCGGCACATCATGCTCTGCGCGCTGTCCGAGAAGCAGAAGTGCTGCTCGCGCGAGGCGGGGGAGGAGGCGTGGGGCTTCCTCAAGTCGCGGCTTAAGGAGCTGGGGCTGGTCGGCCCCCTGCGCACCGACGACAGCAACCGCGGCGCGGGCGGCGGGGTGCAGCGCACCAAGGCGGACTGCCTCCAGATCTGCGCCGCGGGGCCGGTCGCGGTCGTCTGGCCGGACGGGGTGTGGTACCACTCCTGCTCGCCGGACGTGCTCGAACGGATCATCCAGGAGCACCTGATCGGCGGCGAGCCGGTGGAGGATTTCCGGCTGACGGCGGACTAGTCCTCCTTCGGACTCCAGAACTCGTCCTTGCTCGGCATGTGGTTGTCGACCGATTCGTCGTGGCCGGTGCCGTTGGAGAGGAACACGAGGCCCATCAGCGCCCCGCCCAGCAGCATGGTGAGGCTGATCCCCAGCGCAACCGCGATATAAAAATGTACTGAAATCATGCCGTTATAGGCAAACAGCAAGCCCATCGCGATTGCCACGGTCAGCACCGTTGCGGCGAGCAGCAATTTCATGATCTGGCGGTAGCGCGCCCAGGCGTGGGCAGCGTTCACGGGATCGTCGAGCGGGGACTTGCGGGTCATCGCCCCGACATGGCCCGCTCCTTACCGCATTGCAACGCGCGAAAGCTGCAAGGCCCCGCGCGCGCGATGCAAGCAACCGCAAGCGCGGATTCGCTTTTTCGCAAGGCTCGTGGCACTTTCATCTCCCGAGAGAGAGGGAGAGTCCCATGACAATTGCCCGCATCATCGCCCAACGCACATCCAGCGACATCATCGCCTGCGATTGCACCACCCCGGTTTCCGAGGTGGTCCAGACCCTCGCCAGCAAACGCATCGGCGCGCTGCCGGTGCTGCGCGAGGGCCGCGTCGTCGGCATCGTGTCGGAGCGCGACGTGATCTACCGCCTCGCCGACCGGGGCAAGGATTGCCTCGACGTAACGGTCGAGGAGATCATGACCTCGCCCGCGGTCACGGTCGAGCCCGGCACCACCGTCGACGAGGCGCTCGGCATGATGACCCGCCGCCGTTTCCGCCATTTTCCGGTAGTCGAGGAGGGCCAGCTGGTCGCCTTCATCTCGATCGGCGACCTCGTGAAGCACAAGATGGACGAGGTGCAGGGCGAGGCCGAGGCGCTGCGGAACTACATCACCGCGGCGTGACCGCTTGAGAACCGGCAGCAGGCCCCCTAGATTGGAACCATGAGCGTAGCGCCCCTGATCCTCACCCCATCTGCCGCCAAGCGGGTCGCCTTGATTGCTTCGAAGCAGGCGCGCCCGGCGATCCTGCGACTGGCGGTCGAGGGCGGGGGGTGCTCGGGCTTCCAGTACAAGTTCGATCTTGCCGACGCGCCCGATGCGGACGACTCGGTGTCCGAGACCGACGGCGTGAAGCTTGTGGTCGACCCCATGAGCCTTGATCTGATCGCAGGCAGCACGGTGGATTTCGTCGAATCGCTGGGCGGGGCGGCCTTCAAGGTCGAAAACCCGCAGGCGGCCGCCGGCTGCGGCTGCGGGGCGAGCTTCGGGATTTAGGTTAGACCCGCGCGGCGGTTTGGGGCATCAGAGCCCCATGAAAATCGCCACCTTCAACATCAACGGCATCAAGGCGCGCGGGCCGCGTCTGATCGAATGGCTCGAAGAGACACGTCCGGCCATCGCCTGCCTGCAGGAGATCAAGACGCAGGATGAGGGGTTTCCCGCCGCGGACTTCGAAG
>JAIYEK010000024.1 GCA_027487015.1 Erythrobacteraceae bacterium | reverse complement strand
GGACTTTCAGTGATCGAAGCGCGGTATCACGATAGCGTTAACGTCTTGCAAGCGCTGTCTGGCGCCGGGACTTCCGCGCCCTTCGACCGGGCCGAGTGGTTCGCGCTGCTCGCCGAGACTGGGCTCGAGCCGCTGGTGGCGATGGCCAGCGACGAAGGCGCGACCGCCGCGCTTGCGCTCACCGAAACCGGCGGGCGAATCGCACCCTTGCGCAACTGGTACAGCTTCACCTGGCGCGAGCTTGCGCCTGCCGGGCCGCAAGGCGACCGCCTGCTCGAAGCCATCGCCCGCCAGCTCAAAAGCCGCGGGTGGCGCGTGACGCTCGAACCCGTGCCCGAGGAGGACGGCTCAGCCACCCGCCTCGCCCACGCATTCCGGTCGGCCGGCTGGCGCGTGGCGGTGGAGCCCTGCGACATCAATCACGTCCTCCCCGTGCGCGGCCGCAGCTTCGCCGAATATTGGGAGACCCGCCCCGGCCAGTTGCGCACCACCTTCAAGCGCAAGGCAAAGAAGGTCGAGGTCGAGGTGTTTACCCGCTTCGACGCGCAGGTCTGGGCCGATTACGAGGCGATCTACGCCGCCAGCTGGAAGCCCGCCGAGGATCAGCCCGCGATGCTGCGCGCCTTCGCTGAAGCCGAGGGCGCGGCGGGCAGGTTGCGGCTCGGGATCGCGCGCGCGGACGGTGTGGCAGTCGCCGCGCAGGCCTGGACGGTCGAGAACGGCATCGCTTACATCCACAAGCTCGCCTATCTCGAAAGCCACAAGCACCTCTCGGCCGGCACGACGCTAACCGCCGAACTCTTCCGCCACGTGATCGATATCGACCGCGTGGCGCTGGTCGATTTCGGCACCGGCGACCAGGGCTACAAGGGCGACTGGATGGAGGAGGTGCGGCCCCGCTTCCGCATCGATTGCCTCGATCCTGCTCAGCCGCGCGCCTGGCCGCCGCTCGCCAAGCGGCTCTTGCAGCGCGGCGCAAAACTTGCACCCGGCCCTGCGCATGGCTAAGCCCCGCCGCCACGGCACGACTACAGGGACCTTTGCACCGCCGATGACCACTTCGCACAACCTCGATGGCGCCGCGCTCGACCTTGAACTCAAGGGGCTGATCGCCGACGTGCTGGGCCTCGATCCCGAACAGGCGCAGGCTTTCGGCCCCGATTCCGGGCTGTTCGGCCACCTGCCCGAGTTGGATTCGATGGCGGTCGCGGGGCTTTTGACCGAGATGGAAGACCGGCTCGGCATCGTCATCGAGGACGACGACGTGGACGGCGAAATGCTCGAGACCTACGGAGGCCTTCGCGCCTTTGCCGAGGCCAAGCTCGGCGGTCGCTGAGGCCGCCCGGCTCCGCCACCGCTCGTGCTTTCCACCTGGACCCCGCCCGCCCGCGACGGCACCCCGGCGGGGGATGAACTGCTGGTCGCCTTCGATCGCGGGCGCGATCTGCGACTGCTGGTGTGCCCGACGTGGTTCGACGAAGCGAACAAGCTGCGGCGCTTTACCCTCGAGGTGATGCGCCGGCTCGACGGTGCGGGGATCGACAGCCTGCTGCCCGACCTGCCGGGCTGCAACGAGAGCCTCGCGCCGCTTCAGCAGCAGACACTCGAAGGCTGGCGCGCGGACATGACCGCCGCCGCCGAGGCTCTGCGCGCCACCCATGTTCTGGCAATCCGCGGCGGTGCCCTCATCGCGCCGCACGGCCTCGCCGGTTGGCACTATGCCCCGCAATCCGGCCCCAAGCTGCTGCGCGGCATGATCCGCGCCCGCACCATCGCCGCGCGCGAGGCGGGTCGCGCCGAGACCGCCGAAGCGCTGATGGCGCAAGGCCGCGCCGAGGGCCTGACGCTGGGCGGCTGGGCCATCGGGCCTGCGATGTTTGCCGCGCTCGAAGAGGCCGAACCCGCGCTCGGCCCCGGCCAGTCCGAGATCGCCCAGAGCACCGTTGGCGGCCCCGGCCTGTGGCTGCGCGCCGAACCGGGCGAGGATGGGGGACAAGCGGACCGCCTCGTCGCCCGCATCGCCCAGAGCCTTGCAGGGGCGCCGCTATGAGCCGCCTGCCCTGCACCTTCGAATGCGACGGCCAGATGCTCGCCGGAACCCTCGACACCGCGCCCGGCACCACCGGGCTGCTGATCGTGACCGGCGGCAACGAGATTCGCTCCGGTGCCTTCAGCGGGCAGGCCGACATGGCAGCCCGGATCGCCGCGACAGGCTTCCCCGTATTCCGCTTCGACCGGCGCGGGGTCGGCGACAGCGAGGGCGAGAACCGCGGCTTTCGCCACTCGGCCGAGGACATCGCCAGCGCGCTCGCCGCCTTCCGCGCGATGGCGCCGCACATCGCCCGGGTGATCGCTTTCGGCAACTGCGATGCGGCCTCGGCGCTGATGCTCGCAGGCGGCGTGCAGGCCGACGGGCTGGTGCTCTCCAACCCTTGGACCATCGAGGACGACGATGCCGGGGACAACACCCCGCCCCCTGACTCGGTGCGCGCGCGCTATCTCAAGAAGCTCAAGAACCCGTCAGAGATCATGCGACTGCTCGGCGGAGGTGTGAATCTAGGCAAGCTCGCCAAGGGTGTGATCCACGCGCTCAAACCACCGCCGCCGCCGTCCACCCTCGCGCAGGACATGGCCGCCGGGATCGCAGGTTTCGCGGGCGAGGTGCGCATCCTCCTCGCCACCGCCGATCGCACCGCACAGGTGTTCGAGGGAGCGTGGGACAGGGATGACCCGCGCATCCGCCGCTGCGAGGGCGGGACCCACGCCTATGTCGAGCCCGAACACCGTGACTGGCTCGAAGCGCAATTGCTCGAAGCCCTCAGCGCCTAACGCTCGAACAGGCTCACCAGCTCGACATGGGTCGACCAGCGGAACTGGCCGACGGGGCGCAGCTTGGCGAGCCGGAACCCGGCCTCCGCCAGCACCGCTGCATCGCGCGCCCAGCTTGAGGGGTTGCAGCTGACATAGACCACGCGGGTCAGCGTGCTCGCGGCGATCTCGGCGATCTGCGCGCGGGCGCCCGCGCGGGGCGGATCGAGCAGCACGGCATCGAAGCGGTTCAATTCGGCCGGTTGCAAGGGCGCGCGGAACAGGTCGCGGTGGAGCGCCAGCACGGCCCCCCCGGCCTGCGCTCCGGCAGCTTTGCAGGCGAGATGCGCGGCCCGCTCGGCCTCGACCGCGAGCACCTTGCGACCCCCTCTCAGCGCGAAGGCAAAGGTGCCGAGCCCTGCGAACAGGTCCGCCACCATCCGCGCATCACCCAGCCACTCCGCCGCATCTTCGGCCATCCGGCGCTCGGCGTCCGCGGTCGCCTGAAGGAACGCGCCGGGGGGCAGCCCGAACGGCACGCCCGCAAGCGTAACCGTGACCGGCTCGGGCTCCCACATGGTCTCGGGGCCATAGCCCTGATCGAAGGAAAGCCGCGCAAGTCCCTGTTCGCGAGCGAAATCGAGTGCCGCTTCGGTTGGCCCGAGGCCCTCCAACAGGAATTGCGAGAAGCTCGCCTCCACCCCCTGATCGGCCAGCGTCAGGTCGATCCCGACCATCGCCTTGGGGCCGTGCGCGGCGACGAATTTGCGTAAAGGCCCGATCAGCCCGGCAAGCTGAGGATGCAGCACCGGGCACTCGGCAAGATCGACGATGCGGTGCGACCCGCCCTCGCGATAGCCGAGCACCGCGCCGCCTGCGGTGCGCAGGCCATGCAGCCCTGCACGGCGGCGGGTGTGCGGGGGCGAGAGGTGGACGGGGAGCAGCTCGGCTGGCTCTAGCCCTTGCGAGCGGGCAGCATTGACCACGCGCTCGGTGACGAAATCGGCCAGCGCCGCGTCATCGGCATGCTGCAACTGGCACCCGCCGCAGGTCGCGAAGTGGCGGCACGGGGGCGTCTGATGATGCGGGCCAGGGGTGATCGCCCCGCCCTCGTCCACCCTATCGCCCGGCACTGCGCCTGCGACATGGCGGCCGGATGCGGTGACGCCATCGCCTTTGGCGGCGAGGCGGATGATTTGTTCGGGAGCGTTCACAAGCAGGCCGCTAGCGCGTGTGCGACCCTTTCGGCAAGCTGCGATGGCGTAAAGGCGGGGCCTGCGCGCCGCGCGGCCTCGCCGTGGAGCCACACTGCCTCGCAGGCGGCGGTGAATGGATCGCTGCCCGCCGACATCCGGCTCGCGGCGATCCCGGCAAGAACATCGCCGGTCCCCGCGACCGAGAGCCAGCTCGAAGCCGGGGCTGCGAGCGCGATCCGCCCGTCAGGCGCGGCGATGCAGGTGTCCGGGCCCTTGGCGAGCACCACCATGCCGCTGACCTTGGCCAGCGCCAGCGCGCGGTCGCGGCGGCTTTCGGCGATCACCCCGAAGGCGCGGCACAGGGTCTCGAGCTCGCCGTCATGGGGGGTCACCAGCTTCGGGAACCCGCGTGCGGGCATGGTGGGGGTGAGCAGCATCAGTGCGTCGGCATCGAGCACCAGCGCAGGCGCGGATCGCAGCGCCTCTCCCAGCCTTGCCCGCGCCGCGTCGTCGCGCCCCAGCCCGGGGCCGACCAGCACCGCGTTGATGCGGGGGTCGGCGAGCGCTTCGACCAGCGGCGCGGTGTCGGTCACCACATCGGGCGGGGTGCGCGGGTCGGCAACGGGCGCTAGGAGCTTCACATAACCCGCCCCGGCCCGCTGCGCTGCCGCCGCCGCCAGCAGGCTCGCCCCCGGCATGGCGCCCGCGACGATCCCGACGAGCCCGCGCCGGTACTTGTGGCTGTCAGCCGCAGGCGCCGCGATGCGCGGCCGCCCGATCAGCTGCGCCGCGCCCGCGACCGGGGCAATGCCGATGGGGACAAGCCGCAGCTGGCCCATATGGAGGCGGCCCGGCAGGCTCCAATGCGCGAACTTCCATGCGCCGAGCGCGAGGGTAAGATCGAAGGTCGGAAGCTTGTCGTTGAGCACCGCACCGCTGTCGCTGGCGATCCCGGAAGGCACGTCCACCGCCACGCGCAAGCGGTGCCGCGCGGCGAGATCGCGCAGCAGCAGCGCGTGTTCGGCGACCAGTGGGCGGGCGAGGCCCGATCCGAACAGGCAGTCGACGAAGACGTCTCCCACGGCCCCGCCGGCGGTTCCGACCGGACCGTCCCAGCGCGCCCTCGCCTCGCGCGCGGCATCGGTGCGCGGTTCGAGCGGGGCGATGACGGTGACGGCATTGCCCGCCTCGCGCAGGCGCCGGGCGATCACATAGCCATCCCCGCCATTATTGCCCGGGCCGCACAACACTGTGACCGCGCGCCCCGCCGCAACGCGCCGGATCCACTCTGCCGCACCGCCCGCGGCGATCTCCATCAGGTCGCTGACCGAGGTCCCCGCGTCGAACAGCGCCTGCTCTGCGGCGCGCATCTGCTCGGCGGTGAGGACCTGGGCGGCGCTCACGGGGTAGGCGCGGCGGCGGGTTCGCGGGGCAAGCGGTAGCGGTCCTGCCCGACGGCGAATTGGAGCACGCCCTGGCCTTCTTCGAGGACCACCGGATCGGCCCCGTCGAGCGCGGCGAGCGTGCCGGTGGCGGGGTCATAGCTCAACCGCCGGAAGCCGCCATCGGGGTGGTGGACAATGATCTGCGGCGTGCCCGCTATGCGCTCGAGCGTGCAGACTTCGGCGAATTCGGCGCCTTGGCCGATCGCGCAGGCGATCGTGTCGCCCGCAGGCTCGGGGCTCTGAGCGCCGCAGCCTGCCAGCAGGGCGAAAGCCAAGCTTAGGCTAGATATCCGCAAAGACATGGGTTTCCGCTTTCGCTCCCGGGTGAGTGAGCGCGCCGTAACGCGCCTTGCCGACGACCTGACTGTAGCGCCACAAGGCCCCTGCCTGATAGTCGTTGGTGCGTGGTTGCCACTGGGCGCGGCGTGTCGCCAGCACGTCTTCGGCGACTTCGAGGTCGATGGTGCCCGCCACCGCATCAATGCTGATGATGTCGCCATCCTCGACCAGCGCGATCGGGCCGCAATCGGCGGCTTCCGGGCCGACATGGCCGATGCAGAAGCCCCGCGTCGCGCCCGAGAAGCGGCCGTCGGTGATCAGCGCGACCTTCTCGCCCATGCCGAGGCCATAGAGCGCGGCGGTGGTGGAGAGCATCTCGCGCATGCCGGGGCCGCCCTTGGGGCCTTCGTAGCGGATCACGATGACGCAGCCCTCGGCGATGTCGCGGCTTTCGACCGCGGCGAAGGCGTCCTCCTCGCAGTCGAACACCCGCGCGGGGCCTGAGAACTGGAGGCGCGCCATGCCGGCGACCTTCACAATCGCGCCGTCGGGCGCGAGGCTGCCCTTGAGGCCGACAACGCCGCCAGTGGGCGTGATCGGGGTCTTCACATCGTAGAACACCTTCTGGTCGGGGTTCCAGGTGATCTCTTCGAGGTTCTCGCCGATGGTCTTGCCGGTGACGGTGACCGGGTTGGGATCGAGGAACCCGCCGTCGAGCAGCGTCTTCATCGCCATGTAGACCCCGCCCGCCTCGTGCATGTCCTTGGCGACATACTTCCCGCCAGGCTTGAGGTCGGCGATGTAAGGCGTTGATTTGAATATCTCGGCGACGTCGAACAGGTCGAAATCGATCCCCGCCTCGCTCGCCATGGCGGGCAAGTGGAGCGCGGCATTGGTCGAGCCGCCGGTGGCCGCGACGACGCGGGCGGCGTTCTCGAAGGCGGCGCGGGTGCAGATGTCGCGCGGGCGCAGATTGCAGGCGACGAGCTCCATGACCTGCTTGCCCGCCGCGACTGCGATGTCATCGCGCGATCTGTAAGGAGCGGGCGCCATGTTGCTGTTCGGGAGCGACAATCCGATCGCCTCGCCGACGCAGGCCATGGTGTTGGCGGTGAACTGGCCGCCGCAGGCGCCGTGGCCGGGGCAGGCGACCTTTTCCAGAGCGATCAGTTCGGTCAGCGGGCAGTTTCCGGCGGCGTATTGGCCCACGGCCTCGAACACATCGACCACGGTCACATCTGCGCCGCGGTGCGTGCCGGGGAGGATCGAGCCGCCATAGACGAAGATGCTCGGCACATTCAGCCGCAGCATCGCCATCATCATGCCCGGCAGGCTCTTGTCGCAGCCCGCAAAGCCGACCAGCGCGTCATAACAATGCCCTCGGACCGAGACTTCAACTGAATCCGCAATGATCTCGCGGCTGATCAGCGAGGACTTCATGCCCTGGTGGCCCATCGCGATGCCATCGGTGACGGTGATGGTGTTGAACCTACGGGGCGTGCCGCCGCCTACGATCACGCCTTCGCGGCAGATATCGGCCTGGGCGTTGAGGGTGGTGTTGCACGGCGCCGAATCGTTGCCCGCGCTGACCACGCCGACGAAGGGCGCGGCGATTTCTTCCTCGGTCATGCCCATCGCGTAGTAGTAGGAGCGGTGCGGCGCGCGCTCCGGGCCGACCGAAACGTGGCGGCTGGGGAGCTTCGACTTGTCAAACTTGGACGACATAAGATTTCC
>JAIYEK010000338.1 GCA_027487015.1 Erythrobacteraceae bacterium | reverse complement strand
GCGGCGACGTGGAGCGCGGTGGTGCATGACGGCGCGCTGAAGGATCGCGGTATGGCGAGTTTTGCAGGCTCTTTGTCGAAAGACGAGATCGAGGCGATCCGCGCCTATGTCATCAAGCGGGCGAACGAAGACAAGGCGCTCGAGGCGGGGAAAAAGATCGCCCGGCGCTGATCAGCAAAGGGGTCCCCGCGATATGAAAATGCCTGCCGCCGCCGCGCTCGCCGCGCTGGTTTTTGCCCTGCCGCTCGCCGCCGAGGAAGCGCCCGCGCCTGCACCTGCCGCCGCTCCGGCAGCGTCCGGCGAGTGGCGGACCTTCACCACCGAGGCATTTCGCGGCAAGCGGGACAGCGTGAGCTTCGTCGACGCGACCCACGGCTGGTACGGCACCGGCGCGGGCGATCTGTTCGCCACCAAGGATGCGGGCGCGACGTGGGAGAAGGTCGCGAGCCGCGCCGGCACCTTCGTGCGCGCGGTCGGCTTCATGGACCGCCGGAACGGCTTCATCGGCAATATCGGCACCGACTACTACCCCGGCGTCACCGACACCACGCCGCTCTACCGCACCCGCGATGGCGGGGTGACGTGGGAGGCGGTCGATACGGGGGCAGCGACCATCAAGGGCGTCTGCGCGATCGACATCCTCAAAACGCAGCGCATCTATCAGGGCACGCTCGTGCCGCGCACCGTGATCCACGCCGCAGGCCGCGTCGGCGGGCCGACGGGGATGCTGCGCTCGGTCGACGGGGGCGAGACGTGGTCGGTGATCGACATGGCCCCGCACGCAGGGATGATCCTCGACGTGAAGTTCTTCGACGAGATGACCGGCCTCGTCTTTGCCGCCACCCACCCCGATCCGGCGCAGGCCGAGGGGCTGGTGCTGCGCACCGAGGACGGCGGCAAGACGTGGAAGGAAGTCTATCGATCGGGCCGCACGCTGGAGCTGATCTGGAAGGCGAGCTTCCCGGAAGGGAGCGACACCGGCTTCGCCACCGTCCAGTCCTATGACCCCGAGCGAGCCACCCAGCTCGTCATCCGCAGCGACGACAAGGGCAAGACCTGGCGCGAGATCGTGATGGGCGAGGACAAGACCGCGCGCCAGTTCGGCATCGGCTTCGTCAGCAAGGATGTCGGCTTCGTCGGCACCATGGCGGGCGGCTTTGCCACCAAGGATGGCGGTGCGACATGGGAACGCGCGCCCATCGCGCGGGCGGCGAACAAGTTCCAGGCCGTGCCCACTGAGACGCGCGTGAGGGTCTACGCCATCGGCACCGAGGTGCAGGCGATCGACCTGCCGCGCTAACTGGCGAAGAAGTTCAGCTCGAGCAGCACGTTGTTGGGATCGGTCGTGAAGATCTGCATAAGGCCAATCGCCGACAGATCATTGACCGTGTAATCCGCGCCCCGCGCATCAAGCCGCGCTTTCACTTCGTCGAACTCGCCGCAGCGCAGCGCGACGTGGTGGATCGCGCCCGTCTCCGCCCCCGGCGCGACCATGCGGTCATAGGCACGCGGGCAATCGACGGAATTGAGGTGCAGGATCGCCTGCCCGCCCGCGTCATGAATCCAGCGCACTTGATGGGGCAGGGAGGGCGGCGGGCCGTCGCGCTCCTCCAGATCGAGCACCTCGGCATAGAACCGCGCGGTCTCGGCGAGCCGGTCGGTGATGATGTTCACGTGATCAAGTCGTTGTACGATCATCGCCGCATCGTGCCGCATTCGTGCGCGGGTCACACCTGCGAAAATCAATCCCCCGCAGGACCGGTATAGTCCGCGCCATAGACCGCCGCGCGGAATTCGCGGTGCATGTCGTTGTCGAAGGGCACCTTCTGCGTGGCGTAGACCACCGCCATGTCCTGCGCCGGGTCGACCCAGAACAGCGTCGAGGCAAAGCCGTCCCAGAAGAACTCGCCGACGCTGCCGCGGTTCTCTTGCGGGCTTTGCGGTGCGGCAGTGCGCACGAAGACGTCGAAGCCGAACCCGCCGCTGCCTTTGCTTGGCAACCACAGGCGGTCACCTTGCGCAATGCGCGGATCGAGCTGGTCGGTCGCCATCAGCCGGAGGGTCGATGGCTTGAGGATGCGCACGCCCTCCAGCGTGCCCTCTCCCAGCAGCATCCGCGCGAACTTCATGTAATCATCGACCGTGGTGACGATGCCTGCGCCGCCCATCGTCATCGGGCGGCCCATGAAATTGGCGTCGATCAGCCGGTCCTCGGGCCAGGGGGCAAGCGCGCCCGCTTCGCCTTCATAGATGCGCGCCAGCCGCGCCCGGTCTTCGGGGGAGCGCTTCCAGCCGCTGTCTTTCATCCCGAGCGGGGCGAAGATATGCTCGGCCACGTAATCGGCGAAAGGCTGGCCCGAGAGCACTTCGACCAGCCGCGCCTGCACGTCGACACCCGCGCTGTAGTGCCAGTGCGTTCCGGGGTCGAACAGCAGCGGCACCTGCGCCATCTTCTGCGAGAACTCGGCGAGCGTGTTGGTGGAGGAGAGCGGCTGCAGCTCGGCCCAGACGCGGTCGGCGGCGTTCTGGGGCGGACCGTCGGGGCCGTAGGTGAACCCTGCCGTGTGGCGCAGCACGTCGCGGATGGTCACCTTGCGTTTGGGCTCGCGCAGGATCGGGGAGCCATCGGGGTTGGTACCGCCCGCCACTTTTAGCCCCGCATATGCGGGCAGGTGCCATTCGAGCGGATCGTCGAGGCCGAACTTGCCCGCTTCCCACAGTTGCATCAGCGCGACGCCGGTGACGGGCTTGGTCATGGAGTAAATCTGGAACAGCGTATCGCGCATGATCGGCCGGGCGGCCTCGCGGTCGGCCTCGCCAGCGCTCTCGAAGCAGGCTTCGGTCCCGTCCTTCCACACCAAGGCGGAGGCGCCGACAGTTCGGCCCTGCGAGACCATGCTTTCAAGAAAAGAGTCGATCCGGGCGCAGTCAGGCCGGAGGGGCTTGTCCTCGGCAGATGCTGGTAGCGCTATCAAGACGAGTGCCAATGCGGCGGCCGTTCGAATCATGTCTCTCTCCCTCGCTTGCGAGCCGGCTCAGCCCCTGAACACCACCGTGCGGTTTCCGTTCATCAGCACGCGTTCCGCGGCGAACAATCGCACCGCTTCGGCGAGCACCCGGCGTTCGATATCGCGGCCCTTGCGCACGAGGTCTTCGGGGCTGTCGGCGTGGGTGATGCGCTCGACGTCCTGATGGATGATCGGGCCCTCGTCCAAGTCGGCGGTGACGAAATGCGCGGTCGCGCCGATGATCTTCACCCCGCGCGCGTGGGCCTGATGATAGGGCCGCGCGCCCTTGAAGCCGGGGAGGAAGGAGTGGTGGATATTGATTGCCCGCCCCGCGAAATGGGCCGAGAGTTCGTTCGAGAATACCTGCATGTAGCGCGCCAGCACGACCAGCTCGGCATCAGTCTCCGCCGCCAGCGCGCGCAATTGCGCCTCGGCCTCGGGCTTGGTCTCGGGGGTGATCGGGATGTGGTGGAAAGGGATGTCGCCGATATCCACCCGGATCGCGGCCTCGCGCGGATGGTTCGAGACGATCGCCACCGGATCGATCGCCAGCTCGCCTGTGCGCCAACGGTAGATCAGGTCGACGAGGCAGTGGTCGAACTTGCTGACGAGGATGATGGTGCGGCGCGGGCGATCCTCGCGCGCCATCTTCCATTCCATCCCGAACTCCGCCGCCAGCCCTGCGAAATCCGTCCGCAAGCCCTCGCGGGTAGAGCCGTCGGGATCGAACACCACGCGCATGAAGAAGCGATCCTCGCCACCGTTTGCTGCCCGGTCGTTGAACTGCTGGGCATCGAGGATGTTGCACCCACGCTCGAACAGAAAGCCGGTGACCCGCGCGGTGATGCCGGGCCGGTCGGGACAGGCGAGGGTGAGGATGAGGGGGGCGGTCATGGCACACGCCCCTGCCGCAACACCGCACGAATGACAAGGCGGAGGGCCAAGGCGGGGGCCTAACCCTGCTCTTGCGGCAGGCGGCGCAGCGGGGTCGCCCAATTGCCCTGCGTGGATGAGCGCCAGAGCCATTCGAGCGGGCCGAAGCGGAAGGCTTTGAACCACAGCGTCGCGAGAACGATCTGCACCGCGAAGGCGGCAATCCCGATCAGCACGGTGGCGCGATTGGACAGGCCATCATGCAGGCCAAGCCCGAAGCCGTAGAACACCGGCGTGAACACCAGCGACTGGAGCACGTAGAGCGTCAGCGTCATCCTCCCTGCCGGCACCAGCACCGCCAGCGGCCGGCCGAGCGGCGAATGCCAAACCAAGACGAACAGCGCGATCTGGAAGAAGGTCGCCCCGACCGCGCGGTAGCGGGTGAACAGGGTCGTGATCGAATCCACCACCATCACCGGGCCCTCGATTGGCAGCGTCCGGCTCTCGGCGAGGAAGGCGATGCCCCACAAGGTGGCGCCTGCAATCATGATCGCGGTCCATGCCTTGCGCTCTTCGCCCGCGCGGGCGAACAGAGCGGTGCGTTGCAGCACCATCCCCACCAGAAACAGGCCGACGATTTCCACCGCCCGGCCGTTCTCGAGATAGAACGACCACTTGGCCGCCATCCCCTGCCAGAGATTGACCGCCAGCATCTCGGGCAGGCTGCCCGAGGCGACCGTCCCGAGTCCGGTATCGCTCCAGTAGAGCGGCGTCTGCTCGGCCCAGCCAATACCGCGACTCGCCGCCCATGCGCGAAGTAACAGCGGCAGCTGCACCAGCATGATCGCGGCAAGGATCAAAAGCGTGCGGTTCAAACGGATGCCGTCGGTCGGGATCAGCACCAGGCCGATCACGGCCAGCACCTGCAGAATGTCGCCGCGGTAGATGATGCCGTGCAGCGTGCCGATCACCAGCAGGACCAACAGCCGACGCACGAAACGCCGCGTGGCATCGCCGCCGCGGGCGCGTTCATTGGCCATGATCGTGGCGAAGCTGAACCCGAACAGCAGCGCAAAGATCGCATAGGCCTTGCTCGAGAACAGCGCGAAGATCGCATCGAACCACGGGTCGGGGTGGGGGGCGAGCCAGTAGAGCTCGAATCGCTCGACGCAGTGGACCATCAACAGGCCGAACAGCGCGAAGCCCCGCAAGGCATCGACCATGTCGATGCGATCATTCCCGGCTGACAAAACCCGTCTCTCCCCACGCGCCCCTTAATGTGAACGCTAACATGACGGGGAAGGGGAGCGCTAGCCCTTCGCGAGCGCCGCCTCGCATTGGCTCATCAATTCGGCGATGATGTCGGCGGCGGGTTCTTCCTTGGTCACCATGCCGACCGACTGCCCGGCCATCACGCTGCCGTTCTCGACATCGCCCTCGATCACCGCGCGGCGCAGGGCGCCGGCCCAGAAGTGTTCGATCTGGAGCTGGGCTTCGAGCATGTCGACTTCGCCCGCATCGAGCAATGCGGCGACTTCGCGCTGCTTGGCAGTGAATTCCTCGGTGCCCTTGTTCTTCAATGCGCGCACCGGGATTACCGGCAGGCGCGGATCGACCTGCACAGAGGCGACCGCCTCGCGGGCCGAGGCGCGGAAGAAGGCCTTCTTGAAATCGGGGTGGGCGATGCTCTCGGTCGCGCAGGCGAAACGCGTGCCGAGCTGGACGCCCGCTGCGCCCATTTCGAGATAGCTGGCAATCGCCTCGCCCCGGCCGATGCCGCCGGCGACGAAGATCAGGTGTTCGTCGGCGAGTGCGGGCAGGATCTCCTGCGCCAGCACGGATGTGGAGACCGGGCCTATGTGACCGCCCGCTTCCATCCCCTCGATCACCAGCGCATCGGCGCCCGAGCGCAGCAGCTTCTTGGCGAGCGCGAGGGTGGGGGCAAAGCAGATCACCTTGATGCCGCTGTCATCGGCCTTGATCGCCTCAACTGAACCCTTGGGCGGGATGCCGCCTGCGAGCACCACGTGGGTGACGCCATGCTTGCGGCACACTGCGATGAGATCGAACAGCGCGGGGTGCATGGTGATGAGGTTGACGCCGAACGGCTTCGATGTGAGCGCCTTGGTCGCGGCGATCTCGGTGTCGAGCAGCTCGGGCGTCATCGCTCCGCAGGCGATCACGCCAAAGCCGCCCGCGTTGCTGATCGCGGCGACAAGGTTGCGCTCCGACACCCAGCTCATCGCGCCGCACAGGATCGCGGTCTCGCAGCCGAGGAACTCAGTGCCGCGCTGCATCAGCGCGGCGGTCTTGGGATAGGTTTCCATGGGAGCGGCGATTAGGCGCTGGCGCGGGTTGTCGCAAGCGGGCGTGCAAGACAGTCGTATGGCAATGGCGACGCTTGCGAGTCTGTCGCGTGACCGCGTTATGATTGCTTCATAACGAAACTTTCTTTCAATCGACCGCAAGGTGTAATCAAATCCTGCCAGAGGCAACGCGTCAGCCGGACCTCTCCTCTCCCCCTGTTCCGGCTGGCACAATTTTGACGGACACTTCTCGCAAAGGAACCCCCGCCATGCTCATGCGCATTGTCCTTCCCGCTCTGGCGCTCGCCGCCGCCATTTCCGCCCCCGCTGCCGCTCAGGCCGAGCCGGTCAGCGTTGTCGTGCCTTACGGCGATCTCGATCTCACCAAGGACGCCGGCCGCAAGGCGCTCGACGCCCGCCTGACCCGCGCTGCCAACAAGGTGTGCGGCACGGTGAGCGTGCGCGATCTGGCGCGTCTCGCTGCCCACAAGGCCTGCATCGCCGACGCGCGTGCGTCGGCCGCGCCGCAGGTTGAGCTCGCGCTCAATGCCGCCAACGCGCGCCGCGTGGCGGTGCTGTCGACCAAGCTTGCGGTGCTCGCCGGGCTCTGATCGCTGCTTGAATAGTTCGAAGGGCGGTCGCGCGAGATGGCGCGGCCGCCCTTTTCGCGTCAGTCGTAGACGATCCGCAGCTTCGACGCCGCTGCCTTGGCAAGCTCCACGGCCGCAGGCGCGTCGCCAGCGCGGGCCAGTGCCACGCCCATGCGGCGGTAGGGCCGGGTGACGGGCTTGCCGAAGATCCGCACATCGACATCGCCGAGCGCTAGCGCGTCAGCCAGCCCCTCGAATGCGAAGCTTGTGCTGTCACGGTCGGCGAGGATCACGGCGGAGGCTGCCGCGCGCGCCGCGATTTCTGCCGGCAACGGCAGGCCGAGGATCGCGCGCGCGTGCAGGTCAAACTCGGTCAGGTCCTGGCTCGCCAGCGTCACCATCCCGGTGTCGTGCGGGCGGGGAGACAGTTCGGAGAAGATCACCTCTTCGCCCCTTACGAAGAACTCGACGCCATAAAGGCCCCAGCCGCGCCCGCCGCCTTGCAGCGCCATGACGACCTTCGCGGCCATGTCCTGCGCTTTCAGCAGAGCAGCGGAGGACATCGCAGCGGGCTGCCAGCTCTCGCGATAATCGCCGCGTTCCTGTCGGTGGCCGATCGGCGGGCAGAAGGTGATGCCGCCTGCGTGCCTAACTGTCAGCAGTGTGATCTCGTAATCGAAGGCGATGAACTGCTCGCAGATCACCCGCGCCCGGTCTCCGCGCATATTGGCGACGGCATAGTCCCACGCGGCCTCAAGCGCCTCAGGCGTGTCGACCTTGCTCTGGCCCTTGCCCGATGAGGACATGACCGGCTTCATCACCAGCGGGTAGCCGATCCGCGCGGCCACATCCTGCGCCTCGGCAAAGCTCTCCGCATAGCCGTATTGCGAGGTAACGAGGCCCAGCTCGCCCGCCGCCAGATCGCGGATCGCATCGCGGTTCATGGTGAGCTGCGCCGCGCGGGCCGAGGGCACGATGGTGAAGCCTTCAGCCTCCAGATCGCCCAGCACCTCGGTGCGGATCGCCTCGATCTCGGGGACGATGAGGTCCGGGCGGTGCTTCTCCACCGCTGCGCGTAGCGCCTCGCCGTCGAGCATAGAGAACACCTCGCGCGCGTCGGCGAGCTGCATTGCGGGGGCATTGTCATAGCTGTCGCAGGCGATCACCCGCGCCCCGAGGCGCTTGGCGGAGATGACGAATTCGCGGCCGAGCTCGCCCGAACCGAGCAGCAGGATGGTGGCAATATGGCTCATGCGGGCGATTTAGCGAACCGACCGCGCGAGTCCAGTTAGGCCGCGCGCCGATGCCCCGCCACGGCCACCTGCCGTCCGCCGCCCGCGCGTGCCAGCACCAGGCCGAGCTCTGCCTCGCGCAGGGTCCAGTCGACCGTGCACTCGACCCGCGCCAGCCCCGCGCTCGCGGTCAGTTGCGGCGCCTTGGCGGAGGCGGGCGCGGCGAGACCTGCGAAGGTTTCGATCACATCATCGGCCCATTCGCGCGCGGCCCTTGCGGTCATGTCGGGCAGCAGCACCGCGAAGCGCTCGCCATCGAGCTGGGCCAGTTCGTGGCCCGGCGTCGTCGGTGTCTGGGCCATCGTTTCGAGGAACTTGGCGAACCCCCACAGCACCTCGTCCGCGGTGCGCTGGCCATATTGCATCAGCAGCGCGCGCATGTTGTCGACCGCGAACACCGCGACCATCTGCCCGCCGCCGCGCGCCAGGTGGCGCCTGAGGCTCGCGCAGAAGGCGGTGCGGTTGGCGAGGCCGGTGAGCGGATCGGTGACCGCGCGGGCGTGGAGCTCGCCTTCGAGGCTGCGCAATTGCTGGACCGAGCGCATCAGGCACATCGCCCCGTCGGGCGTGCCGTCGGGATGGAACATCGGCTTGAGGGTCAGCGCATACCAGCGCGGGAAATGCGCCTCGCGCGGCGTTCCGCGATCGGCGCAGGCGAGCACCGGAAACTCGATCCAGCCCACCTGCTTGCAGCCGGAAAGTCCGCGCGTGACATGCTCGCCGAGAAAGGCGGCATGATCGCGCGCGGCCAGATCGGTGATGTGCGGCGGCAGCAGCGCGGCGGTGAGATCCGATCCCAGCTCGGCGATGTTCGCGGATGCGTGGATGATGAAACCGTGCCGGTCGAGCCTGATCACGATATCACCGGACGTTTCTTCCAACAGGCCATGCAGAACATGCCCTTCGACGTCATTCAAACCAATTTTCATGCCGACAGTGCCCCAGCGGTCCAACGAAAGATTCGCCAACTCGCTCCTAGTCAGAATTACTTGGTAACTAACAAGGTTCGACTATAAGAAAACGTTCCCCTGTTTTCCCGAAGACTTCGCAATGTTTAGTAAGTTAAGTAATGTTACTTGACTAAAAAACGAATCACCTCCGGATTTCGTTTACCATAATTTTCCATTGGGGCAGCCCATCCAATACGTATTGGGCGCAGTAGGTAGGGGCTTCTAGCTTCGGGAACTCGGCGCGGGTTACAATTCTATCATGATCCGGACGGCTTCCGGCGCGGTGCCGCAGGCCTCGGCAATGCGCGCGCGGCACTCGGCGATCACGCCCTCGATCTCGCGCGAGGCGGGGGCGGCGGCGAGCACCTCGGGTTCGACGCCTAACGCCGCAGCGATCGCGCCGAGGCGTTCGGGCAGCGGGCGGGCCTTGCCCTTCTCCCACGCCCACACCGTCGGCTTGCTGACACCGAGCGCTCCGGCGACATCGGCGAGCGTCAGCCCCGCCTCGTGCCGCAGCCGGTTGAGCCGCGGGCCAAGCGCTTCTCCGGTCGCAGCGCCGGCTGGCAGCGCGCTTCCCCCGCTGGGCGGAACGGCTTGCGGCCGCGTCGGCACGCCCGGCGCAAAGCCCTGAAGCTGCGCTGCAGCCAGCGCGGCGGCGTTGAGCGGGGCGGCAAAGGCGCAGCCGTAGAGCTGCTCCGAGCGCCACACCACCGTGGCGATGACCGCGCCCGCTTCGGGAAGATCGAGCGCGAGCTGGTCTCCCTCCTCCAGCACCACCCCAGTCTCGAGCAGCAGGCCGGCAGCCGAGATGTTGTGGATCGTGACATTGGCTTCACCCGCGCCGGCAAAGAAGCCGCTGGTTTCCAGCCACAGCGCCCGGCGCGGGGCACCGCGTTGGCTATCTGCGGTAAGTGCGGCAATGGGCTGCTGGTCAAGATGGGCCTTGATGGCCATGGCAAAGGGGCTCCAAGCTCGGGGATGAGCCCGCCTACACTCCGGCCGATTTTCCTAAGATGCGGTAACCCGGATTGGTTAATCCGGACGTATCGGGCTATCTTTCAGCTAACGGGCAAGTCGCAAGGGGAAGCGCAGGCGATGAAGTGGGCGGTGATCATCACGGGCATTCTGGCAGGGCTGACGCTGCTGCTGGGCGATGTGATCGGCTTCTTCGCCTTCATCCCGCCGGTCGTCCTGCTGCTGCTGACGCCGTCGCTGTTCCTTTATCTGCTGGCGGTATGGGGCGTCGCGGCGATCCTGCCGATCCGGCGCGTGTGGCTGGCGCGTGGCACCGCGCTGGTGATCGTGGTCGCGCTGGGGAGCCTCGCGGTGCTGCCGGTGCGGCTTGCCGCCATCGCCGAGTTCGAGCGGCGCGCTGGCGTGCCCGATGTCATCCCGCCGGCACGCATCGCGCTCGCGGGCGAGGTGCGGATCGAGGAGCCCTATGCCTTCGACAAACGCGCCTGCGATGACCTGTGTCTCGCGGTGCTCGATATGGAGGGCGTGACCTCGGTCACCGTGGCTGACCCGGAGGGGGCGACCACCTTCCGCCTTGTGGCACGCGAGGATGCCGATCCGGCGGCGGTGGCCCAGCCGCGCAATCCCGGCGGGTTTGTCGGATGGGGCGCAAGCGGGGCCGACAGCGGCGCCGTGGACAGGCTGTGGCAGACGCGCCTCGCCGGGCCGGAACGGCTGGTGACGAGCGCACCTGCCACTCGCGCCGATTACACCTTGCGTCCCTCGGCCGATGAAATCCTGCGCGGCAGCGAGGTGATCGCGCGGCGCACCGCGGCGGTCGTTGGGGTGCCGATCATCCCGCCGTTCCTCTTTCCCTCGCACCTCGCAAGCGACGCGGCCTTCAGCACCGGCGGGTTGACACTAGCGACCGAGGAGCGCCGCGCCGGGCCCTATACCGATGGCGAGCACCCCTATGCCCGGATGGGACGTTGGCTGGCGCTCAGGAATTACGATCAGTCCTTGGCGTCCAAACCGTAAGCCGTGTGAAGCACACGCACCGCGAGTTCGGTCTCGTCCTCGTCGATCATCACGCTGATCTTGATTTCGCTGGTTGAGATCGCCTGGATGTTGATGCCGCGGTCGCTCAAGGCACGGAACATCGAAGAGGCGACGCCCGCGTGGCTCTTCATGCCGACGCCGACGACCGAGATCTTGGCGATCTTGCTGTCGGTGATGATGCGGTTGAAGCCGATCTCGCCGCGCCGGTCCTCCAGCAGCGCCTGCGCGCGGGCGAGGTCCGACTGGGGGACGGTGAAGGTCACATCGGTCTCGCCCTTGTCGCGGCCGACGTTCTGGATGATCATGTCGACATTGATGCTGGCGGCCGCGAGCGGTTCGAAGATGTTCGCCACCGCGCCCGGCCGGTCGGGCACGCGGGTGAGGATCACCTTGGCCTCGTTCTTGTCATGCGCGATGCCGGTCACAAGCTGGCGTTCCATCAGGCCCTTCTCCACCAATTCGTCCATTTCTTCATCCGAGACGATCATTGTCCCGGGCAGATCATCGGCAGGCGGGGCGCCTTCGCCGATGAAGCTCGATAGCACCTGCACGCGCACGCCTTCCTTCATGGCAAGACCGACGCTGCGGGTCTGGAGCACCTTGGCCCCGACGCTGGCGAGTTCGAGCATTTCCTCGTAGGTCACCGCCTTCTGCTTCTTCGCCTTGGCGACGATGCGCGGGTCGGTGGTGTAGACGCCGTCGACATCGGTGTAGATGTCGCAGCG
>JAIYEK010000062.1 GCA_027487015.1 Erythrobacteraceae bacterium | reverse complement strand
GCGCCGGTGAAGCGCTCGGTCTCGGCGGCCAGCGCGGCGAGGTTGACGTCATCGGCGAGCGGCATCTTGGCGGTGTGGATGCCTAGGATGTGCTCGCGCCCGGACATGTCGGGGGTGCCAACGTAGATCAGCTCGTCGAAGCGGCCGGGGCGCAGGAGGGCGGGGTCGACCAGCGTCGGGCGGTTGGTCGCGCCGATCACCACCACCGATTGCAGTTCCTCGAGCCCGTCCATCTCGGCGAGGATGGTGTTGACCACGCGGCCCGTGACCTGCGGCTCGCCCTGGCCTGAGCCGCGGGCGGGGACGAGGCTGTCGATCTCGTCGATGAAGACGACGCAAGGCGCGACCGCGCGGGCGCGGGCGAAGAGCTTGGCGATCTGCTGCTCGCTTTCGCCATACCACTTGGACAGCAAGTCACTCGATTTCATGGAGATAAAGTTCGCCTCGGCCTCCTTGGCGACCGCCTTGGCCAGCAGGGTCTTGCCCGTGCCGGGGGGGCCATAGAGCAGGAAGCCCTTGGCGGGGCGGATGCCCAGGCGACGGAAAGCGTCAGGGTTTTTCAGGGGAAGTTCAATGCCTTCCTTCAGCTTGTCGGTTGCCTCGCCCATGCCGCCGATGTCGTCCCAGCCGACGTTGGGCACCTGCACCATCACCTCGCGCATCGCGCTGGGCTGGACGCGCTTCAGGGCGGAGAGGAAATCGTCGCGGGTGACGCAGAGGTCTTCGAGCACCTCGGGGGGGACGGTGCGTTCGTCGAGGTCGAGGCGCGGCATGATCCGCCGCACCGCCTCGATCGCCGCTTCGCGCGCCAGTGCGGCAATATCCGCGCCGACGAAGCCGTGGGTGACACGCGCCAGCTCATCCAGATCGACCGCGCTTTCGAGCGGCATCCCGCGGGTGTGGATGCTGAGAATCTCGCGCCGCCCGCGCTGGTCGGGGACGCCGATCACGATCTCGCGGTCGAAGCGGCCCGGACGGCGCAATGCCTCGTCGATGGCATCGGGACGATTGGTCGCGGCGATGACAACGAGGTTGGCACGCTTTTCCAGCCCGTCCATCAGAGTGAGCAGCTGGGCGACAAGCCGCTTCTCCGCCTCACCCGGTACTTGGGTGCGCTTGGGGGCGATGGAGTCGATCTCGTCGATGAAGATGATCGCAGGCGACGCGCGGGTGGCTTCCTCGAACACTTCCCTCAGGCGCTTTTCCGACTCGCCATAGCCCGAGCCCATGATCTCAGGGCCGTTGATGGTGAAGAACTCGGCGTCGCTCTCGTTGGCGACGGCTTGCGCAAGGCGCGTCTTGCCGGTGCCCGGCGGGCCGTGGAGCAGCACGCCCTTGGGCGGCTCGACCCCGAGGCGAATGAAGAGCTCGGGATAGCGAAGCGGCAGCTCGACCATTTCGCGCAAGGCCCGGATGGTTTCCTCCATCCCGCCGACATCGTCATAGTTGACCACCGCGCGGCCGTCGCGCGGTTCCTCGAACTCGGCGCGCAGCTCGACCTCGGTGTTCTCGTCGATATGGACGAGGCCCTTGGGGCTGGTCGAGGCGACCGTCAGGCGGATCTGCGTCAGCGCATAGGCGGGCGCGCGCAGCAGCTGGCGCACGTCGGCGGGCATGTTGTCGACCGGCTGCTGGCCGGTGGTCGCGACGAGATCGCCGGCCACCAGCGGGCGGCGGAAGAAGTTGCGCTTCAGCGCCTGGGTCGGCCCCTGCAGGCGCATCTCGCGCTGGGCAGGAGCGAAGACCACGCGGGTGGCGGGGCGCGATTCGCCGCGGGCGATCTCGACATGCTCGCCCGAGCCGCCTTGCGCATTGGCGCGCTGGAGACCGTCGAGGCGCACCACGTCGAGCGCGTCGTCCTCGGGGTAGGCGGCCATGGCGATTGCGGCGGTGGTGCGCTTGCCGCGGATCTCGACCACATCGCCCTCGGTGATGCCGAGCTTCTGGAAGGCCGAGCGCGGCATGCGCGCGATGCCGGCCCCCGATTCCTCCTGCCGCGCGGGCGCCACCTGCAGGCGCACGGTGCGGATCGGGGAGGCGGTTTCGGCATCGGCCATCGGGGCAGTCCTGTCCAAGCGGTGAGTGACCGTTTAGCTAGGAATGGGGGGCAATGAATGCAATCGGCGACGGGCCGCGCCTGGCGAGCGCTCGCCGGGCAAGAAAAAAGCCCGGCACTAGGTGCCGGGCTGGAAAGTTTGGGAGAGGATGCCTGAAAGGCACCTTGCAATTGCCGCAGATGTGCCGATTGTGCAAGTGCGAAAGGCGCATATTTGAATGCAAAGAACGCAACTAACCCCCATTCTGGTGCAGATTTGTGCGCAAACTTGCATATTTCTGCCCAAATGAGCGGCACACGCTCAAAATTTGAGCAGAAAACCCCTTTGTGACCGTATTGCGTCGCAACATGAAAGGTGATTCGGCTTGGCGACTCGCGAGGCGTGACAGCGCCCCCCGAACGCTCTAATCACCGTCCCGATCCCGACATAAGGGATACACCTTGCGCGACACCACGAGAGGCAGCCGGTTCCCATGACCAAGCTCTATCCCGACGCCGCCAGCGCGCTCGCCGGCGTGCTGCGCGATGACATGCTGATCGCGGCCGGAGGCTTCGGCCTGTGCGGCCTGCCCGAGCGGCTGCTCGATGCGATCCGCGATTCGGGGGTGAAGAACCTCACCTTCGCCAGCAACAATGCCGGGATCGACAACGAGGGCATCGGCAAGCTGCTGCGCACGCGGCAGGTGAGGAAGATGATCTCCTCCTACGTGGGCGAGAACAAGGAGTTCGAGCGGCAGTACCTCGCCGGAGAGCTCGAGGTCGAGTTCTGCCCGCAAGGGACGCTGGCTGAACGAATGCGGGCTGGCGGCGCGGGCATACCCGGCTTCTACACCCGCACCGGGGTCGGCACCGAAGTCGCCAAGGGCAAGGAACACAAGGACTTCCCCGATCGTGACGGGATGATGCAGACCTATATCCTCGAGCACGGGATTTTCGCCGACCTTGCCATCGTCAAGGCGTGGAAGGCCGACACCACCGGCAACCTCGTGTTCCGCAAGACCGCGCGCAATTTCAACCAGCCCGCCGCCACCTGCGGCAAGGTGTGTGTCGCCGAGGTCGAGGAAGTGGTGCCCGCGGGCAGCCTCGACCCCGATCAGATCCATCTGGCGGGCGTGTTCGTGAACCGGATTGTGCTGGGCGCGCCTTACGACAAGAAGATTGAATTCCGCACCGTACGGGAGAGGGAGACGGCGTGATGGACAAGAGGCTTGCGGCGCTGCTGGCGCTGACCGCGGGAACGGCGCTTTCGGGCTGCGTGGCCGCGGTGATCCCGGTGATCGCGGGGTCGACGATGGTCGGCAGGAAGGTGCTGAAGGACGACGACAAGCAGGAAGCTGCGCCCGAACAGGTGCCCGCTCCTTCTGCTGATCCGGCTGCTGGCCCGGCGCCGGAGCCTGCGGCAAGCCCGACGCCGACCGTAACCGTCTCGCCCCCCCTGCCCGAGCCGTCACTCCCGGTGATCATGCCGAGCTTCCCCGTCGGTCCGGAACAGGAACCGGCACCGACACCGGCACCGACGCCGATACCGACGCCGACGCCGACAGCGGCACCGACCCCGGCACCGACCCCGACAGCGGCCCCGGCCCCGACGCCGACAGCGGCACCGGCCCCTGAGCCGACACCCGCGCCCACGCCCCCGCCCGCAGTTGCTCTCGTCCCCGCGGCGGCGACCCTCGGGCCGCTCACTCCCTATCCCGATCCCGCGCAACCGCTGGCGCCCGGGCAGGCGAACTTCGCGCGGTTCGTGCGCTATGCGCAGACGTCTGCCCGTCAGGCCGGGCAGGGCGCAGAGCTGCCCTCGGCGATCCTCAGCGATCCGATCGCGCTTGACGGCAAGCGCCGCCGGTGTTCGGCCGGCGAGCAGCTGGTCGCAGTGATCGATCTCGATCCGGTCGGCGGCACCTTTGCGCCGCCGGCGAGCCCCGAAAAGCTTCCCGGGCTTGCGCTCGGCCTTGCGGTACTGCGCGAGGCGGGGGTTGAGATCGCGTGGCTTTCGGAGCTTTCGACCACGCAGTCGGGTGCCCTGCGCAGCGCGCTTGAGCAATCGGGGCTCGATCCGCGCGGGCAGGACATTCTTGCGCTGCGCCGCGACGAGGGCGACGCCAAGGCCCAGCGCCTCGCCAGCCTTTCGGCAATCACCTGCATCGTCGCCATCGCCGGCGACGAGCGCCCCGATTTCGACATTCGTTTCAGATACTTGCGAAATGCCGAAGCCGGTGCGGGGATCGAGCGGCTGATTGGCGACGGCTGGTTCCTGGTCGAACCGCTGCTGGGCAAGTAAGGCCATGATCGTCGCCCTGCGCCGCCTCGCGCTGCTGGCCGGGACGTTCATGGCCGTCCCTGGCCCGCTGGCGGCCGAGGGCACGCCGCTGGCGCATTCTCCCTGGCTCGCTCTGAGGTTCGAACAAGGCGGGGCCGATGTACCGCTGGTCCGCAGCGACATGCTGGGCAGCGAAGTGAGGCTGAAGCGCGCGCCCTTCACCATCCTGCTGCCGGTGCGCGGGGATGATGACACCTATCTGCTCACGGCATGGACCGACGACAGCATCTTCGCCGCCGCCAATCCCGCTGCGCGCGCAATGCCCGAGCCTCCGGCTGAACTGCCGTTCTACTTCGGTCGCTATACTGCCATGGCCGACACCTCGGCCGGATCGGGCGTGCTGATGCTGCGGGACGACGGGCACCATTACCTCAACGGGATCAGGCTGGGGCCGGACCGCTGCCGCCACAGCATCACCTTCTCGATGCTGGGGGGCGAGGATTCCGCAGGCGAATGGCAGGAAATCCCGATGCGCAACGCCAAGGGGCCGCTCTATATCGTCGCGTGGTTTGACGAAGACGCGGACGGCATCATGCGCCACGGCGAATTCGAATTCCTCGTTCTCAACTTCCGCTAGAAATTCAGGAGTTTCCTCGCATGGCCGAAGCCGCAACCCTCACCGGCTGGACCCGCGACCAGATG
>JAIYEK010000238.1 GCA_027487015.1 Erythrobacteraceae bacterium | reverse complement strand
TGTCAAAGCCGGGTTGCGGCATTGGCGCCATTGTAGACGCTGCCGGGGCCTGTCCGCAAGGGGTCGGACGTCAAAATTCGTTATTAATCAGAAGCTTGCGAGGCGTTCGCAATCGCGGTTCAGGCAGCTTCTACTGCGAGGAAGTCGCACTTCGCCGCCGTGCGCTCGGCGTCGATGATTTCCTGCGCCTCTTCAAGGCACTGGCCGCAATTGGGGCGCTTGCCGAGGCAGGCATAGGTCGCTTCCGCATCGCCGTCGCAGGTCAGCGCGGCTTTGCGCAAATCATTCTCACGGATGGCATTGCAGATGCAGATGTACATGAGCGTGCGAATCTTTCCTGCGAAGCGTTTGGAGGATCCAAGATATGCGAACTACTCTCAATAACAAGTAGGAAAATTACCTGGGCAGCGGAAATGCCCGTCCGTAGGTCAGGCTCCGCCACAGCCACTCCAGCGGACCGTAGTTGTAGCGATCAAGCCATGGCTTGGACCATGCCAGCATCACTGCCCACGAAAGCAGCACCACCAAGTAAAGCTGCGGACGGTTGAGCGCGCCGAACAGGCCCAGCGCCCAGCCGTGGAAGATGAACATCATCAGGATCGAGGTGCCGAGGTAATTGGTGAAGGCGGCCCGCCCCGCCGCGCGGATGCGTTCGCCCAGCCAGCCGCTCGCCGATGGCGCATAGACCACCATCAGCGCGGCCAGACCCAGCACCATCGGCAGGCGCGGCAGCGGGCTCCACGCGATGAACCCGGCGAGCGTGCCGTAGAAGGTAAAGCCGCCCTCCTTGACCACGAGGGCGATTCCCAGATGCGCGAGCGCGCCGACGATCAGCCCCGCCCAGCCCCAGCCGATCATCTTGGCGCGGTTGAAGGTGCCGCTGAAGAACCCCATGCGGTAAAGCGCCATGCCGATCAGCATCAGCGGGATCGATTCAAGAAAGAAGAACAGCAGGTTGGTCCATGGCTCATACCACTGCTCGGCAAAGCGGTGGGCGAGCAGCCCGCCATAATCGCCCGCAGCGATCGCATCGCCCGGGATCGCGCCGCGGGCGATGGTAGTGTCGATCCCGGCGATCATCCCGGCGCGCATTTCGGCGAAGTCGGGCGAGCTGGTGCCAAAGGGCGTGTCGACCACCGCCCAAGGCAGGCTGACGGCGATCGCATAGAAAATGACGCCGACCATGTAGCCGACAAGGCCGGTCCACAGCTGCGACTTGGCCGACCAGCCTGTGCAGGCGAGCACTGGCAGGCCGAACGCGGCGTAGAAGAACAGGATGTCGCCCGGCCAGATGAAGAAGAAGTGGAACAGCCCGAACGCGGCGAGGATCACCAGCCGCCACGCCTGCAAGCGCCAGGTCGCGCCGCGGGCCCAGGCTTTCTCCATGAACAGGTACATCCCCGCTCCGAACAGCAGAGTGAACAGCCCGCGCATCTTGCCGTCGATCAGGACGAATTGCGTGATCCACAGCCACCCGCCCGGATCGCCCGGATCGGTGCGGAAGGCGGCCGGGTACATGTAGGCCTCGAAGGGCTGGCCGAAGGCGACGATATTCGCCCACAGGATGCCCATCACCGCAATGCCGCGGATGAAATCGAGCGTGTCGATCCGCTGCGCGGCAGCGACCGGCGCGACAGTGCCTTCCCCGTCGCCGAAAACGTCTTGGGTCGCGTAAGGCGAGAGCGTGTCGTTCATGGCTGATCCCCCGAGCCAGTAGGTTGCCCGGGGAGATTAGCGATTCGCGAGGACTTGGAAAGGGCCGCCGGTCGATCCGCAGCGGCGGTCCGTGGGCTTATCCCTGTCCGGCGACGACGCAGGCCTTGCCTTCGCGCTTGAGGGCAGCACAAGCGCGGCCGGCTTCGGCCTCGCTCGCAAAGCCGGTGGCGAGCAGGCGGGTGAGGTTGCCCGATGGCACCAGCGTCTTGCGGGTGCCGGCGAGCGCGGCATGACCGCCGAGCTGGCTCCACAGCTTGTCGGCATTCCCGGCGACCCCAAAGGCGCCGAGCTGGACGCGCCAGGTGCCCTGCTTGCGGGGAGCAAGCGCGGCGGGCACGGGCGTTACGGTCGAACCCTTGGGTGCAGAAGCCATCGTGACCTGCACCGGGGCCGGAGCCGGAGCCGGGGCAAGCGGTTTGGGCGCGGGCGGCAGGCCCATCGGCTTGGGCGCGGCGGCGGCGACGGTCACGACAGGCGGCTTGGGCGCCGGCTTGGGAGTCGCAACGGCCGGAACCACCGCAGCAGCCGCGGGCCTTCCGAGTTCGGCGGCGGCGAGTTCGGTCTGGCGCTGCGCCTTGGCCCCTGCCTCGAGCTCGCGAGCGAGCGACTGGGCCTGCACGCGCTGGGCTTGCGGCACATATTTGTCCATCTGCGCCAGCGCATCGCGCGCCTGCGGCAGGCCGGCACCGTTCGCCAGCGTCATCAGCGCATAGGCGCGCACCCAGTCGCGCGGGGCGTAATCGGCGTTGAAGTGCGAGAGGCCCAGCACATATTGCGCGCGCGGATCGCCGCGGTCGGCAGCCGCCTTGATCAGCGGCATGGCCCGTTGCTGCTCGCCTTCCTGAAACAGCATCAGCCCGAAATTGTCGGCAGCCTTCACATGGCCGAGCGCAGCGGCCTGCTCATAGAGTTGGCGCGCGCGGGCATTGTCGGTCTCAACCCCGCGGCCGAGGCGGTAGGCCTGGGCAAGGTTGAACAAGGCATCGGGATCGCCAGCCGCAGCCGGGCCCTGCCATTCCACCACCGCGCGGGCAAAATCGCCTGCGCTCCACGCATCGACCCCGGCCTTGACGTCCGCAACCGCGGGGGCCGCCACCAGCAGCGCGCCCGCCAGAGCCGCGCCTGCCAAAATCGCCTTCTTGGATCCTGCCATCATGAAGCGTGCCATCGATCGTATCTCGCCTGTTGGTGCCCGGCTAACGTGAGCGGAAGCGTGAGAGGGTATGTGCTGCTGCTAGCAAAATACGGTTAGCGAATTATTGCACACCTCCCCCGCCCCTTCCAGCCCGGCGGGGCCGCCCCCGGCCGCAACACGCATTGCGAGCAAGGCCAGCATGTTAACCCTAAATTAGGGGTATCCTGCGATCCCGTGTCCATCCAGCCGTTGTCAGGCGCTGCAATCGGGCAGCTCGCAGCGGATCAATCCATGGGGGACCCAGGCGTTGCGTGTACTCGCTTTGGCATCGCAGAAAGGTGGATCGGGCAAGACCACCCTGTCCGGACATCTCGCCGTCCAGGCCCAGCGCGCAGGCGCCGGACCGGTCGTGCTGATCGATATCGACCCGCAGGGGTCGCTCGCGGACTGGTGGAACGAGCGCGAGGCGGAATATCCCGCCTTCGCCCAGACCACCGTCGCGCGCCTTGCCAATGATCTGGCGGTGCTGCGCCAGCAGGGCTTCAAGCTGGCGGTGATCGACACGCCTCCGGCCATCACCATGGCGATCCAGTCGGTGATCTCGGTCGCCGAACTGATCGTCGTGCCGACCCGCCCGTCTCCGCACGATCTGCGCGCCGTGGGCGCCACGGTCGACCTGTGCGAGCGTGCGGGCAAGCCGCTGGTGTTCGTCGTCAACGCGGCCACCCCCAAGGCCAAGATCACTTCGGAAGCCGCCGTCGCGCTGTCGCAGCACGGCACCGTCGCCCCGATCACGCTCCACCACCGCACCGATTTTGCCGCCTCGATGATCGATGGCCGCACCGTGATGGAAGTCGATCCCGAGAGCCGCTCGGCCGCTGAGATCGCCGCGCTGTGGCGCTACATCGCCGATCGCCTCGAAAAGAACTTCCGCCGCACTGTGTTCGCCCCCGCCCCCAATGGCGCGGGCCACCAGCACATGGGCGGCGTTCCGCGTCCCGCAGGTGGCTTCGGCCGCCGTGTGGCGCAGTAAGGGCGGGCGCTGACGGCCATGTCCGATTCCGGTTTCGCCTCGCTCGGTCCCTCGCTGCTCGCCCGCAAGGGCGGCGCCAAGCCGGCCAT
>JAIYEK010000299.1 GCA_027487015.1 Erythrobacteraceae bacterium | reverse complement strand
CGGGTGACGCTGATGAACTCCTCGGCGCAGGCCATGCTCGCGCATGACGGACTGCCCGAGGATCTACTCGGCCAATCGCTCGACACGCTCGCTCCCGAACTCGCCCGCGTCGTGGCCGAGGGCAAGGAGCGCGCGATCGTCACCCATGCCAAGGGCACCGAGCTTCTGACCCTTGCGGTCAAGGTCGCGCCGGGGACCGAGGAGGGGCACGTGATCACCTTCGAGGACATCACCCGCCAGCTGCTGGACCAGCGCCAGGCCGCATGGTCCGACGTCGCGCGCCGCATCGCGCATGAGATCAAGAACCCGCTCACCCCGATCCAGCTCGCAACCGAGCGGTTGAAGCGCCGCTACCGCAAGCAGGTGGGCGAAGAGGACCGCGAGCTGTTCGACGACCTCACCAACACCATTGTCCGGCAGGTTGGAGACCTCAGGACCATGGTCGACGAGTTCTCCTCCTTCGCGCGTCTGCCCAAGCCGGTGTTCCGCGACGAGGACGCGCTCGATCTCGTCCGTCAGGCGGTGTTCCTGCAGGAAGTCGCCCATTCCGGCATCGCCTTTTCTGTCGCCTCCTCCGAGCTCATCGACCGCGAGATCCGCTGCGACCGCCACCAGTTCGGGCAGGCCATGACCAACGTCCTCAAGAACGCGGTCGAGGCAGTCGAGGCGCGCGCGGCCGAGGGCAAGGGCGCCTATGCCGGCGAAATCGCGGTCACAATGAGAGATGGGGGGCGCGATGCGGGCGGGGCGATCATCGTCACCATCGAGGACAATGGCATCGGCCTTCCCGCCAATCCCGAACGCCTCACGCAGCCCTATGTCACGACCCGCGAGAAGGGCACCGGCCTCGGGCTCGCGATCGTCAACAAGATCGTCGACGAGCACGGCGGTGACATGAGCTTTGCCAGCGCTGCCGGCGGCGGCACCCGCGTGAGCCTCAGCTTCGCGCGCGACCCCTTGCCCATAGAAGACGGGCCAGCATGATCCCGCATTCGTCCCCCCTCAAACCAACCCGTAAAGGAGCCGCCTGATGGCGCTCGAAATCCTGATCGTCGACGATGAACGCGATATCCGCGACCTGGTGGCCGGCGTCCTCGGTGACGAAGGCTACGCCTGCCGCACCGCCGCCGACAGCACCGAAGCACTCGCCGCAATCGACGAGCGCCGGCCTTCGCTGGTGCTGCTCGACGTGTGGCTGCACGGCAGCGCGATGGACGGGCTCGAACTGCTCGACGCGATCAAGGCGCGCGAGCCCAACCTGCCGGTGATCATCTTCTCGGGCCACGGCAATATCGACACGGCGGTCGCTGCGGTCGGGCGCGGGGCGATGGACTTCATCGAAAAGCCCTTCGAGGCCGAGCGCCTGCTGCTCCTCGTCGAACGCGCAACCGAGACCGAGCGCCTGCGCCGCGAAAACTCGCGCCTGCGCGAAGGCAGCTGGGGCAACGCCGAATTCACCGGCAATTCGCCCGCGATCAACGCGGTGCGCGCGACCGTGAAGCGGGTTGCGAGCACCGGCAGCCGGGTGCTGATCTCGGGCCCGGCAGGCGCGGGCAAGGAAGTCGCCGCGCGCCTGCTCCACGCCTGGAGCACGCGCGCCAACGGGGCTTTCGTGCTGGTCAACTCGGCCCGCATCACGCCCGAACGCTTCGAGCAGGAGCTGTTCGGCGAGGAAGTGAACGGCAAGCAGGTGCGCCCCGGCCTGCTGGAGATGGCCGATGGCGGCACGCTCTATCTCGACGAGATTGCCGACATGCCGCTGTCCACCCAGGCGCGGATCCTGAGGGTGCTGACCGACCAGAGTTTTGTCCGGGTTGGCGGCACGCGGCAGATCGGGGTCGACGTGCGGGTCGTCTCCTCGACCACGCGCGATCTTACCGTCGAGATGGCGGAGAAGCGGTTCCGCGAGGACCTGTTCTACCGCCTCAATGTGGTGCCCGTGATGCTGCCCTCGCTCGCCCAGCGCCGCGAGGATATCCCTGCGCTCGCCGAGCATTTCTTCACCCGCTATTCGAACGATCAGGGCCTTGCCCCGCCCGACATCTCCTCCGAGGCGATGGCGGCGCTGCAAGCCTATGACTGGCCGGGCAATGTCCGCCAATTGCGCAACGTCGTCGAGCGCACGATCATCATGACCCCGCGCGAACGGCTCGGCATGGTCGAGCCCGACATGCTCCCGCCGGAGATCATCGGCGGCCAGATCGGGCTGGCCAGCGACAGCCTCACCGCGATCATGGGCGTGCCGCTGCGCGAGGCGCGGGTCAGCTTCGAGCGCGAATATCTCTCGATCCAGATCCGCCGCTTTTCGGGCAATATCTCCAAGACCGCGAGCTTCATCGGCATGGAACGCTCGGCGCTGCACCGTAAGCTCAAGCTGCTCGGCATGGCCGACCGGCGCGACGAGGACGACTAGTCGCACGCCGCGCATAGCAATTCGGGGCAAAATCAAGCCTTGTCCCGCAGCTACGCAAACGCCATTATGGAGGCATCGAGGTCGCCATTCCCCGCTTCTTTTTCGCGGCGACCTCAACCCTGCGGACCAGCGCACAAGCCGGCCGCCAAAAACAGGAGCCACGACCATGTCCAGCGGGCGAACGCTCTCCCCCCGTCCGGTTTCCCGCCCCGCGGCCCCCGCCGAAGGCGAAAGCAAGAGCGGCGGCGCCCCGGTCCGCCACGGCGGCAATCTGCAGGACGCCTTCCTCAACCTGCTGCGCAAGAACAAGATTCCCGTCACCATGTTTCTGGTGAAGGGTGTGAAGCTGCAGGGCATCGTCACCTGGTTCGACAATTTCTCGATCTTGCTGCGCCGCGATGGCCAGTCGCAGCTGGTCTACAAGCATGCGATCAGCACGATCATGCCCGGCACCTCGCTCGACCCGGCGCAGTTCGGCAGCCAGGCCGGCGGCAAGAAGCAGAAGATGCTGCAGGACATCTTCCTGAGCCGCGTCGCCGAGGCCGAGGTGCAGGTCACCATGTTCCTCGTCAACGGCGTGATGCTGCAAGGGCGGATTGCCGCCTATGATCTGTTCTGCATGCTGCTTGAGCGCGATGGCGCAGTGCAGCTCGCCTACAAGCATGCCGTCTCCACCATCCAGCCCGCATCGCCTGTCGACCTCAGCGTCGATGATGATGACGATGGCGAACATGACGGGATAGACGACTGAGCTTCGACAGCGAGTTTCAGGACGAGGTTACCCGCGGTGCGCGGGCGGTTGTCCTGTGTCCGGACATCCGGAGCTTACGCTACGATCTCGACCCGGCCGAGCGCTTGGCCGAGGCCGAGGGGCTTGCGCTCGCGATCGGCGTGGTGATCGCCCATTCGGCGGTGCTGCCGGTGCGCCAGATGCAGCCCAACACGCTGTTCGGCTCCGGCCAGGTCGAGAATATCGGCATCTGGTGCGAGCAGCACGAGGCCGAGCTGGTGATCGTCGACGGCGCTTTGACGCCCATCCAGCAGCGCAATCTGGAGGATCGGCTGAAGCGCAAGGTGATCGACCGCACCGGGCTGATCCTCGAGATTTTCGGCGAGCGTGCAGCGACGGCGGAAGGCCGGTTGCAGGTCGAGCTGGCGCATCTCGATTACCAGCAGAGCCGCTTGGTGCGCAGCTGGACTCACCTTGAGCGCCAGCGCGGCGGCTTCGGCTTCCTCGGCGGTCCGGGCGAAACCCAGATCGAGGCGGACCGGCGGATGATTCGCCAGCGCATGGGCAAGCTGCGACGTGACCTCGAACAGGTGAAGAAGACCCGCGCCCTGCACCGTGACCGGCGGGGGAGAGCGCCGTGGCCGGTGGTGGCCTTGGTGGGCTACACCAACGCGGGCAAGTCTACTTTGTTTAATCGTCTGACCGGCGCCGAGGTGATGGCCGAGGACCTGCTCTTCGCCACGCTCGATCCGACGATGCGCGCGATTGGCCTTCCGGGGGTGGAAAAGGCGATCCTGTCGGACACCGTAGGCTTCATCTCCGACCTGCCGACACAGCTGGTGGCCGCCTTTCGCGCGACCCTCGAAGAGGTGACCGCGGCGGACGTCATTTGCCACGTGCGCGACATGGCCAATCCCTCGCACGCCGCGCAGAAAAAGCAGGTGCTCGACGTGCTTGCCGATCTCGGCGTGGTCGATGCCGAGACCGGGACGAGCTCGATCCCGATCCTCGAAGTCTGGAACAAGTGCGACCTCTTGGACGCTGAATCGCTTGAGGAATTGCGCGAGGCCTCAGCGGGGCAGGGGGCGGTGATCCTCTCGGCGGCGACGGGGGAGGGGGTGGACCTGCTCGAAGGCGAACTCGCCCGCCTGCTGACTGGCGGCGCGCGCGAGGTGAGCTTTCTCCTGCCCGTCAGCGATGGCCGCCGCATTGCCTGGCTCCACGCGCACGGCGATGTGCTGGCCGATGATGACGGCGGGGACGGCGAGGCGGGCCCGATGCGGCGGCTGACGGTGCGGCTCAACCCCAAGGAGCTGGGGCAATTCGCGAGCCTTGTCTGAGACTTGTCAGGCCTTCTTGACCTGTTGCCACAGCTCTTCCTGCTGATCGAGCGACAGCTTTGGGAAGTCCTCGACCCCTGCCAGCGTCTCCATCGCCCGGAACCGCGCCTCGAACTTGGCATTGGCGCCGCGCAGAGCGTCTTCGGCACTGATGCCGTAGGCGCGCACGAAGTTGACCGCGGCAAACAGCAGGTCACCGGCTTCCTCGAGCTTGTCCGCATCCGAAGAAGCGGCTTCAAGTTCCGCAATTTCCTCGGCGATCTTGGCTTTGGAGCCGGACGGATCGGGCCAATCGAACCCGGTGCGCGCCGCGCGTTTCTGCAGCTTCTCGGCGCGCATCAGCGCCGGCAGTGCCAGAGCCACGCCGTCCAAGGCGCTCGCAACGCCTTTGCCCGCGCGTTCGGAGGCCTTCATGTCCTCCCACCGCGCCTCGGTCATCCTTCCGCCGGCGTCGCTAAAAATATGCGGGTGGCGCGCTTCCATCTTGTCGGCGATGGCCGCTGCGACATCATCGAAGGCGAAATGACCGGCTTCCTCGGCCATGCGCGCGTGGAAGACGACCTGGAATAGCAGATCGCCGAGTTCCTCGCGCAGTTCCTTCATGTCAACGCGGGCAATGGCGTCGGCAACCTCGTAGGCTTCCTCGATCGTGTACGGCGCGATCGTCGCGAAGTTCTGCGCGAGATCCCAGTCACAGCCGCGCGCCGGATCGCGCAGTCGGGCCATGATGTGGAGGAGACGGTCGATAGGGGGCTCGTGGGGGGCGTCGCTCATGCCGTGCCTCAAGATGGATAATATATATTATGTAAAATTCAGACCAGCGAGGAAGCGGAGCCCTTCACATAAAGGAACCACTCCACGATCATGAAAATGCCGCCGAAAATCACCACCCAGGCGAGCGCCATCTTCACCAGCTGCCCCCAACCGAGCCGGTGCGATGCCAGCGAACTCATCACGAGGATCAACCAACCGACGCTTGCCACCAGCGGCAACACCAAGTCGCTGTTCATGCGATCATCTCCAGCCCGTCATAGCCCACGGTCACGAAGTCCGGCACCTCTGCGCACAGCGCGGCGTAGTCCATGCTCTTGTCGAGATGGCTCAGCACCACGCGGCCGGCCTTGCAGGCTTCGCCAAGCTCGATCGCCATGCCGAGATGCGCATGGGTCGGATGCGGCTCGCGGCGCAGGCAATCGCTCACGAGGATGTCGATGTTGTAGAACAGATCGATCATCTCGTTGGAAATGGCGCTGAAATCGGTAGCATAGCCGATGCTCTTGCCATCGGCTTCGAAGCGGTAGGCGGTAGTCTCGCCGGGTCCATGCGCCATCTGGCACCAATCGACCCCGAATCCCGCGATCATCCGCAGCCGGTCGAGCGTGTCGATCGTGCAGATCGTCGGATATCCCTCTTGTCCTGCAAAGACATAGCCGAAGCGCTGGCGCAGCCGCCGGACGGTTTCGGTCTCGGCAAAGCCCGGGATCGGCCCGCCGCGTCCGTAGCGCAGCACCCTCAGGTCATCGATGCCGTGGCAGTGATCGGCATGGTCATGCGTCCAGAACACCGCGTCGATATGGCCGACCTTGTTGGCGAGCAGCTGCGCGCGGCAATCAGACGATGTGTCGACGAGCAGCCGCTTGCCTTCGTCGCTCTCGACCATGATCGAGACCCGCGTGCGGCGGTTCCTCGGCTCGTCCGGATCGCAATCGCCCCAATCGCCCGCGCCGTCCGGCCCGCCCAGCCGCGGCACCCCGGTCGAGGTGCCCGAGCCGAGCATCACCAACTTCACAGCACCGCCTTGCGGAAAAGATTGAAGAAATTGGCGGTGGTCACCCGCTTGAGGTGTTCCACATCCGTTCCGCGCAAGCCCGCGACGAAAGCGGCAGTATCCGTGACATAGGCCGGTTCGCACACCCTCCCCCGATGCGGGACGGGGGCGAGGAAGGGGCTGTCGGTTTCGACCAGTAGCCGGTCTTCAGGGATGACTTTGGCGACCTCAGCCAAGTCCTTGGCATTCTTGAAGGTCACGATCCCCGAGAGCGAAATAGTGAGCCCCAGGGCGAGCACCTTGTCTGCGAAATCGGCCGAGGCGGTGAAGCAGTGGATCAGCGCGGGGTAGGCCCCCTTCCCCATTTCCTCGGCGAGGATCGCGTGGGTGTCTTCCTCGGCGTCCCGGGTGTGGATGATGAGCGGCAACTGCGTCTCGCGCGCGACATCAATATGCATGCGGAACAAGCGCTTCTGGGCGTCTCTGTCCGACTTGTCGTAATAGTAGTCGAGCCCGGTTTCGCCGATCGCGACGACCTTGGGATGGCCGGTGGCTTCGAGCAGCGCGGCACGGCCCAGGTCCTGATGCGCGTCGGCCTCATGCGGGTGGATGCCGACGCTGGCGAAGACATCGGGCTCCCGCGCGGCGGTGGCGACGACCTGGTCCCACTCGCTCTGGCGGGTCGAGATGTTGAGGAAGGCCCCCACCCCTGCGGCCCGGGCGCGTTCGAGCACACCCTCACGGTCCTCGACCAAGCCTTTGTATTCCAGATGACAATGGCTATCAACCAGCATCACGCGTCCTCGGCGGGAAGCTCAAGCCGCGGGAAGAGCGGGGTCGGTGCGGCGAGTTGGTAATCGCTTTCCGCGAGCGGCGAATACCAATGGCTGCGGATGCCTTCGAAATTGCGCAGATCCTCGGGAACGCCGAGCAAATCCAGCAGCTTGGTGCTGCTCGCCGGGATCACCGGGCTGATCGCCACGGCCAGCTGCGCAATACAGATATAGAGCGTGGCCAGCACGGTCTCCATCCGCTCGGGGTCCGTCTTGCGCAGTGTCCAGGGGGCTTGCGCGTCGATATAGGCGTTGCAGGCGAACACGGCCTGAAGCCATGCCTCGACGGCCTGCTGGAGCGCAAGGCTTTCAAAGGCATGCGGAATGTCGGTGGTGATCGCGCGGTCGACCGTATCGAACAGCGCGGTGTCTGCTGCGTCGTGCCCACGGATTGCGGGAAGATAGCCTTCGAGGTTCTTGGCGATGAAGCCGAGCGTGCGCTGAGCCAGATTGCCGAAGGCATTGCCGAGTTCGCCATTGGCCCGCTGAACAATGGCTTCCGGCGAATAGCTGCCATCCTGTCCGAAGGCGACTTCGCGGATCAGGAAGTAGCGCAAGGCATCCACACCGAAGGTTTCCGCGAGCGCCACCGGATCGGTCACATTGCCGAGCGACTTCGATTCCTTCTGGCCGCGATTGAGCAGGAAGCCGTGGCCGAACACCTTCTGCGGTACCGGCAGCTTCGCGCTCATCAGGAAGGCCGGCCAGTAGATCGTGTGGAAGCGCACGATGTCCTTGCCGATCAGGTGCAGGCTGGCGGGCCAGAAATCCCCCATGTCCTCAGGATAACCCAGCCCTGTCAGATAGTTGGTGAGCGCATCGACCCACACATACATCACATGGCCTTCGGAGCCGGGGACCTTCACGCCCCAGTCGAACGAGGTGCGGCTGACCGACAGATCGCGCAGGCCCTGCTCGACAAAGGCGATCATCTCGTTGCGGCGGCTTGCCGGTTCGAGAAAGCCTGGAGTCTTCAGCAATTCAAGCAGTTGGTCCTGATAGTTGGAAAGCCGGAAGAACCAGCTTTCCTCCACCGTCCACTCGACCGGGGTGCCTTGGGGGGAGAGCTTCTCGCCGCCCTCGCCTTCTGTGAGTTCGCTTTCGTCGTAATAGGCTTCGTCGCGGACTGAGTACCAGCCTTCGTAGCGATCGAGGTAGAGATCGCCTGATGCCTCCATCGCCTGCCAGATCGCCTGGCTGGCGCGGTGGTGATCGGGTTCGGACGTGCGGATGAAGCGGTCATAGGACACGTCAAGCGCGTCGCACATTGCACGGAAATAGCCCGACATCTCGTCTGCCAGATCCGAAGGCGTGCGGCCCTGCTCCTCGGCTTTGCGTGCCATTTTGAGGCCGTGCTCGTCGGTGCCGGTCTGGAAGCGGACGCGGCGCCCTTGGAGGCGCTGGAAGCGCGCGATCACATCGGCCGCGATCGCCTCATAGGCGTGGCCGATATGCGGCTTCCCGTTGGGGTAGCTGATCGCAGTGGTGATGTAGAAGGGGGTCGTCTCAGCCATGGGCCGGTTCGCTAGCGGGGGCGGCGGCGACAAGCAAGCTGCCGATCTCGAAGGGGAGCAGGCCGGGATCGAAATTGGCCGTGGGCGCTTCGGCGGCGAGCCGGACGAGGGCTGCGTGGGCGTCGATAAGCCGCGCGCGGCGGGTGGGATCCTCGGCAGCGCGGGCGGCGCGGGCGGCGAGGGACTGCGCAAGGTCGAACACCGCTTGCACGCGCTCGCGGCCGGCGCGCGGGCCAATCAGCCGGGCGAGTTCGCCGCGCCCGGTCATCCCGCTGTCGCCGCCGGCCAGCAGCCCCGAGATCACGCGGGCGATGGGCGCGAGGTCTTCCTCGGCAAAGCGCACCGCCGCGCCGAAGGAGCCCTCGGCCGCGGCAATCGCCTGAGCGTCGGACGGGAGCCCCGCTTCGTGCAGCATCGCGCCTAGCTGGCTGTCGGTCAGCACCGGGAAGCGCAGGGTGCGGCAGCGCGAGCGGATCGTCGGCAGCAGCCGAGCCGGGCGGTGGGTGACGAGAAGGAAGAAGGTCCCCGCAGGCGGTTCCTCGAGGCTCTTGAGGAGCGCATTTGCGGCGTTGCGTTCGAGATCATCGGCCGGATCGATGATGATCGCGCGGCGGCTCCCCAGTGTCGGCCGGGTGGTCAAACGGCGCTGCATCGCGCGGATCTGCTTGATGCGGATCGAGCGCGCGAGCTCGAAAGGCTTGCCCTCGGCCTGCGCCTTCTCGCCCTTGTCGTCCTTGGGGCCGTAGGTCAGCGTGATGATGTCGGGGTGCCCGCCTTGCGGCTGCGGCACGCCGGGTTCGGCGACCAGCTCGCGCGCGGCGGCCATCGCGAAGTCGCGCTTGCCGAGGCCGCTCTTGCCCGTGAGCAGCCAGCCGTGATGCATCCGCTCGCCCGCCAGAGCGTCGCGCCAGGCGCGCCAGGCTTCGGCGTGGTTGGGCCAGTCGGTCACGGGAGCAGGTCCCCGAGCGCGGCGAGGATGCGGGCGTGGACGTCTTCGGGCGCGCCGAGCGCGTCGATGCGGGCGAAGCCCTGCGGGTCGGCCTCGGCGAGCGCGCGGAAGGCGGCGGCGACAGCTCGGTGATATTCGACCGGGCGGCCTTCGATGGCGTCGGCGGCTTGCCCGCGCGTAGCCAGACGGTCGGCCAAGGCGGTCTCGTCACCCTCGAGCAGGATCACCCGGTCGGGGCGCAGGCCCTTGCTGCCGAAGGCGTGGAGCGCGGTGATGGCATCGTCGCCGAGGCCCCCTGCCCCGCCCTGATAGGCGCGGCTCGAATCGACGAAGCGGTCGCAGATCACCCAATCCCCCCGGGCGAGCGCCGGGCGGATAAGATGCGCGACATGATCGGCACGGGCGGCGGCGAAGAGCAGGGCTTCGGCCTGAGGCGGCCACGCCTCTCCGGGGGGAGACAGCAACAGCGTGCGGATCGCCTCGGCGCCCGGCGTGCCGCCCGGCTCGCGGGTGACGATGACGGTGAGCCCGCGCGCGCGCAAAGCCTCGGCAAGCAGCCGCGCCTGGGTGGACTTGCCCGCCCCCTCCCCGCCCTCGAAGGCGATAAAGCGGCCAGGCGCCGTCACGAGAAAATCCCCAGCGCCGCATTGACGACCCGGTCAAGCGGCCCTGCGGTGTCCACACTCTCCGACGCATAGAGCGGAATGCGTGCGGGCGCGACGCCCTCGGCCGTGACTTCGAGCACGGCAACCTCCTGCCCCGCCGCGATCGGTGCCTTGAGCGGCCCCTCGTAGCGGATCGTCGCGGAAAGCGGGCTGTTGCTGCCCTTGGGCAGGTTGATCGCGATGGGCCCCGCCGCCTTCAGCGCCAGCGAACGCGCCGCGCCATCCTGCACTCGCGCCTCGCCCACCACCGCGCCCGGGGCGAACAGCTGGCGGCGCTCGAAGGCGGCAAAGCCCCACTCGACATAGGCCCGCGCAATCTTCGCGCGCAGCCGTCCGTTCGGCACGCCCGCCAGCACCAGCACCAGCCGCTGGCCATTGCGGCGCGCGGTGCCGAGGTAGGAGAAGCCCGCCTCGTTGGTGAAGCCGGTCTTGATCCCGTCCGCCCCCGGCACCCGCCCGATCATCGGATCGTGGTTGACCTGAGCGATGCCTTTGTAGTCGAACCCGGTGCGGCCGATGTAGTAGCCGAACTTGTCCGGATGCCGCGTGATCATCGCCCGGGCGAGCGCGACAAGGTCGCTCGCGGTTGTGAAGGTGCGCCCCTCGTCGGGCCAGCCGTTGGGGCTTTCGAAGTGGCTCCCGGTCATCCCGAGGCCGAGCGCGGTCTGGTTCATCAGCGCGGTCCACGCCGCGACCGACCCCGCCTGCCCCTCAGCCAGCACCGCCGCCCCGTCATTGGCCGAGACATTGGCGATACCGAGCAACAGGTCATCGACCTGCACCCGCTCGCCGGCATCGAGGAACATGGTCGAGCCCACCCGCCGCCAGTAGCGTGCGATGGCGGGGCTCATGGCGAAGACCTGCGCGGGATCGAGCCTCCTTTGCTCGATCAGCTCGAAGGCGAGGTAGAGCGTCATCACCTTGGTGACAGACGCGGGCATGAAGCGCG
>JAIYEK010000303.1 GCA_027487015.1 Erythrobacteraceae bacterium | reverse complement strand
TCGCGCGTACACACGTAAGGACCCTCTTCAAGCCCCATGCAGCTCGTCATCGTCGAATCCCCCGCCAAGGCCAAAACCATCGAGAAGTATCTGGGCAAGGACTACAAGGTCCTCGCCTCATACGGCCATGTCCGCGATCTGCCCGCCAAGGATGGCAGCGTGAACCCGGAGGACGATTTCGCGATGGAGTGGGAACTCTACCGCGACAAGCAGAGCCGCTTCAAGGAAATCGCCGATGCGGCCAAGGGCGCCTCGCGCCTCGTGCTGGCGACTGACCCTGATCGCGAGGGCGAGGCGATCAGCTGGCACGTGCAGGAGCTGCTGGCCAAGAGAAAGGCGCTGCCCAAGCTGGTCGAGCGCGTCACCTTCAACGCGATCACCAAGCAGGCCGTCACCGAGGCAATGGCGCGCCCCCGCGAGCTCGATCAACCGCTGATCGATGCCTACCTTGCGCGCCGCGCGCTGGACTATCTGTTCGGTTTCACCCTCTCGCCAGTGCTGTGGCGCAAGCTCCCCGGCGCCAAGAGCGCGGGCCGCGTGCAGTCGGTCGCACTGCGCCTGATCGTCGAGCGCGAGCGCGAGATCGAGGCGTTCCGGGCGGAGGAATACTGGTCCGTGCTCGCCAAGATGCAGCACGATGGCACCGATTTCGACGCGCGGCTCGTCAAGTTCAAGGGCGTGAAGCTGGAGCGCCTGAGCCTCGGCAATCAAGGCATCGCGATGGAGGCCAAGGCTGCGGTTGAGGGCGGCCGCTTCACCGTCGAGGGCGTCGAGACCAAGCCGCTGAAGCGCAACCCCGCGCCGCCCTTCACCACCTCGACCCTCCAACAGGAGGCCGCTCGCAAGCTCGGCTTCTCGGCGCAGCACACCATGCGGCTCGCGCAGAGCCTCTACGAGGCGGGCGCGATCACCTATATGCGGACCGACGGCGTGCAGATGGATATGAGCGCGATCATGGCCGCGCGCGATGCCATCGCCGCGCGCTTCTCCGAGGATTATCGTCCCGAAAAGCCGCGCTTTTACAGCACCAAAGCGAAGAACGCGCAGGAAGCCCACGAGGCGATCCGCCCGACCGATTTCACCCGCGAACGCGCTGGCGCTGGCGATGAAGGCAAGCTCTACGACCTCATCTTCAAGCGCGCGATGGCGAGCCAGATGGCGACCGCGCAGCTGGAGCGCACCACCATCACCCTGCGCGATGCGACCGGCCAGCACGAGCTGCGCGCCACCGGCCAGGTGGTGAAGTTCCCCGGCTTCCTCGCGGTCTATCAGGAAGGCTTCGACGATAGCGAGGACGAGGACGGCGGCCTGCTCCCGCAGATGAAGGCCGGTGACACCCCCGCCAAGCGCGGGGTCGAGGCGACCCAGCACTTCACCCAGCCGCCGCCGCGCTTCTCCGAAGCCTCGCTGGTCAAGCGCCTTGAGGAGCTCGGCATCGGACGCCCCTCGACCTATGCCTCGACCATCCAGACCCTGCGCGACCGTGCCTATGTGCGCATGGAGAAAAATCGCTTCTTCGCGGAAGAAAGCGGCCGGTTGCTAACCGCCTTCCTCGAACGCTTCTTCCCGACCTATGTCGCCTATGATTTCACCGCCGGCATGGAGGACGAACTCGACGTCGTCTCCGACGGGCGCGAGGATTACAAGGCACTGCTCGCCCGCTTCTGGAAGGACTTCAAGCCCAAGGCCGACGAGGTGATGGAGAAGCTCCCCTCGGAAGTGACCGAGGCGCTGGATGAATACCTCGCCGACTTTCTGTTTCCGCCCAAGGAGGATGGCAGCGACCCGCGCCATTGCCCGCTCTGCGCCACCGAGGGTCGTGCCAACGGGCGCCTGAGCTTGCGCGGCGGCCGCTTCGGGGCCTTCGTCGCCTGCGTCAATTACCCCGAATGCAAATATACCCGCCGCTTCGCCCAGCCGGGCGGCGAGGGCGAGGGCGGCGCGGAGGACGGTATCCTCGGCCAGCACCCCGAAACCGGCGAGGACATCCACCGCAAGACCGGCCGCTTTGGCCCCTATGTCCAGATGGGCGACGGCAAGGAAGCCAAGCGCGCGAGCATCCCCAAGGACCTCGACGATTTCGGCCTCGACTGGGCGGTCAAGCTGCTCGATCTGCCGCGCATCATCGGCGCGCACCCCGATACGGGTCTCGAGATCGAAGCCAATATCGGGCGTTACGGGCCGTATCTCAGGCATGACGGCAAGTACGGCAAGCTGACGAACACCCGCGAGGTGTTCGAGGTCGGCATGAACCGTGCGGTCGCGATACTTGCCGAGGCCGCCAATCGCGGCGGCGCGGGCGCGGGGCGCGGGAAGGCTGAGCCGATTGCGGCGCTCGGGCCGCATCCCACCAGCGGGGGCGAGATCAAGGTCATGCCGGGTCGTTACGGGCCCTATGTGACCGACGGCACCACCAACGCCACGATCCCGCGCGACACCAAGCCCGAGGACGTGACGCTCGAAGCCGCGATCGAACTCATCGACGCGCGCGCGGCGAAGGCTCCGGCCAAGGGCAAGGCCAAGAAGAAGGCCGCTCCCAAGAAGGCTGCGGCCAAGAAGGCGCCTGCAAAAAAGAAGGCCCCCGCCAAGAAGAAAGCGGCGGCTGCGGCAAAGTGAGGCGCGGGGCGGCGCAAAACGCCGCTCCCGTCGCGCGTTTGTTGACCAAACATAAAGCATTTGCCCGATAAAACCGGCGCCAGACGAGGGCTGCGCCGTGATCGAAATCGAAGTCCAGAACGAAACCCACCAGACCCAGAGCCGGATCCGCTTTGCCGCGGTGCCGCGCATCGGTGAAGGCCTGCGCCTGCGCGAGCCGGACGGGATGTGGGCAAGCTATGACGTGATCGACGTATGGTACCAGAAGGCCGAATTCGGCGATGTCTGGATGCCCTATCTCCACGTCCGCGTGACGCCCGGCGAAATGGTCGGCACGCTCGAGGCGGACGATCCTTTTTCCGACGATTTCGCCGCGCAGGCCTATGAGCAGAGCTACGCGGCTATGGGTGGGGGCCGCTGACGTGCAGAACCTGATCAAACGCCAGACCGGCCCTAATCGCCGCGCACCGATGGAGGGCAAGACCCTCGCCGAAAAGCTCGCCCAGAACGAGGCGATGCTCGCCGCCGCCGCCGAGGAAGACGCCGCGCGCATCGCGGCCGGCACCGCCGCGCCCGAGGCTCCCGCCGCGCCTGCCGCCGCTGCGGGCGGGGTCGATCCCGACGACACCGCCGCCATCGTCGCCGCCGCCAAGGCGATGCGCGACCGCTACGCCGGCACGCCCGCGCCTGCCTCCGTCACCAAGACCTGCCTGATCGTCGACGACAGCCGCGTGATCCGCAAGGTTTCAAGCAAGATCGCGATCAGCCTGGGCTATGTGCCCGTCGAAGCCGAAAACGGCGAAGAAGCGCTCGCCCGCTGCAAGAAGTCGATGCCCGATCTGGTGCTGACCGACTGGAACATGCCCGAAATGGACGGCATCGAATTCGTCACCAAGCTCCGCTCCATCCCCACCCCGCGCGAGCCGGTGGTGGTGTTCTGCACCTCGAACGGCGAGGCCAAGGACATCCACGATGGCATCGCGGCGGGGGCGGATGACTACATCGTCAAGCCGTTTGATGAGGCTGCGCTGAAGGCGAAGCTGGAGAAGCTGGGGCGGGGGTGAAAATCTCCAGCTCGTCACCCCGTGCTTGACACGGGGCTAGGCTTTTCTTTTCCGATAATCACCGCAATAACAGCCGCATGGAACAGGGCGGCTGGGTCTACATCATGGCGAACCGCTATCGCGGCGGCATGTATGTCGGCGTCACTGCCGATGCCATCAGCCGCGTCTACCAGCACCGTGAGGGCCAAGGCTCGCAGCATGTGCGCGACTTCGGCAAGCGTCGCCTCGTCTATGTCGAACACCACGCAACCATCGAAGGCGCCATCGCCCGCGAGAAGCTCGTCAACAAATGGTGCCGCGAATGGAAGTTCGCGTTGATCGAGGCGGATAATCCCGATTGGGATGATCTGTGGGAGCAGTGGTTCGCGCCTGAGGCTCCGCCGAAGTAGCCAAGCCCCGTGTCAGGCACGGGGCGACGATATTGATTGAACGAAGTCCAAAACCCGTCACTCCGGACTTGATCCGGGGCTTGGCTGACTTTTCGCCTCACTGATGCTGCAAGCGGCTGGGCCCCTTGTCAGCCCTGGGCCGGAGTATGCAGCGTTACTCAAAACAGGTGGTCGATGTCGGCTCTGGCCGCTTCTTGTGCCTTTTGTGCCTTGAGCCAAGTGCCATAGATCTTCCCCATCGGCGATGACCCGAGAATGCCAATGCCGACACTGGCAAACATTGCCACGACAACGCCGGCGCCAGTAAAAATAAAGATTTGCAGCAGGTCATCCGACGCAAGCCAGCGGTAAGATCCGAACAGGATGCCAGACATCATGCACATGATCCCGATGGCCTTGGCGATCTGGCTGACGGTTTCCTGCCTGGCGGAGAATTCGAGATAGAGCTCGTAGGAAATCGGCATCGGCGGCCCCTTGAAGTGGGGCATTTTCAGGAACATCTGGCCGTCCCTTTCCTCGAAGTAGTCGGAGCGAAACCGCTCCATCGCCGGATCGACGCCAAAAGCCATCACCGCACCCAATCGAGCCCGATTTCCTCGAACAGTTCCTTGTCCTCGGCCCAGTTCTCCAGCACCTTCACGTGGAGGAACAGGTGCACCTTCACGCCGAGCACCTCCATCAGCTCCGCCCGCGCGGCCGCGCCGATCGCCTTGATCTTCGAGCCGCCCTTGCCGAGCACGATCGCGCGCTGGTTGTCGCGGGTGACGACGATCTGCTGGTGGATCTCGACGCTGCCATCGGGGCGCACTTCGTATTTCTCGGGGCGCACCGCGCTGTCGTAGGGCAGTTCCTCGTGGAGCTGCTGGTAGAGCTGTTCGCGCGTGATTTCGGCGGCGAGCAGACGTTCGGAGGCGTCGGAGACCTGGTCTTCGGGGTACATCCACTCGCCCTCGGGCATCATACCGGCAAGGTGGTCCTTCAGCTCGCCCACGCCCTCTCCGGTCAGCGCCGAGACAAAGAAGATCTCGGCAAAATCGACCTTGCCCGCCAGCTCCTGCGCGAGCGCCAGCAGCGGCTCCTTCTTGGCGCGGTCGACCTTGTTGAGGACGAGGATCTTGCGCTCGGGCCGCGCGGCGAGCGTCTCTAGCAGCGGCTCCAATTCATGGCGGCGCTGCTTGATCGGATCGACCAGCAGCAGCACCGCATCGGCCGCCTCGGCGCCCTCCCACGCGGCGCTGACCATCGCGCGGTCGAGGCGGCGCTTGGGGGCGAAGATGCCGGGGGTGTCGACGAGAATCATCTGGGTGGGCGCGCCCTCTAGCTCGTGAAGCGCGATCCCGAGCATCCGCGCGCGGGTTGTCTGGGCCTTGGCGCTGGTGATCGCGACCTTCTGGCCGACGAGCTGGTTTACGAGAGTCGATTTGCCGGCGTTCGGCGCGCCGAGAACGGCAACGACGCCGCAGCGGGTGGGGGTCGAGGATTGGGAAGGGGGGGTGTCTGTCATGGCGCGCTCATATCCGGTCGAGCAGCGCTTGTCGAAGGGCGTGCGCAAGTGGTTGTCATGTGGTCGGCAAGTGGTTGCGCTGTCGTTCGGCCGCAGGGGCGATGTTTCTGCTTTGCAGAGCTTCGCTTCCACGTGAAACATTTCGGGAACAAACTTACCCGAACTGCTCAAGAAACGCCTTGGCGGCGAGCTTTTCGGCCTCGCCCTTGCTGGTCGCGGTCGCCTCGGCGCTGCCGACGTTGCGGACGGTGACGCGCACGGTGAAACGCGCGGCGTGATCGGGGCCGGAGCGGTCGGTGACCTCGTAGAGCGGGGTCGCCCGGCGGTTGCCCGCGGCCCATTCCTGCAGCGCGCTCTTGGGATGCTTGGCCTTGCCGACATCGCCTTCGAGCTCGTGCGCCCAGAGGCGGTAGATGAGGCCCTGCGCGGCATCGAAGCCCTGTTCGATGAAGCAGGCGCCGATCAACGCCTCCATCACATCACCGAGGATCTTGTCGCTGTCCGCCCCGCCATCATCGCGCGCCTGCTTGCCCAAGCGAATGTGCTTCGGCAGGCCGATGGCCCGCGCAATCCGCGCGCAGGTCGCCCCGCTGACGAGCGCGTTGAGGCGCTGCGAGAGGCGGCCTTCGGGCGCGTCGCCGGCGCGGAACAGCCATGCGGCGACCGACAGCCCGAGCACGCGGTCGCCGAGAAATTCAAGCCGCTGGTAATCGGCAGCCTCGGCCCCCGATCCGTTGAAGCTGCCGTGGGTCAGCGCTTCGAGCCACGGGGCATCGGCACCGGGCGCGAAGCCCTGTTCATCGAGCCAGGCGCGGGCTTCGGGGGCGAGAGTGCCGCTCACAGCGCCGTTCCGATCCGGTCCCAGCGCGCGGCGGAAAACCACGAGACGGGGTTGAGCCAGTCGGCGCTGCCGTCGGTCGACCACACGATCACCGCCGCGCGGCCGACCAGCAGGTCCTGCGAGACGAACCCCACGCCCTCGCCCGCCGAGGCCTCGAACCGGCTGTCCATCGAGCTGTCGCGGTTGTCGCCCATCACGAACAGGGTGCCCTGCGGCACGACCTTTTCGGCAAAAGCGTCGGCCTGCACCGCGCCAAAATCGAGCACGGTGTAGTTGCGATTGCCGCGCAGGGTCTCGCGAAAAGCCTTGTATCGGCACACTTCTCCGGCGCCGTCCGCAGCGGGCTCAGCCTCGCCGCCCCAGGCGCAGCCGGTGTTGGCCGAGAGCGGGACCAGCACGTCGGGCGCCGGCACCCGCGGCACCCGCACGCCGTTCAGGATCACCTGCCCGTCCACCACCGCCACCCGGTCACCCGGCAGGCCGATGACGCGCTTGATGTAGTCGCGCCGGTCGATGGGGTGCTTGAAGATCACGATGTCCCCGTGCTCGGGGACACCGGGCAGCAGCCGCCCGCCGGGCAGCGCCAGGTCGAAAGGCAGCGAATGGCGCGAGATGCCGTAGGGCCACTTGGCGGCGAGCAGATAGTCGCCGTTCATCAGCCGCGGCAGCATGCTCTCGGACGGGATCGAGAAGGGCGAGAACACGAAGGTGCGGAACACCAGCACCAGCGCCAGCAGTTTGACGAGGAACCACGCGAAGCCGCCCCAGCTATCGCCCGTGCGGCTACCGGATGCGGCAGGCGGCGCCTCGCCAAGCGATTGGGTCTTAACATCCATCGTCCCAGCCCTTACTCGCAGCCGCACACTTGCGCAAAGGGGAACGGCGATGGGCGATACAGCGGGCGAAGCAGCGATGGCGGCGGCATGGGCGGGTCTGCGCGGATTGCCCCATCCCAAGCTGGCCGAGCTATTCGCCGCCGATCCAGCGCGCCATGATGCGCTGACCCGCCGGATCGAATGGCCGGTCGAACCGGGCAGCGCGGTGCAGGCGGGGATGCGGATCGATTTCTCGAAGACGCACTTGTCGGACACGGCGCTGAACGCGTTTGAGGCGCTCGCCGAGGCCGCAGGCTTTTCCGCCGCGCGGGAAAATCTGTTCGATGGCGGGATCGTCAACCCCACCGAGGGCCGCGCTGCCACTCACGGCGCGCTGCGCGGCAGCGGAACCCCCGCGCAGGTCGAGGAGGCCGAGGCGCTGCTCGCGCGCATGGGCATGCTGGTGGAAGCCATCCACGAGGGCGCGTTGGGCGAGGTCAAGCATTGCATCGCCATCGGCATCGGCGGCTCGGCCTTGGGCCCGGCGCTCGCGATCGATGCGCTGACCCGCGATCTGGCGCTGGTCGATGTGCATGTGGTCTCGAACATCGACGGCCTCGCATTGGAACAGGCTTTCCGCGCATGCGACCCCGAGACGACGCTGATCGCGCTCGCCTCCAAAACCTTCACCACCACCGAGACCATGACCAACGCCGCGAGCGCGCTGAAGTGGCTCGCCGACAACGGCGTCGAGGATCCGGGCGGGCGGGTGATCGCACTCACCGCAGCGCCCGACAAGGCGGTCGAATGGGGCGTGGACGAGACCCGCATCCTGCCGTTCCCCGAAAGCGTGGGCGGGCGCTATTCGCTGTTTTCGAGCATCGGCTTTCCGGTCGCGCTGGCGATCGGCATGGGCGAATTCCGGGAAATGCTGGCGGGCGCCAAGGCGGTGGACGATCACTTCCGGCAGACCGAGGGCCGCGCCAACGCACCGCTGCTCGCCGCCTTCGCCGACCAGTATTACACGCGCCTGCGCGGCTGCCAGACCCGGGCGGTCTTCGCCTATGACGAGCGGCTCGCGCTGCTGCCGGACTATCTCCAGCAGCTCGAAATGGAATCGAACGGCAAGAGCGTGACCGCCACTGGCGCGCCGGTTGACGGGCCGACTGCGCCGATCACCTGGGGCGGCGTCGGCACCGACGCGCAGCACGCGGTGTTCCAGCTGCTCCATCAGGGCACGCACCTCATCCCCGTCGATTTTCTGGTGAGCATTGAACCGGGCGACGAGCTCGATCCGGCGCACCATCGCATCCTCTTGATGAACTGCCTCGCGCAGGGCGCCGCGCTGATGGCGGGCAAGGCCTCCGAGGACCCCGCGCGCGCCTATGCCGGCGACCGCCCGTCGACCACCTTCCTCGTCGATGATTGCGACGCGGCAGCGCTGGGCGCACTGATCGCCTTCCACGAACAGCGCACTTTTGCGAATGCGGTGCTGATGGGGATCAACCCCTTCGACCAGTTCGGCGTGGAATTGGGCAAGGCGATCGCCAAGCAGATCGAGAGCGGGGAGGGGGAGTTTGATCCTTCGACCAAGGCACTGATGGAAGCGGCCGGGCTGGGGTAAGCGTTAACATGATAGCCGTCGCGGAATTTAGTTCGGGCGTAAGTTCAATCTTCAAGGCTTCGTAGAATCGGGACCTCAACGATCTTTGGGCGTGCATCGTCGGATACGAGTTTGAGTGTCATCTTAATACGGCTGGAATTCAAAGATGACTTCAAGATGTAGATTGTGTCATTCCCAACATCCCCACCACCATGATATTGTGATCGAGGGGTTCCAACCGGATCGACCGTTAAAGTAAGTTGAAAAGGGTTCTTCGCTTCGCGAGAAGCTAGATCAAAATTCGGTGAACTTCCGCCCAATGGATCATCGATTTGTGGTCCATGCCAACGGGAAAAGCCCCTTGCAGTTCTTGGACTTTGGACGGTCAAATTTGTCGCACGCCATCGTGAATTTGTCGTGTTTCTAACAATAATCCGAAAAACAACCCATTCTGGCAAATCGAGCGGCTGCTCCTTTTGACAAAGGACGACAGGGACATCCCCAGCTCGTTGCCAAACATATACGCGCCAAGCGATGTAAGCGGCAGCCGTCGCGGCGAGCGAACCCCAGACGCCAACAATCAGATTAAAGTCCACATTCTCAATCATCATTTTGGTTTCATGCCTCACTAGGTACCAATGCGAAAGTGAAGTCGTTTGACATTTGCGACGATAACCCCCACATGGCCCCCATCGAAGCGCGCTAGCCATGCGTGAAGCGGCGGAACTCTTACAAATATCCGCCCCGGCCGCGCCTCGGTTCTACCCCCAAGACTTCCCTTTTCACGCGGGCGG
>JAIYEK010000306.1 GCA_027487015.1 Erythrobacteraceae bacterium | reverse complement strand
TGATGCCTTCGATTTTGCTTGCAAGTTCATGGCCATTCTATGGCTGACTAAAATCGATCTGATCGCCGCAAAAGGCCACATATGGAGGCACCTCGACAATCAAGATTGGCATCGCATTCAGCTCGCGGCGCGCCGAGGTTCTCGAAGCTGCCGCACAGATGAACTCCCAGGGACCGAAGGCGCTCGATGCCGCGACGCTGATGACACGGGCGAAAAAGGAAGCCATCGAGGACCGCGCTGCGTTGACACAGCAATGGAAGGACACCGCCGAAAAGCTCGGGTTCGATCCTGCGATGGTCATTGCGCGGGCGAACGCACGCAGCGCCAAGGACCTCGGCAATGTTCCCGGATTGGGATCATCGGTCCGTAAGGTCGCCGAGCAAGGAAAGCAGATCGCCCACGACTTCGCCGAGCGCCTCGGCATCACGAAAGGCGATCCGCTGATACCCTCGCGGCTCGGCAATCGCAGCCCCGAAGAAGTCGCAGCGATCCATGGTGTCGCCTCGGCTATCCGCCATTTTGGCGAGCGCGAGGCAGCCTTTAGCAAGGTCGAGATCTATCGCACCGCGCTCGGCTTCGCGCTGCCCACAGCCTTTGCCGATATCGAGAGCCGGGTCGATCAACTCATCCGTCAGGGTTACCTCCAGACGGGCAAGGGCGCGGACCGCGACATGCTCACCACCCATGATGCGATCAGCTTGGAGCAGCGGATCCTTGCAGGCGTGGAGGCAGGGCGCGGCGCTGCGCCCGCCATCGTTCCTGCTTTCGATGCCGGAACGTGGCTGCAAGCCGTCTCGCATAAAAGATATGGCCTCATATTGAATAAGGGGCAAGAGGGGGCGGGCCGCCTGCTGCTAAGCTCGAACAACCGAATTATCGCGATCCAGGGCGTGGCTGGCGCGGGAAAAAGCACCGTTCTGAAGCCCGTCGCCGACATTCTTCGCAAGGAAGGCAAAACCGTGCTGGGTCTCGCGGTGCAAAACACGCTCGTGCAGATGCTGGAGCGCGACACCCGTATCCCCTCGATGACCGTGGCGCGCTTCCTAGGGCAGCATCAGGACATTCTCAAAGGCGAGGGCGGTGCACGCCTCGAAGCAGCCCGCACGGCGATGAGTGGGACCGTGGTGGTGCTCGATGAGGCGTCCATGGTTGGCAATGCCGATATGGAGAAGCTGGTGCGTCTGGCCAATCTCCTGAGGCTCGATCGTTTCGCCAGCATCGGCGACACTAAGCAACTGGGCGCAGTCGATGCCGGTAAACCCTTCGATGTGATGCAGCAGGCTGGTATCGAAGCAGCGCACATGGGCACTAATCTGCGCGCGCGCGATAAGGCGCTGCGCAGTGCCCAGCGCGCGGCACAAGGCGGCCGGATCGGCGAAGCGCTCGCCCATCTTGGCGAGAATGTCATTACCGCGGGCGAGGATGCCGCCGTCGATGCCGCAGCCGCCTGGCTTTCGCTCGCTCCCGCAGAGCGGGAGGTGACGGCAATCTATGCATCGGGCCGAGCCTTGCGCGGTGAGGTCAACGAAGCTGTCCAGACAGGGCTCAAGGCCAATGGCGAGCTGGGTCCGGGTTCGATGAAGATCGAAGTGCTGTCGCGCATCAATCTCACGCGTGAGGAACTGCGCTATGCGAGGAGCTATGCCCCCGGCACGGTGCTCGAGGTCGATCGCCGGCAAAGGGCGCAGGGGCTCCAGAAGGGGAGCTATACGGTGGTGGCAACCGATCCCTCCCGCGAGCGTGTGACCGTGCAGAACGAGCGCGGGCGCCAATTCGAGTTTCGTCCCGGTCAGCTTCGCCCTCAGGGCGAGCAGGATCCGGTGAAACTCTACGAACGCCGCGAGATCGAGATCCATGATGGCGACAGGATCCGCTGGACCGCCACCGATCACAGACGAGGCCTCCTCAATGCCGACCAGGCGCGGATCATTGCAATCGACGCCAAGGGTGTGTCGCTGGCAACCTCGGTTGGCGTGCTGCACCGCCTTGCTCCCACCGATCCGATGCTGAAGCGGCTCGATCTGGCCTATGCGCTCAACGCGCACATGGCGCAGGGCCTGACCTCGGATCGCGGTATCGCGGTTATGGACAGCCGCGAGAAGAACCTCGCCAACCAGCAGACCTTCCTTGTGACCATCACGCGGCTGCGGGACCGTCTGACCCTGTTTGTCGACAATCCCGGCAAGCTTGAGGCTGCGGTAGAGAACAACCCCGGCATGAAGCGCTCGGCGCTTGAGACAGTCGACCTTCTGCGGAATGCAGCCGCCACTGGCACAGAGAAGGGGAGGGCTTCCGAGGCTGAGCGAAAGCCGCCCGAACTCGACCGCTCGATCTCCAAGAAGTTCGACATGGGGTTGTAACTTGTTCTTGCCCTTTCACGCCTGCCGTTAGCGGCAGGCCGGACCCTTCCAGTAGCGGTCCCAGCGCAAGACCGTGCGGGTGCGGATCATCGCGCAGGACAGGTCTGCGCCGTCCGGCAACCGGCACCAGGCTGCCGTGCGATTGCCTTCAGCCCGACCTTCAGAGCGACAGGTCAATTTAGGTCCCCGGACCAGAACATGACCAGTTGATGTGGTCCCGCGCGCACCACCCAGGATCTGCACGAGCGCATCGCGTGCCTGGATCCCGGAACTACGGGGACATGGATGATGGGCGCGGCAGGTGCCGTCCATCTCTCGCGCAGCAATGCCGGCAATGCGCAACCTAGGGCCTTCCGCGCACCAGACTGGCCCATCACCGTCCCACACACGGGTCGGCGTGCAGGTGAAGGTTTGTCCTGCAGCAATGACGGATGCGGCTATAAGGCTAAGCACGGCGATGTATCCTCAGCGCAGCGTCCGGCCGAACCAGAGGACGCGGCCAACAATATTGAGCATGCGCTTCTCAAGGCCGCGCCAGCTCGGGTAGGTGGGGTTGTCGCTGAGGACTGATACCCTTTTGCCCTGCGGTTCAATCGCGATCCGTTTGACGCTCAGCATGTCGTCCATACGCAGCACGTAGATGCCATCGCGCAGCCTTGCCTGTCCGTCACCCAGATCGACCATGACCTCGTCGCCATCATGCAAGGTTGGCTCCATCGAGTCCCCGAGCACTCCGATGATCGACAGGTTGGACGCCTTGCTTGTTGTGAGGCGGCGCAGCCAATTCTCGTCGAAACCGAATTGTGCCGACTTGGCTTCCATTCCCGCGAGCGCGCCGTGTCCCGCTGACGCCTCCACTGCAAGTATGGGAACATGAACGAGTTCCACAACCGGTCCTGTGCGGCGGGCGGGTGCCCCCAATATCTTCTCGTCGACACCGAAAAACCGGGCGAGGACCGCGCGGTCCTGTTCGTCCAGCTGCTTGGGACTACCGCGCCGGATGAACTGCTGAATGTAGGCCGCGTTGCGTCCGAGCAGCCGGGAGATCTCGGAATAGTTGCAGCCTCGTTGCTGGATCAACTGGTCTAGAGCTTTGCGTGCATCATCCATGCTGCCACCCCATATTGCGCCTATCTAGGAAGCATTTTCCTATTTTCTAGGAGGCGCCCCTAATGCGAACATAAAAGGAACACAACCGAAATGCATCAGGGGCGCGCAGGGCTTCTCGTGCGGAGCTGGGCAAATGGCCTCCTCAGATCCCCGCGTCGTTCACGTTCTTTGATTATGCCTTGCCGGCCACCCGCCGTGACAAGACCAGCCTACCGTTCGAGAGCTTCCTCAACCTCCCAGCCGCCTGCCTGTGGCTCAAGACCTTTGTCGATACAGCCTAGATGACGTCAGTGAGATGCGCGACCTCGGCGAGAACCCGCTCGGCCCATTCCGCGCGGCAGATCAACAGGTCGGGCATGTAGGTATCGGGCTGGTTGTAGATAAGCGGGCTGCCATCGATGCGCGAGCAATGGAGCCCATGCGCCAGCGCCACGGCGACCGGAGCGCAGCTGTCCCATTCGAACTGGCCGCCGGAATGGAGGTAGACTTCGGCCTCGCCCCGGACCACCGCCATCGCCTTGGCCCCGGCGCTTCCCATCGGCACGAGTTCTCCTCCCAGCGCGGCAGCCACGTCTTCCGCCTCGTGGGCAGGGCGGGTGCGGCTCACGAGAAAACGCGGGCGACCGGCCATGGGGAAGAGCGGCTGCGGCTGGTCGGAGAGCAGCACCACCTCGCCCGCAAGGCCGGGGAGCGCCACCGCGCCCAGCACCGGCGCGCCATCCACGCTGAGCGCGACATGCACCGCCCAATCGCCGCGCCCCTCGCTGTATTCGCGGGTGCCGTCGACCGGATCGACGATCCACAC
>JAIYEK010000036.1 GCA_027487015.1 Erythrobacteraceae bacterium | reverse complement strand
GTCCCGATCGCGAAGACCGCCGCCATCCACACAGGCAGCCCGGCATAGAGCTGAGCCTGTTCGGGCGTCATCCCGCCGGCAATCAGCCCGGCCTCGTCGGTGAAGGTCTGCGCCGCGAATTGGTAGGCGCCGAACAAGCTCCATGCGAGGCCCGCCAGCGCAGCACCGCGCGCGGCGAGGGGGTAGGGGGCGGAGAGGGGCGGGGTGGTGGTGGAGGTTGAGGTGGAGGTCATCGCAGCGTCCTTCTGTCCGGCCCAGCGCTGGAGGTGCACCGGGCTTCAGACAGGAAGACGTGCCGAGGAACGCGGATTCGACAGGACTGCGGCGAAAAAAATCGCCAGGGGCCCCCGATCAGCCCTTCAGCAGATAGTCACGCGTGATCGGCAGCGCATGGCGGCTGCGGATGAACTGGATCTGGTAATTGCCCATCCCCCCATGCTCGAACACGGTCGCCGCGCCTGCGAGGTAGAAGGTCCACATGCGGAAGAACTTCTCGTCATAGAGCGCGATGATCTTGTCCTTGTGCTCCATGCAGTTGGCATACCACGCGCGAATGGTGTGGGCGTAGTGGAGGCGCAGGGTCTCGACATCCGACGCGATCAGGCGGAACTTCTCGGAGGCCGCCACGGTCTCGGACAGCGCGGGGATATAGCCGCCCGGGAAGACATATTTGCGGGTGAAGGCATCGGTGGTGCCCGGGCTGCCGAAGCGACCGATGGTGTGGAGCAGCATCACGCCGTCATCTGCGAGCATCCGCGCCGAGGCCTCGAAGAAGGTCTCGAACTGCGCGCGGCCGACATGCTCGAACATGCCGACCGAGACGATCCGGTCGAAGCGGCGGCCGCTCGCGGCGGTGTCGCGGTAATCCTCGAGCAGGATCGTCACCTTGTCCGCCACCCCTGCATCGCGCACGCGCTTTCGGGCCAGCGCGGCCTGTTCTTCGGACAGGGTGATCCCGGTGACGTGGACATTGTGATGCTCCGCGAGGTGGATCGCCATCCCGCCCCAGCCGCAGCCGATATCGAGCACGCTCTGCCCGGCCGTGAGGTGCAGCTTCTTCGCGATAAGCTTGAGCTTGGCCTCCTGCGCCTGCGACAAGGTGGTCACCCCCTCGGGCCAGTAGCCGCAGGAATATTGCCAGTGCTCGGCATCGAGCATCAGCGCGTAGAGATCATTGCCGATGTCGTAGTGGTGCGCGACGTTCTTCCTCGACCCCACCCGGTTGTTGATCTGCTCGGCGGCGAAGCTCGCCTTGTTGAGGAGGCGCTTGAGGCGCTTGGGGCGCAGGTGGTCATTGCCGCGCTCCCACGGCGCGTTCATCCGGAAGAGGCCGACAAGGCCCATCACGTCGCCTTCCTCGATCATGAGGCGCCCGTCGATGAAGGCTTCGGCCGCGCCCAATCGGGGATCAAGCAGGATGTCGCGCGAAACCGCGCTGTCGGTGAAGCGGAGGACGATTTCGGGGAAGCCCTCCACGCTCGCGCCATAGGTGCTTGCCGACCCATCGGCAAAGACGATGCCGAGGCGGCCCTGCTTGATGGCGCGGGCAAGAAAGCGGTCGAGAAGAGGCTTGCTCATGATGCTCCTTTCTAGGATGCTTCGAAGGTAGGCTAAGCCGGAGAGGCGGCTTTCGCAAAATCATCGATTTGGCGCGAGAGGAGCGCGAGGATATGGCCGAAGCGAAGACGACGATCACCGATGTTGCAGTCCAAGCCTTCATCGAAAGCGTCGAACCGCCTGCCAAGCGCGACGATGCGCGGGTGCTCGATGCGCTGTTCCGCAAGGTCACCGGCGAAGCGCCGAAGATGTGGGGGCCGACGATCATCGGCTACGGCGAATATTCCACAACCTATGATAGCGGCCGCCAGGTGCATTCGCTGCGGATCGGCTTTTCACCGCGCAAGGCGAAACATTCGCTCTATCTTTCGGCCGGGTGCCGGACCCCCGAGGATGAGGCGCGCCTCAAGGACATGCTGGACCGGCTGGGCAGATTCTCGCAAGGCGCGAGCTGTGTCTATGTCAACAAGCTCGCCGACATCGACCTTGCCGTGCTCGAGGAGATGATCGCGGACGGCTGGGCAGCGTCGCTGCGCGATCTGCCCTAGGACTCAAACTCCGGCATACCACTGGTAGCCGGCCACATCCTCCCAGAAGCCGCCGCCGCCTTGGCCGATCTCGGCAAAGCTGGTCACCGCCTCGATTGCCTTCACATATTTGGCCTGCTTGTAGCCGAGCTGGCGCTCGATCCGCATCCTGAGCGGCGCGCCGTTCTTCTCGGGCAGCGGCTCGCCATTGAGCGAGTGGGCGATGATGGTCTGCGGGTGATAGGCATCGACCATGTCGATGCTCTCGTAATAGTCGCGCCCGTAGAGCGTGTCGGCGCAGCGGAAGACGATGAACTTGGCCTGTTCTTTGACCTTGGCCTGATCCAGCAAATCGCCGAGCTGCACGCCCTGCCATTCGCCGATCGCGCTCCAGCCTTCGACACAATCGTGGCGGGTGATCTGGGTGCGCTGGGGGAGCGCCTTTACTTCGGCAAGGCTCAGCGCGAGCGGCTTTTCCACCAGCCCGCGCACTTCCAGCTTCCAATCGGGAAAGCCCTTGGCGAGCTGGTCCTGGTAGAAGGGATCGGCGACCGTCACCGAGCCATTGCCGCGGAACGTCGGCGAGCGCTGGTCGGGGCGGAATTCCTTGGCGAGCCCCTGCTTGCCCGCGAGCGCGCGGTGCAGGGTGCGGTGCCCGTCCTCGGCGGCCTTGAACAGGCCGTGGGCAGCCTCGCTGTCGTTGATCTTGGAGCAGGCCGAAGCGCCCAGAGCGGCGATCCCGGCAAGCAGCGAGCGGCGCGGCAGGTCAACCATGGGCGGGGGCTCCTTCGTCGGTGACGGGAATGGGTTCGGGCTGGGGAGGAGCAGGTTCCGCCGCCGGGCGCTTGCCGCCGGTGAACATCTCGAGGATCAGGCGCCAATCGGTGAGGGCGAGCACGATGTGGATCACGAAAAAGCCGAAGATGCCCCAGGCGGCGATGAAGTGCAGCGAACGCGCGCTCTGACGGCCGCCGAACACGTCGACGAGCCACGGGGCAAACCCCGCCACGCCCGGGCTGATCGCAAGGCCGGTCAGCAGCATCATCGGCAAGAGCACGCCGAACACGCCGCCGTAGAGGATCTTTTGGACGGGGTTGTAGCCATGCGCATGACCGCCCGGCCCCGAGTGGGCCTTCAAAGAGGCGATCACCGCGCCCGGCGTCCAGTCCATGGGCGCGGTCATCAGGTCGCGGCGGAAGTGGCCGTTCCACAGCATCGCGACCCAGATGAACAGGACGCCAATGCCGAAGGGCCAGGCCATGGTGATGTGCCAGTCGCGCGCCAGAGCGAGGTGGTAATGCCCCGGGATCGTCGCCCAGCCGGGGAAGCGGATCACATCAAGCCACGCGTCCTTCGGATCGAAGCCATAGTGGCCCCAGTAGAGGTGCCGGTGGGCGTTCGAGATGTTGAGCCCGGTCATGAACAGCACGATGATCGCGATCGCGTTCACCCAGTGCCACAGCCTCGTCGTGAGCGCGTGCTTCGTCATGCTGTTCCCCCTTGAGCCTGCTCTTCGCGGGCGAGCCAGATCACATCGCGCGGTTGGTCCATCAGGTGCTGGCCGCTGTCGATAAACAGGCTCTGCCCGCTGGCGAGCGCGCCGCTTGCGAGGAACAGCGCCGCATCGGCGATTTCGTTCGGCCCGGTCTTGCGCTTGAGAAGGTTCAACCGGTGCGAAATCTCGGTTTCCTCCTCGCGCTGGTCATGGCTGGCCAGGATCGCGCCGGGCGCGATGCCGTAAACCCCGACGTTGTTCACCGCATTCCCCTTGGCCAGCATGCCGATCGTGGCTGCCAGCGCGTGTTTGGACATGGTGTAGCTGAAGAAATCGGGGTTCGTATTTTCAATTTTCATGTCTGTGACGTTGATCACGCTGCGCGGCGCAGCGGATCCCGCCGTCAGGGCGATGAAGGCCTGGGCGAGCCGGGCCGGGGCAAGAGCGTTGATCTGCATCGCTGCCCGGTTCGTCGCCGGATCCAGTCCGGTTACACTGTCATAATCGAAAACCGAGGCCGAATTGACGAGGCACCGCCAGCCGGGCGTGCGCGCGGCGAGCGCGGTCACGGCGGCGATCGCGGCGTCATCATCGGCAAGGTCGAAGCCGATCGTCTCGGCGCTGGGGAGCTCGGCGGCCAAGGCCTCGGCGGCGGAGGAGGAGCTGCGGTAATGGATCACCGCGTGCCACCCTGCGGCGGCAAAGCGGCGCACGATCGCTGCCCCGATACGCGTCGCCCCGCCGGTCACGAGGACGGCGGGGCGAGGAAAGGAGGGTGCGCTGCTGTCGGGGGAGAGGGCCATGACAGCAGCGCTAACAGGGGGGCGAGCGCGCTTCAAGCAGCCATAGGGGTAGGTGCGCCGCCTTTAGTAGTCAGGGCTTAGCGGCAGCGCGCTTCGCCGCGGTCGACCTCGCGGCCGAGCAGACCGCCACCGATCGCGCCGAGCAGCGTGCCGAGCGAACGGTCACCGCGGGTGTCGATGGTGCGGCCCAGCAGGGCCCCGCCAACCGCACCAACCACGAGGCCGGTGGTGCCGTCATCGCGGCGGCAGCGGTAGCGGCCATCTTCGCCGCGCCAGACGCGGTCATTGCGGCTCAGGCGGCGTTCGCGCTGCGCTTCGCGGCGATCTTCGCGCCAGTCGCGGCGGTCATCGCGGCGATCACGGCGCCAGTCGCGGCGGTCGTCGCGCCAGTCGTCATTGCCGTAGGCGGCGACCGGAACGAAGGCGTTGGCGGGGGCGGAGTTGTAGCTGGCAAACATCGGCGAGGGGGCGGCGTTGAGCTCGGCAGCCTGCACCGGAGCGGCGAAGGCGGCCATCGAGCCAGCGGCGGCGATCAGGGCGAGGTATTTCATGGTCTGTATCCTTGTGGCGGCTCCTTTGCTGGAGCGACCCCCTTTTCGTTCATCAAACGCGAACGCTGGCTGAACGATGTTTTCAGGAAACAGCAGGATTTGTTCAGGCGAAGGGCTTTTCGGATGAACCGTGCCTCAGCCGCGTTTGGCCGCAGCGCGCTCGCGCAGACGCGGGCTGAGGGTGGGGAGCGCGGCGAGCTCGGCATATTCCTCAGCCGTGCCCTTGCCCGCCACCAGCGCCCGGAACACCCGCGCGATGCTCCATTCTTCCGCGCCCAGCGACACGCGTTCAAGCGAGTCGCCCGCTTCCACCTCGCCGGTCTCGATCACCCGGAAGTACCAGCCGCCGCGCCCGCTTTCGATGATGCCCGCGACCATGCCCTTGTGGCCGAAGCGGTGTTCGATCTTCCAGCACGGCTGGCGCGGTTGGCTGACCTCGATCAGCGCGGTGCCGCAAGTGAAGCGGTCGCCGATGTGGACGTGGTCCTCGGTGAGCCCGCGCACCGCGAGGTTCGATCCGAAGCCGCCGGGCTCGTCGAGCAGCGGGGACGCACCGATCTTGCCGCGCCACCAGTCGTGGTGATCGAGCGGATAGAGGTGGAGCGCCATCTCCGGCCCGCCATGGACGCGGCGGTCGGCCTGCTCGTCAGGGGCGAGGCCCTCGGCATGGATCTGCACCGGACCTTCTTGGGGGCGCTTGGCAAAGGCGCTCAGCTCGGCTCCGTGGAACGGGCGGGCGGTGCCGGTGCAGACGGCTTCGATGGTCCAGCGGGTCATGCTTTCCTCGCGATCAGGTCGATCCAGTCGCGGATGGTGCCGTCGCTGGCCTTGCCGGCGTAGGTCCGCTGCGACTCGATGGTGAAACCGGCCGACAGGTAGGCCGCGACCAGCCATTCGGGCGAGGGGAAATTGTGCAGTCGGCCAAGGAGGTCGCGTCCCTCGCCATCGCCGAGCTTATAACTGGAAAAGAACCAGCCCCCCGGCACCAGCGCTCGGAAAATGCGGGCGAGCACGTCCGGCAGCGCACCGCGCGGGCAGTGCAGCAGGCTCGCATGCGCCCACACGCCCGCATAGACCGCCGCTGCGTCAAGCTCGTGGAAGGCCATCACCCGCGCGCCGATTGCGAAGGCCTGATTGGCGCGGGTGACGAGGGCGGGGACGGCATCGGTCGCGTCGATGGAGAAGCCGCGCTGGCGCATTCGCGCTGCATCGCGCCCGCCGCCGCAGCCGAGTTCCAGCACAGCGGCGCCTTCGGGCAGGCAGTCGAGGAAGGCATCGAGCTGGTGGCTATGCGCCTCGCCCGAATGGAACACCCAGTGCGGCGCGCGCGCCTGGTAAAAGGCGACGGTGTCAGGATCGGTGCTCGTGCCCGTGCCCCCGCTCGCGCCGTCCGGAGGCGTCACGGGGCGGCTTTCTCGATCGGCATGACGTTGTATTCGCGCACTTCCGCCTGGCTGAGGCAATAGCGGGTCGAGCGGTTGTCCTCGCTCTTCACCGCCTGCTGCTTGTACATGATGTCGGTCAG
>JAIYEK010000105.1 GCA_027487015.1 Erythrobacteraceae bacterium | reverse complement strand
TCGGGCGTCTCCACCGAGGCGCGGTACATCGCGGCATATTGTTCGGGCGTGCAATGCGTGGGCGTGCCGGCCTCGGGCCGCTCTACGGCGTGGATCATCTCGACTCTCCCTTGTTCTGCCCCCGTTTTACATCAGGCTACACCGCCCGCCCCGTCAGACAAAGGTCTTACGACCATCCGCTAACTGTTCGCGCCGCCGCCTTTTGCCCATTCTTGGCGGGATAAAACGAGAGGATGGGAGAGTCTTATGGTGCAATCGGGAGTGGCCCGGGCCTTCCGGGCGGCGCTGCTGGCGGCGAGCGTGCTTGGCGCGGCGCCTGCGCTGGCGCAGGAGCAGAGCGTCGAGGCGCGGCTCGACCGGCTCGAGCGGATGGTGGAGGGGCTGATCCAGCGGCTCGATGCCGAGCAGACTAACCACGCGGCCGACGAGGCCGCAATGCGCGAACAGAGCGCGACGCTGCTCGCCGCAACCCGCGATCTCAAGGACCGCCAGGCCGCGCTTGCCGCCCAGATCGCGGTGCCGAAACAGCAGGAAGACAAGGGCTTCCGCGTCGGCAAGACCACGGTCACCTATGCCGGATACGTCAAGCTCGACGCGCTGGTGCAGGCGACCAGCGGCGGGCAGATCCCCGACAATTCGATCGGGCGCGACTTCCTGATCCCCGCGCTGATCCCGGTCGGCGGCACGGATTCAGGCTACGACACCGATTACTCCGCCCGCCAGACCCGCTTCATCCTCAAGACCGCGACCGATGTGGGCACCGGGCACACGCTGAACTCGCATATCGAGATGGACTTCAACGTCACCGATGGCGGCGACGAACGGACCACCAACTCCTATGTCCCGCGCCTGCGCCAGGCTTTCATCACCTATGACGACTGGCTTTTCGGTCAGGCCTGGTCGACCTTCCAGAATGTCGCCGCGCTGCCCGATAGCCTCGATTTCATCGGCATAACGCCGGGCACCGTGTTCGATCGCCAGCCGATGATCCGCTATTCGAAGAACGGCTGGCAGATCGCGCTCGAACAGCCCGAGACCACCGTCACCACCCGCACCGGCGCGCGGATCATGGCGGGGGACGATACCGTGCCCGACGTGGTGGTGCGCTACAATGTGACCAAGCCCTGGGGCTCGCTGTCGGTCGCGGGGATCGGGCGCATGCTCAGGGTGTCCGACGACGATTTCGGCACGGGGAGCGACAGCGCGCTGGCCTATGGCCTCAGCGTCTCGGGCAAGATCAAGGTCGGGCCGAAGGACGACCTCAGGTTCATGGCGACCGCAGGCGATGGCCTTGGGCGCTATATCGGGCTCAACATCGTCAATGATGCGGCAGTGACGGCGGCGGGCGATCTCGATCCGATCTTCACTTACTCCGGCTTTGCCGCCTACCAGCACCACTGGGGCGGGCGGCTGCGCTCGACCGTGGCAGCGTCCTATTTCAAGGCCGACAACCCCGTCACCCTCACCACGCGAACGGTGACCGACGAGAGCTGGAACGCGCTCGCCAACCTCATCTGGACCCCTGTGGACCCGCTCGATATCGGGATCGAGCTGCTCTACGCCGAGCGCTCTCTGGAAGACGGGCGGACGGGGGATCTCAGGCGGATGATGATTTCGACCCGCTACAATTTCTGAACCGCGCTTAGGGTGACAAAATGGCAATGTTTCACGTGAAACATTGCCATTTTGGTTATTCCACCTGCGAACCACATGGCGACGACCCGTCAACCAGTCGCCTACGAAAGAACCCCGCCAGCCGCATCCGGCCAGCGGGGTCTTTCATTCCGGTCACCCGGCCCGCGACGTCAGAAGCGGTAGCTCACCCCCGCGCTGATCACCCAGGGATCAAGCTTGTGCTCGGTCTCGATGGCGAGGGTGTTGCCGACATACCAGCGCGCGGTGGTGTCGATGAAGTAGCGCTTCACATCCACGCTGAGGCCGAAGCCCTGGTCGCCCACCGGCACGTCGATCCCGGCTTGCAGCGCAAGGCCGAGTTCGTTCGAGAGGTTGGTTTCGGTCACGCCGAGCGGCAGGGTCGCCGCGCCCGGATCGTCGCTGACCCACAGGAACAGCGCCGGGCCCGCGCCGACGTAAGGCTTCACGCCGCCAAGGTCGAAGTGGTACTTCGCGGTCAGCGTCGCCGGGATCAGCTTGGCGTCCGAGACCAGCTCGGCCCCCGCAGGCAGCCCGGCGACCGTGTCAACATCGTGCTGGGTGATCCCGGCGATGGTCTCGATCGAGATGTTGTTGGTCACGAACCATTCGATCGCGAGCGTCGGCGTCAGATTGTCGTTGGCCTCGGTCTGAAGGGTCGCGGGCAGGCCCGGCAGGTTGACGTTGATATCGGTGATCGCGCCGTCGGGCGAGACATAGGTGCCCAGCACCTTGATCTGGATGTCGCCCGCACGGTCGGTTTCGTCACCTTGTGCCACGGCAGGCGTCGCGGCGAGCGCCAGCATGGCACCACCAAGCATCAGAAATCTATTCATTGTTCGATCCTCACCGGCAGCAGCGGCCGCCCTCCGCGGCCCAGGATGGTTGCTGCCTGTGGGGGGCGGATAGCCCGCGGCGCGTCACTCGCTCATTGATCGGAATCAAAGACCGTTGCGCTTTGAACGGCCATTGCGGCATCCATCATGGCGACACTCAGCCCCCCGCCGACGCCCACCGGGCTTGTCGCTTTTCGCGCCGCGCTGCCGTCCGGGACGGGCGAGGGGCGCGTGGCCGATGCGCTCTGCGCACTCGGGGCAGCGGCGCAGCTTGTGCGGGGCGAAGAGCTTGCCCCCGATCCCGAGACCGACCGGCTGGTGTGGCTCGCGAGCGGCGCGGCCAAGCTTATCGCGCGCGGGGCCGCGCCGGCGCCGGGGGGACAGGTGCTCGCCTTCCACTTCGCGGGCGATCTGGTTTCGGTGCTGCGCCAGAAGGACGGCGATTTCCGGCTGGTCGCGCTCACTCAGTGCGATCTGGTGATCTTCCCCTCGGACACGTTCCTCGACCACGCGCAGGGCGATCCGGCGGTGCTGCGATCGGTGCTGACCCGCTCGCTTCAGGCACTCCACCGCTCGCGCACCCGGATGATGCAGCTGGGGCACAAGTCGGCCGCCGCGCGGATCGCCGATTTCCTCGTTTCAATGGCCGAGCGGCTCGCCGATTGCAGCACCGGACCCTGCGCCTTCGCGCTACCGATGAGCCGCCGCGACATCGGCGACAGCCTCGGCCTCACGATCGAGACCGTCAGCCGCCAGCTCACCGAGCTGCGCGAGGCGGGGCTGGTCGAGACCGAGGGCCGCTCGAAAGTCGCGCTCACCGATGTCGCCGCGCTCGCGCGGATCGCGGGCCGCAGCGGGCCTAAGGCAGGAACGCCGAAAAACTGAACCATTTTTGATTTCAATCAAACACGCAAGCACGGGGGCGGGTTAGACAACCTGCCGACGGAAGGGATAAATCAACATGGAAACAGTCGTTAAGCGGCTGGGCATGTGGGCGTGCGTCCTCATGGCCAGTATCGCCGCCATCGCGCTCACCCCCGATAGCGGTTTTGCGATCCACGCAGGCATCGTCGGCCTTGTCGCGGTGATCCTGATCTTCGCCACGGCCACGAGCTACGACCCGATGGCCCGCGCCCAGAGCATCTTCCGGATGCCCCCGGGGCCCTCTCGCTACGATGACGACGTGATCCGCTGGGGCGTGATCGCGACGATGTTTTGGGGGATCGCAGGCCTGTTGGTGGGCGTGGTGATCGCCGCGCAGCTCGCCTTTCCGCAGCTCAATCTCGAGCCCTACCTCAATTTCGGACGGCTGCGTCCGCTCCACACCAGCGCGGTGATCTTCGCCTTTGGCGGCAACGCGTTGCTCGCCACCAGCTTCTATGTCGTCCAGCGCACCTGCCGCACCACGCTGGCCCTGCCCGGCACGGCACGCTTCGTGTTCTGGGGCTACCAGCTGTTCATCGTGCTGGCCGCGACCGGCTACCTGCTCGGCATCACCCAGTCGAAGGAATATGCCGAGCCAGAATGGTATGTCGACCTGTGGCTGACAGTGGTGTGGCTTTCCTATGCTGCGGTGTTCATCGGCACGATCCTGAACCGGCGCGAACCGCATATCTATGTGGCCAACTGGTTCTACCTCGCCTTCATCATCACCATTGCCATGCTGCACGTGGTCAACAACCTCGCGATCCCGGTAAGCTTCCTTGGCGCCAAGAGCTACTCCGCTTTCTCGGGCGTGCAGGATGCGCTGACCCAGTGGTGGTACGGCCACAATGCGGTGGGCTTCTTCCTCACCGCCGGCTTCCTCGCGATGATGTACTACTTCGTGCCCAAGCAGGCGGGGCGGCCGGTCTATTCCTACCGCCTGTCGATCATCCACTTCTGGTCGCTGATCTTCCTCTACATCTGGGCGGGCCCGCACCACTTGCACTACACCGCGCTGCCCGATTGGGCGCAGACGCTGGGCATGGTGTTCTCGGTGATGCTGTGGATGCCGTCCTGGGGCGGGATGATCAACGGGCTGATGACCTTGAACGGCGCGTGGGACAAGGTCCGCACCGATCCGATCATCCGCATGATGGTCCTCGCGCTCGCCTTCTACGGGATGAGCACCTTCGAAGGCCCGGTGCTGTCGATCAAGGCGGTGAACTCGCTGTCGCACTACACCGACTGGACCATCGGCCACGTCCACTCCGGCGCGCTGGGGTGGAACGGGATGATCACCTTCGCCTGCGTCTACTACCTCGCCCCGCGCCTGTGGAACCGCGAGCGGCTTTACAGCTTGCGGATGATCAACTGGCACTTCTGGCTCGCAACGCTGGGCATCGTTTTCTACGCCTCGAGCATGTGGGTGGCGGGGATCACCCAGGGGCTGATGTGGCGCGAATACGGCGCGGACGGCTACCTCGTGAACAGCTTCGTCGACACCGTCGCCGCGCTCCACCCGATGTACATCCTGCGCGTCGTGGGGGGCCTCATGTACCTGACGGGCGCGCTCATCATGGCCTTCAACATCTGGATGACGGTGCTCGGCAAGCAGCGCGTCGAGGCCCCGATGGGCGAGACCGCGCATGATGACGCCGCCGACCGGCCGCTGCCTCCCATCACCGCCGCGCAGCCGGCTCAATGATCGCTCGGACAGGGAATCTGACACCATGAGCAACACCGCAAAAACCGGCGCCTTCGAGGGCCACAAGAAGCTCGAACGCAACGTCACCCTGCTCGCCGCGGCCACGCTTGGCGCGGTGGCGATCGGCGGGATCGTCGAGATCGCGCCCCTCTTCTGGATCGACAACACGATCGAGAAGGTCGAGGGGATGCGCCCCTACACCCCGCTCGAACAGGCGGGCCGTGACATCTACATCCGCGAGGGCTGCTACGTCTGCCACAGCCAGATGATCCGCCCGTTCCGGGACGAGGTCGAGCGTTACGGCCACTACAGCCTTGCCGCGGAATCGATGTATGACCACCCCTTCCAGTGGGGCAGCAAGCGCACCGGGCCTGACCTTGCGCGGGTCGGGAACAAGTATTCGGACGCTTGGCACGTCCAGCACCTCAAGGCCCCGCGCAGCGTCGTTCCCGAGAGCATCATGCCGAACTACAGCTTCCTCGCCGAGGCCGAGCTGAAAGTCGCCGACCCCGCCGCCAACCTCACCGCATTGCGGCACGTCGGCGTGCCCTACTCGGACACCGACATCGCCAAGGCCAAGGCCGATCTCGCAGCGCAGGCCAACCCCGAGGCCGACGCGGGCGATCTCGCCACGCGCTACCCCAAGGCGCAGATCCGCGACTTCGACGGGGACCCGGCGCGCGTGACCGAGATGGATGCGCTGGTCGCCTACCTCCAGATGCTCGGCACGCTGGTCGATGTGAACAGCGCCGCCGCGCAGGAAGAGCTGACCAAGGCGGAGGGAGGCAAATGACCCTCTACACCGCCTTGCGCCACTTCGCCGACAGCTACGGCCTTGCGGTGATCTGCGCGCTCTATCTGACCTTGTGCCTGTGGCACTTCCGCCCGGGCGCCAAGGCTTACGTCGCGGATGCCAAGCATTCGATCTTCAGGGATGACGACCATGACGACCAATAAGATTCCGGCCTCCGCCGGTGGACGCATCGACGAGACCACCGGCACCGAAACCGTCGGCCATGAATGGGACGGGATCGAGGAGCTCAACACCCCGCTGCCGCGCTGGTGGCTCTACACCTTCTACGCGACGATCCTCTTCGCGATCGGCTACATGGTGCTCTACCCTGCCTGGCCGCTGCTCGACCGGGCAACCGCAGGAACGCTCGGCTGGACGAGCCGGGGCGATCTTGCCGCCCAGATGCGCGCCGCCGATGCTGCGCGCGCCGGGACCGTGGCGAAGATCGCGGCGACCCCGATCGAGGCGCTGCCTGCCGATCCGCAGCTGATGCAGACGGCGGTCGCGGGCGGCGCGGCGGCGTTCAAGGTCAACTGCGTCCAGTGCCACGGCGCGGGTGCGGCAGGCTCGCCGGGCTACCCCAATCTCAACGACGACGACTGGATCTGGGGCGGGACGCTGACCGAGATCGAATACACCCTCACCCACGGCATCCGCTGGGACGCGGCGGCCGAGACCCGCAGCAACTTCATGCCCCCCTTCGCCGGCAGCTTCGATGCCGCGCAGCAGAGCGCACTCGCCGCCCACGTGCTATCGCTCTCCGGCAAGGCCAAGGCGAGCGCAGCGGGCGCGCAGATGTTCGCCGACAATTGCGCAGCCTGCCACGGCGCGGGCGGCGAGGGATTGCCGGCGATGGGCGGCCCGGCGCTTAACGATGCGATCTGGCTCTACGGCGGCACTGCGGCCGATGTGAAGGCGCAGATCTTGAAGCCCCGCCACGGCGTCATGCCGGCATGGCAGGGGCGGCTCGATCCGGTGACGATCAAGATGCTCGCGGCCTATGTCCACGCGCGCGGCGGCGGACAGGATCCGGCTCCGGCAGCCCCCGCCACGCCTGAAACCGAGGCGGCGAAAGTCGCTGCCAAGTAGGAGGCCGCCATGGCCGATGCCGACGAACTCGAGCGCCCCGCTCCTCCGCCTGCGCCGCCCGCGCGGGACTGGGCGGCGGCGCTCGGGGCACCCTCGCCCGAACCCGAAGCGGGCTTCTTGGGGAGCGCGCTCTACGAGGCGGGCCGCACGGTCCACAACAAGCGGATCGACGGCCCCTTCCGCCGCTTCAAGTGGGCGGTGATGGTGATCACCCTCACCATCTATTACGCGACGCCGTGGCTGCGCTGGGACCGCGGGCCCTATGCCCCCGATCAGGCGGTGCTGGTCGATCTCGCCAACCGCCGCTTCTACATGTTCGACATCGAGATCTGGCCGCACGAGTTTTATTTCGTCGCGGGGCTGCTCATCATGGCAGGCATCGGGCTGTTCCTCGTCACCTCGGCGGTGGGCCGCGCGTGGTGCGGCTATGCCTGCCCCCAGACGGTGTGGACCGACCTCTTCCAGCACGTCGACCGCTTCTTCGACGGCGACCGCAACGCCCGTGCGCGGCTGGACAAAGCCCCGTGGGGCGTGGCCAAGACCACCCGCCGCCTCGCCAAATGGGCGGTCTACCTCGCCATCGCCTTCTGGACCGGCGGCGCGTGGATCATGTACTTCGCCGACGCGCCGACGCTCACCTACGACTTCTGGCACGGCACGGCGGACCCCATCGCCTATGCCACGGTCGCGATCCTCACCGGGACGACCTTCTGGCTCGGCGGGTTCATGCGCGAGCAGGTGTGCATCTACATGTGCCCCTGGCCGCGCATCCAGACCGCGATGCTCGACGAGAAATCGCTGATCGTCACCTACAAGGACTGGCGCGGCGAGGCGCGCGGAAGCCTCAAGAAGGCGGCCAAGAACCCCGCGAAATATGGCGACTGCATCGATTGCCAGCTGTGCGTCGCGGTGTGCCCGACAGGCATCGACATCCGCGAGGGCCAGCAGATCGGCTGCATCACCTGCGGGCTGTGCATCGACGCCTGCGACCGGGTGATGAAGGAGACCGGGCGCCCGCGCGGCCTGATCGACTACGCCACGCTCGACCAGTGCAAGGCTGAAGCGGCGGGCGCGCCCGCGCAGCCGGCATGGAAGGCGCTGCTGCGCCCTCGCACCTTCATCTATTTCGGCGTGTGGGTGGCGATCGGCGCAGGGCTCCTCTTCGCGCTCGGCACCCGCACCCACACCGACCTCACCGTCGCGCCCGATCGCAACCCTCCCTTCATGCTGCTGAAGGACGGCTCGGTCAGGAATGCATACACCCTGCGCCTCAGGAACATGGAGGCCCGCCCGCGCGAGATGGACCTGACGCTCGAAGGCCTGCCTGCGGGCGCGGTGATGTGGACCGAGGCAGTGAGCCTCGAAAACGCCGCGCCCGCGCAAACCATGACCGTCGACGCCAACGCCACGATGGTGCTGCGCGCCTATGTGATGCTGCCTCCCGGCACCGAGGGCGATGACGACGGCATCCCCTTCACCTTCCGCCTCACCAGCCGCGACGAACAACGCGAAAGCGATGCGCAGGCGACCACATTTGCCATGCCGGAGGACGATTGATGACGAGCCGCTCCAGAGCCTTCACCGGCCGCCACATGGCCGCGATTTTCGTCGGCGGGTTTGCCATCGTGATCGCGGTCAACCTCCTGATGGCGAGCATCGCGGTCGGCAGCTTCCACGGCACGGTGGTCGACAATTCCTATGTCGCGAGCCAGAACTACAATGGCTGGCTGAAGCAGGCCGCGGCCTCCAAGGCATTGGGCTGGCAGGCTGTCCCGCATCGCCGCGCAGATGGCCGCGTGGTGGTCGAGACCCTCGCCGTGCCCGCGGGCGCGCGCATCACCGGCACCGCCGAGCACCCGCTCGGCCTGCGCGCCGACACCCCGCTGACTTTCGCGCCCTCGGCCAAGGGGAGCTGGGTTTCTGACCAGGCACTCGCGCCCGGACGCTGGCAGGTGCGCCTCGCGATCCGTTCGGGCGGCGAAGCATGGGCCGGGGAGGCAGAACTCCGGTGAACGCCTCCGCCATCATCCAAGGCGAAACCCCGCTCGCCGTTACGCGGCTGACGGTGCCCGGCATGAAATGCGCCGGGTGCATCGGCAAGATCGAGCGCGAGCTTGCCAAGACCCCCGGCATCACCGGCGCCCGCGCGAACCTTTCGGCCAAGCGCGTCGCGATCACCCATGATCCGGCGCTCGACGAAGGTGCGCTCACCGCCGCGCTGCTCGCACTGGGGTTCGAATCCCAGCCGGTCGCCGACAACCCGCTCGCCTCGGACGATGCCGAACGCCGCCGCCTGACCCGCGCGCTCGGGGTCGCGGGGTTCGGGATGATGAACATCATGCTGCTCTCGGTCAGCGTGTGGTCGGGCGCGGACGGGGCGACGCGGGCGCTGTTCCACTGGCTCTCGGCGCTGATCGCGCTGCCGGTGATCGCCTATTCCGGGCGGCCCTTCTTCGCGAGCGCGTGGATGGCGCTGAGCCACCGGCGCACCAACATGGATGTGCCGATCTCCATCGGCGTGATCCTGGCGACCTGCATGTCGCTTTACGAGACCGTCACCGGCGGCGCGCACGCCTTCTTCGATTCTGCGGTGATGCTGCTGTTCTTCCTCCTCGCCGGACGCGCGCTCGACGCCGAGATGCGCACGCGGACGCGGGCCGGGATCGGAGCCTTGCTGGGGCGGATGGGCAAGAGCGCCAGCGTGATCGGCCCCGATTGCACCGCGCGGCGGGTGGCGGCGAAAGACCTCCTCCCCGGGATGCTGGTGCTGGTCGCCGCGGGGGAAGCGCTCGCAGCGGACGGCGAGGTGGTCGAGGGCGCGAGCACGCTCGACAATGCCATGCTCACCGGCGAGAGCGCGCCCGAACCTGTCGGGCAGGGCAGCGTGGTGCACGCAGGCGCGATCAACGTTTCCGCTCCCTTGCGCATCCGCCTCACCCATGTGGCCGAGGACACCGCGCTCGCCGAAATCGCGCGGCTGATGGACGAGGCGGGGCAATCGCGCTCGGCCTATGTCCGCATCGCCGACCGCGCCAGCCGCCTCTATGCGCCGGTGGTGCACGCGCTGGCGCTCGCCGCCTTCGCCGGATGGATGATCGCGGGCGCAGGCTGGCACGCCTCGCTCACCATCGCGATTGCGGTGCTGATCATCACCTGCCCCTGCGCGATGGGCCTCGCGGTGCCCGCCGCGCAGGTCGTGGCGAGCGGCGCGCTGCTGCGCCGGGGACTGCTGGTGAAGGACGGGAGCGCGCTCGAACGCCTCGCCGAATGCGACGTGGCGGTGCTCGACAAGACCGGCACGCTGACGCTCGGAAGCCCGCGCCCCGATCTCAGCAAGCTCGACGCCGAGGCCCGCGCCGTCGCGCTCGGTCTCGCCCAGACCAGCCGCCACCCCTTGAGCCGCGGCCTTGCCGCCGCCTTGCGGGCCGCGGAGGTGGAGCCTGCCCAGATCGAGGGTCTTGCCGAAGTCGGCGGCAAAGGCGTGACCGGGCGCTGGCAGGGCAACGCCGTGGCGCTCGAGAAGCCCGAGGACGCGGGACAGGCGCTCGCCACCGGATTGCGGATCGGCCAGCGTCTGCACACGATCCCTTTCAGCGATCCCCTGCGCCCCGATGCCGCCGCGACCCTTGCCGCGCTGGCCGCCGAGGGCCTGCCCACCCGCATCCTCTCGGGCGATCGCGCTGCCCCGGTCGCCGCCTGCGCCGCTGCGCTCGGCATTCCCTCGCAAGGCGAGGCTGACCCGCGCGCCAAGCTCGCCGCGCTCGAGGCGCTGAAGGCCGCCGGGCACCGCCCGCTGATGGTCGGCGATGGCCTCAACGACGGCCCCGCGCTCGCCGCCGCGCATGCCTCGATCGCGCCCGGCACCGCGTCCGACGCCAGCCAGCAGGCCGCCGACGCGGTGTTCATCGGCGAGGCGCTGATGCCGGTCGCGCTCGCCGTGCGGGTGGCGAAGGCGACGATGCGGATCGTGCGGCAGAATTTCGGTTTCTCCATCGCCTACAACGTGCTCGCGGTGCCGCTCGCACTGACCGGGCAGGTGACGCCTCTGGTCGCTGCGATTGCCATGTCGGTCTCCTCGCTGGTGGTGATTGCCAATTCGCTGCGGCTGTCCGGAGCCGCCCGATGACCGGCCTTGCCCTCCTTATCCCCATCGCGCTGGGCATGGGCCTCCTCGGCCTCGCCGCCTTCCTGTGGTCGATGCGCGCCGGCCAATACGAGGACATGGAGGGCGCCGCGAGCCGCATCCTGATCGATGAGGAGGACGAGCTATGACCTCCCCGCTCCCCTTTGCGCTCGCTGCATTGGTCCCGGTGATGATCGGCCCGCTGCCCGCCGCGCCTGGCCAGACGCTCACCATGCAGCTGTGCAATGGCGGCACGATTACCATCCCGGTCGGCGATGAACGCCCGTCGCAGGACCGCGATTGCCACCCCAAAGGCTGCCACGCGGGCACCTGCCGGGAAAAAGGCCAAACAAAGCATCCCAAACGGTCAAATTGATCTCGCGCAAAGACGGGCTGGGCCGGCCGCGCTCTAACCGCCACATGTGGAACTATCACCCAGAGCTGCTCGCGACCCCTGTGCCGCGCTACACCAGCTACCCGACCGCCGCGGACTTCGGCCCGCTGGAACCCGGCACCATCGAGCGCGCCATCGCGGGCGCCGAGGGCGATATCTCGCTCTACCTCCACATCCCGTTCTGCGAGAAGATCTGCTTCTATTGCGGCTGCAACACCGCGGTCTCGGGCAAGCGTGCGCGGGTGGAGGCCTATCTGGCCGCGCTCCATCAGGAAATCGCGACCGTGGGCAGCCTGCTGCCGCAAGGCGCGCGGGTGCGGCGCATAGCGTTCGGCGGGGGCAGCCCCAACGCGATCCTGACGGGCGAATTCCTCGGCCTTGTCGACGCGCTCCACGCCCACCTGCCGCTCGCCGCGCCTGAATGGTCGATCGAGCTCGATCCGCGCAGCCTCACCGCCGACTGGAGCGGGGTGCTCGGCAGCGTGGGCGTCACCCGGGCGAGCATGGGCGTGCAGACCTTCGCGGTGCACTGCCAGAAGGCGATCGGGCGCGAGCAATCGCTGACCATGATCTGCCGCAGCACCGACTGGCTGAGGAAGGGCGGGGTCACATCGCTGAACTTCGACCTCATGTACGGCCTCCCCCACCAGAGCGAGGCCGACCTGGAAGACAGCCTTGAGATGACCCGCAAGCTGGGCGCGGACCGGATTGCGGTGTTCGGCTATGCCCACGTCCCCCACCTCGTCCCGCGCCAGACGATGATCCGCGAGGGCGACCTGCCGGGCGCCGCGGCGCGCTTCACCATGGCGAGCGAGGCGCACCGCATCCTCACCGCGGGCGGCTATCAGGCGATCGGGTTCGATCACTTCGCGCTGCCGCATGACCCGCTGGCCATGGCGGCGCGGCAGGGCGGGCTGCGGCGTAACTTTCAGGGCTTCACCGATGATCCTGCCGAGGTGCTGATCGGCCTTGGCGCCAGCGCGATCAGTGGCTTTCCCGGGCTCCACGCCCAGAACGAGAAGCACACCGCGACTTATCGCCAGCTGAGCGGGGCCGGTCACCTGTCCGCGAGCCACGGCATTGTCCGCCGCGCCGATGACCGGCGCCGGGGGGCGGTGATCGAGGCGCTGCTGTGCCAGGGCGAGGCGACACTCCCCGAGGACCTGCTCGCCGAGGTGTCAGACCGGCTCGCCCCCTTCACCGACGAGGGCCTTGCCCATCTGCGCGGTCGGCACCTTGCCATTTCGCCTGCGGGCCTGCCCTATGCCCGCGTCATCGCCGCATTGTTCGATAGCTACCGCGCCGCGGCCCCGCGCAAGTTCTCCTCGGCGATCTGAGCGCCCCTCCCCCCTGTCTCCCTGCCATGGAAGCGCCATCATTTGGGCAGATGTAACTGCCGCAAATCGACAAGCGAGGTGCAAACGGGGCGCGTATAGTCACGATCAGGGGGGGGAATAACATCATGGCAGTTACCGATCACGTCGACCTCAATGGCTTCATGGAGGGCGTGAAGAAGCGCAATCCGTATCAGCCCGAATTCGTCCAGGCGGTCCAAGAAGTGGCCGAGGACATCTTTGAATTCATGGAGGATAAGGAGGAGTATCACTCCCAGCAGATCCTCCGCCGCATCGCCGAGCCTGACCGCGTCGTCTCGTTCCGCGTGTGCTGGGAGGACGATGCCGGCAACATCCGCGTCCAGCGCGGCTGGCGCGTCCAGAACAACAACGCGATCGGCCCCTACAAGGGCGGCATCCGCTTCCACCCGAGCGTCACCGAGTCGGTGCTGAAGTTCTTGGCTTTTGAACAGACCTTCAAGAATGCGCTCACCGGCCTTCCCATGGGCGGCGGCAAGGGCGGCTCCAACTTCAATCCCAAGGGCAAGAGCGTGCGCGAGATCATGCGCTTCTGCCAGAGCTTCATGACCGAGCTCTACCGCCACATCGGCGCCGACATCGACGTGCCGGCGGGCGACATCGGCGTGGGTGGGCGCGAGATCGGCTTCATGTTCGGCCAGTACAAGCGCATCACCAACAACTTTACCGGGGTGCTGACCGGCAAGGGCCTCGAATGGGGCGGCTCGCTGATCCGCACCGAGGCGACCGGCTATGG
>JAIYEK010000262.1 GCA_027487015.1 Erythrobacteraceae bacterium | reverse complement strand
GTTCATCGGGTTTTCTCCGTTCAGTTGGGTGTGATTGGAAGCCCGAAAGCCCCCGTCGGCATCCCCGCGTGATCCCCCACGTGGATTGGAGAGCCCCCTTATTGGTGGGGGCATGGGATTGCGCCGTTGCGGGGGTCACCCGCAGCAGCGACAAACTGGTGTGAAGGGGGGCCAGCATCATCATGCTCCCGTTCCTTCAAGCAGAGCCTCGGCGAGGCAATCTGCCGTAACTGTGGTCTCGCCCCGCTGACGCGCGGTCCGTTCGGCCGCGTCGCGCAGACGCTTGGCGGCGGAGATGCGGATCAGCACCGGCTGAGCTTCGACAAGCTGGTCGAGCTTGGCCTTGGCGTCATTGTCCCAGGTCAACTGGGCTTCATTGCGCGCAGGCGTCGGATCGACCTTGTCCATTTCGGTGCCGAGCGGGAGGATGTGGAACAGCGCATCGAACAGCGCATTGCACACTTCCTGCACGAGGTAGGTCGCGCCGGAATAGCCCATGAAGGGCGTTCCGGTGTGGCGGCGGATCGCGGCGCCGGGGAAGCTTGCGGGGATGTACATCCCGCGCGCGCCGCACTCGGCCATGTACATGCGCTCGTTGTAGCTGCCGAACACCACCAGCGGCGGGTTGGCGCGGATCGCGGCGCGCACGTCCTCGTTCTTGGGCTTCACGCCGGCACAGCGCGAGAAGGCGAAGGCGCAGGGCAGGCCCATGTCGTCCTCGAGGAAGTGGCGGATGCCGCGCGCATAGGTTTCGTTGGCGACGATGCCGAAGCTTGCCGTGCCGAAGAAATCCTGCGTGACCGAGCGCCACAGGTCCCAGAGGGGCTTGATGGTGGTGTGCTTCTCGCGCTCGATGAAAGGCTCGGGGTCAAGGCCGAGCTCGGCGGCGAGTGCGCGCAGGAATTTGGTGGTCTGCGAGAGGCCGACCGGCGCTTGGAAATAGGGCCGCTCAAGAGTTTCGCACAGGTTGCGGCCGAACTCGCGGTAGAGGCAGACATTGGCGTCCGCGCTCGCCAGTTTGGAAATGTCGGCAAGGTGTGTGCCGAGCGGGAAGACCACGCCGACTTCCGCGCCGATGCCTTCGATGAGGCGGCGGATCTCGGCCAGATCGGAGGGCATGTTGAACATGCCGTAGCTCGGCCCGATGATGTTGACGCGCGGCTTCTCGCCTTCTCGGCGCTCGCGCGGAGCGGGCATCTTCTTGGGGCCGAATTCGGTCCACAGCCAGGTCAGCGCGCGGTCAGCCGATTGCCACTGGTCCTCGTCGATGGTGCGCGGCAGGAAGCGCTTGATATTGGTGCCCTCGGGCGTGACGCCGCCGCCGATCATCTCTGCGATCGAGCCGGTCACCACCACCGCGGGCAGCTCGGGATCGAGGGTCTTCCACGCGCGCTTCATCGCGCCTTCGGTGCCGGTCTTGCCGAGCTCTTCCTCGCCCAGGCCGGTGACCACGATGGGGAGTTCATGCGGGGGCAGGGCGTCGGTGTAGTGGAGCACGCTGGTGACGGGCAGGTTCTCGCAGCCCACTGGGCCGTCGATGATAACCTGCAAGCCCTTCACCGCGGTGAAGACGTAGGTGGCGCCCCAGTAGCCGCCGGCGCGATCGTGATCGAGGACGAGGGTCATGATCCGATCGCCTCCGATGCCTTGCGCGCGGCCTCGTTGAGGGCGGCGTATTTCTTGCGGAACTTGGGCCGGTCGACCGGGAGCTCTTCCCACACGCCCGCAGCGTGCTCAGTGCCGACGCCTTCGAAGAAATCGCGCATCGCATCGAAGCGCGCCTTGTTGCCCATCGCGGCGTTGATCACCGTGGCGAGGCTGCCTGCGCCTGCCGGGCCCATCAGCGGGCGGGCCGAGATGAGGTTGGTGAAATAGAGCGAGGGGATCGCCTTGGCCTTGGCGTGCTGCACCACCGGCGTGGTGCCGATGGCGAGATCGGGGCGATATTCCTCGACCGCGGCGATGTCCTGTTCGAGGCTCGCGCGGAACTGTACCTGCACACCGCGTGCTTCGAGCCATTCGCGGTCGGCATCCGACCACTTGGTGCGCGGGCAGGCCGAGCCGACGTAGGGCACTTCGGCGCCGCTTTCGATCAGCAGGCGGGCGACCAGCAGCTCGGAGCCTTCATAGCCCGAGACGGTGATGCGGCCCTTGATCGGCATGTTCGCAATCGCGCCCTTGCAAGCAGCGATCATCGCGTTCTTGACGCCGTCGACCTTGGCTTGCGGCAGGCCGAGCGTGTCGCCCAGCGATTGCAGCCAGGCCGCGGTGCCATCCGCGCCCACCGGAGCCGAGCCCACCACCGGGCGGCCCGCAGCTTCGAATTCGCGGATCGAGGCGGTGTAGAAGGGGTGGATCGCGGCGACCACCGCGCAATCGAGCGCAGCGTAAAGCTCGCGCCATTCGCGGGTTGGGACCACGGGGCCAGCGGCAAGGCCGAGGGGTGCGAGCATTTGCCCGATCACCACCGGATCAGCTGGGAACATTTCGCCCAGCAGCGCGACGCTCGGCAGGTCGGAACGCTCGCGCGGGGCGGCGACGGGGCCTGCCATCACTTCTTCGCGGGCATATTGGAGCATCGCTCCGGCGAGCACGTCCTTGGCTTCCGCGTGGGTCGGGATGCCGAAGCCGGGAACGTCGATGCCGATGATCCGCACGCCGTTAATCGCCTTGCCGAGCAGCCGCAGCGGCACGCCGCTCGCGGTCGGGACGCAGAGGTTGGTGACCACGATCGCGTCGTAATTTTCAGGATCGGCGAGGCCTTCGACCGCTTCCTTGATGTCCTCGAACAGCTTGCCGGTGACCAGCGTTTCGCTCGAGAAGGGCACATAGCCCACCGTCCGCCGCGCGCCGTAGAAGTGCGAGGTGAAGGTCAGGCCATAAACGCAGCACGCCGAGCCAGAGAGCACGGTCGCGGTACGGCGCATTCTGAGGCCCACTCGGAGCGAGCCGAAGGCGGGGCACATCGATTGCGGCTGGTCATGCGGGCCGACCGGATAGTCAGCCGCGTATTGATCGAGGATTTCGCTCTTGCCTGCCGCGCGGGCGGCTTCGGACATCGTGTCCTTCGAGGCGCATCCGCCTTCCACCGGGGCCGAGCTAAGCTCGATCCGGTCAGGGGCGCGTGACGCCGGGGGGGCGAAGGCGTCGCTCATGCCTCGTCGTAGATCACTTCGAGGGTGGGCTTGGTTTCGAACACGCCGCCGCGCATGTCGGCCTGGGTCGCGGGGACCAGTTCGACATTGCCGCCGGTCTCGTCCGGGCTGAACAGGCCGAGGAGGCCGTCTTGCGAGAGCGGATTGGGCCGCAGCGGCGGGGCTTCGGCGACGTTGATTGCGAGCTCTTCGAACAGGCTCGCCCATTCGCCGCCGGGGATGCCGATGATCTGATAGTTCGCGCTCTTGCGGCGGATGTCTTCATTCGCCGGGATCGCGGTGAGCACCGGGATGCCGACCGCGTCGGCGAAGGCCTTGGCCTCGCCCGTGCCGTCATCCTTGTTGACGATCATGCCCGCGACGCCGACGTTGCCGCCCATCTTGCGGAAATATTCGACCGCCTGGCAGACATTGTTCGCCACGTAGAGCGATTGCAGGTCGTTCGATCCGACCACGATCACCTTCTGGCACATGTCGCG
>JAIYEK010000007.1 GCA_027487015.1 Erythrobacteraceae bacterium | reverse complement strand
TCAAACTTGCCGATCAGCGGCAGGCTGAAATAGTCGAACCAGCTGGTGAGGAAGGGCGATCCCAGCGCCATCGCGCCAAGCCCGGTGGCCATCGCGGTCAGCACGCCCCAGCCGATCAGCTGGTGCTCGCCGAAGGGTTTCCTCGCGTCGGACCAGTCGAACCCGGCGGCAAGGTACTGGACGAGGAAGGCCGACGCTACCACCAGCGCGGCGATGAACCCGCCGCCCGGCTGGTTATGGCCGCGCAGGAACAGGTAGATCCCCACGGCGAGCGTCAGCGGCAGGATGATCCGGCTTGCCGCGACCAGCATCATCGGGTGCCGCTCGGGCGAATGCGGCATGTCGGCGCGCCATGCCCGGAGGCGCGCGCCCGCCGCGCCGCGCTTGGTGGTGTCGAGCAGCGCGAAGATGCCCAGCCCCGCGATCCCCAGCACGATGATCTCGCCCAGCGTATCGAAGGCGCGGAAATCGACGAGGATGACGTTGACGACATTGGTCCCCCCGCCCCCCGGCTTGGCGTTGGCGAGGTGGAAGGCGGCGATGCTCGGCCCCGGCTCGCGCGTCAGCATCGCCCAGGCGATGGCGCCTACAGACAAGCCGCCCGCTATGGCGATGGCAGCATCGCGGGTCTTGTGTGCGGGAGAGGAGAGCAGCGGCGGTCGCTTGGGGAGCAGATTGAGCGCGAGCAGCATCAGCAGCACGGTCACCGCCTCGACTGCAATCTGCGTCAGCGCAAGGTCCGGCGCGGAGAGCACCGCGAAGGCGAGGCTGACGACGAGGCCGATGACGCTGACATAAAGCAGCGCGCGCAGGCGGTGGTTTGAACTCAGCGCGACCGCTCCAGTGGCGACGATCAGCAGCGCCCAGGCGGCGACGGCGGGGAAACTGGCGGGCAGGCCCGGGCGGGCGCCGGTGAGCACCCCGCCCCCGGTGAGCGCGCCCTCGATGATGAGCAGGATCGTCACCGCGAAGCTTGCGAGCAGCATCCGCTGGAGCGAGGGCGTGTGGACGGCGACGATCGCCTTGCGGGTCCAGCGTTCGGCAAAGGCGAGCGCGGCCTCGAACATGCGCTTGGCATCAGGGAGCGGCGTGCTCTCCCATGCGGCCAGCAGCGGTGCGTGCCTCCACACAAGCACTGCCCCGCCCGCGACTGCGGCCATGCTGAGGACCAGCGCGAGGTTGAACCCGTGCCAAAGGCCGAGGTCGAGGGCCGGCGGCGCGGTGCCCGTGACTGCGCCGGTGACCGCGCTCACCAGCGGGGCGGCGAGGAGCATCGGGACAAGGCCGAGCAGCACCGCGAGCGCCGTGAGCAGGGCGGGCGCTGCCCACATCGCCGGCGTTGGGTCATGCGCGCGGGCGAAGGGCTCGGGCTTGCGGGGCTTTCCAGCAAATAAGTGCACGGCAAAGCGCAGCGAATAGGCGACAGAGAAGGTCGCACCCACTGTCGCAAGCAGCGGCAGCAGCCATGCGATCCCGAACAGCGCCAGCTTTGGCGTCTCGGAAAGCATCGCCTCCTTGGAGATGAACCCGCCCAGCGGCGGCAAGCCCGCCATCGATGCCGCCGCCAGCGTAGCGATCAGCGCCGTGATCGGCATCGCCTTGGCCAGCCCGCCGAGGCGACGGATGTCGCGGGTGCCGGTTTCGTGCTCGACAATCCCGGCGCTCATGAACAGCGCGGCCTTGAAGGCGGCGTGGTTGAGGATGTGGAGCACCGCTGCCAGCGCCGCAGCCTCGAGGCTGAAGCCCAAGAGCATCACCAGCATGCCGAGCTGCGAGATGGTCGAATAAGCGAGGATGCTCTTCAGATCGTGCCGGAACAGCGCCACAGCCGCGCCGAAGATCATCGTGACGAGGCCGACCGTAGTGACAGTCACCGTGTAAAGCTCGGTCCCCGCCAGCACCGGCCACAGCCGCGCCAGCAGGAACACGCCCGCCTTCACCATGGTCGCCGAATGGAGATAGGCGCTCACCGGGGTCGGCGCGGCCATGGCGTGGGGCAGCCAGAAGTGGAACGGGAACTGCGCCGACTTGGTGAAGCAGCCGATCAGGATCAGCCCCAGCATCAGCGGATATAGCGGCGAGGCGCGCACTAGATCGCCGCGCGCGAGGATCGCGACCAAGTCGAAGCTCCCGGCGATCAGCCCCAGCAGCAGCATTCCGCCGATTAGCGCGAGGCCCCCGCCGCCCGTCACCGCCAGCGCCATGCGTGCGCCCTGCCGCGCCTCCGTCTTGTGCTGCCAGAAGCCGATGAGGAGGAAGGAGGCGAGGCTGGTCAGCTCCCAGAACACCAGCAGCAGAAGCACATTGCCCGCGATCACGATCCCCAGCATCGCGCCCTGGAACAGCATCAGGCTGGCGAAGAAGCGCCCCGTATCTTCCTCACGCCCGAGATAGCTGTGCGCGAAGATCACCACCAGCACACCGATGCCGAGGATCAGCAGGCCGAACATCCAGCCCAGCGGATCGACCATCAGCGTGAGGTCGACGCCAAGCGCAGGCACCCACTCCCACCGCGCCGAAGGCACCGCACCGCCCAGCGCAGGGCCGGCGAGGCTCGCCAGCAGCGCCAGCCCCGCTGCACTCGCGCCGCCCGCAATTCCCGCATGCACCGCCCGGCCCGCGCCGTGCAGCAGCGCGATCGCAAGGGCGGCGGCGAAGGGCAGCAGGGCCAGCGTCAGAAGCGTCAGGCCTGTCAGCATCGGCGGCCTCTCGGATCCTTTCCCGCACAATGGGTTCGCTTGGCAGGCGCGCAGGATGCGCCTCCCGCAAGGCATAGCCGAGGGGTCTTTGCAGGCACAACCGAAACCGGACCGGCGTGTGACAAGCCGCCGGGGCGCTGGAGGGTCAGTCGCCCTCGAACTCCATCAGCGCGCTGACGGTGATCCCCGCCTGCCGCAGCCGCTCCGCGCCGCCGAGGTCGGGCAGGTCGATCACGAACAGCGCATGGGTCACCACGGCGCCTGCCATGCGCAGCAGCTCGGCCGAGGCGAGCGCGGTGCCGCCGGTGGCGATAAGATCGTCGACAATCACGACCTCCTGCCCGGGCTCGATCGCGAGAGGGTCCATCTCGAGCCGGTCAGTGCCGTATTCGAGCGCATAGTCGATGCCGATGGTATTGATGGGGAGCTTGCCGGGCTTCCTCACCGGCACGAAGCCGACGCCGAGCTGCACCGCGACCGCCGCGCCGAAGATGAAGCCGCGCGCTTCCATCCCCGCGATCTTGTGCGCGCCGGCCGCGCCCGCCGCGGCGGCGAGGTGGTGAACGCTCGCCGCCATGCCCTGGTGATGGCCGATCAGCGTGGTGATGTCGCGGAACTGGATGCCCGGGTGCGGGAAGTCCGGCACGGTGCGCACAAGCGCCTTGAGCTCCAGCGGCGAGAGATGCGGTGCAGTCATGTCGGATTGGCCCCTTTCGGCCCCCTCAAAGCAGAGCGCCCCGCCATCCGCAAGGGATGACGGGGCGCCGCTGTGTCAGTCAGGGCAGAAGCTTACTTCTTCTTCGGCTTCAGGCCGGCCCAGATCTGCTTGTAGCTGAGGAAGGCGAGCACGGTCGCGAACAGCAGGAAGCCGATCACGAACCAGCCGGTCTGGCGCCGCTCAACCAGCGAAGGCTCGGCGGTCCAGGTCAGGAAGGCGGCAACATCCTTGGCCATCGCGGCCGTGGTGTTGGGCGCCCCGTCGGCGTAAGTCACCTGACCGTCGCTCAGCGGCGCGGGCATGGCGATGTTCACGTTCGGGAAGTGCTTGTTGAAGTAGAGACCGTCGGGCGTCTCGAAGCCGACCTTGGCTGCCTTCGCCGGATCGGGCTCGCCGTAACCGGTGAGCAGATCGTAGACGTAGTTCGAGCCGTCGTGACGCGCCTTGGTGATCAGCGAGAGATCCGGCGGAACGCCCTGGCCAGCGTAGTAGACTGGCGGGAAGTAATCGGTCGGCTTGCCGGGAAGCTCGGTCTGCTCGCCGGTTGCCGGATCCTTGCCCGGGATCGTCCAGCTTGCCGCTTCGGCCTGCACTTCGGCTTCGGTGTAGCCGAGCTGGCTCAGGTCACGGAAGGCGACGAACTTGAGGCTGTGGCACGACTTGCAGACTTCCTTGTAGACCTGGTAGCCGCGCTGCAGCTGGGCCACGTCCCACTTGCCGAAGACGCCATCGAAGGCGAAGCCGCCCTCGGGGCCGTGGCCATGTTCGTAGAACGCCGCCGACGGCTGCTGTTCGGGCGCCGGGTCAAAGGCGTAGGAATAGGCACCGGGCAGGAGCGACCACAGCAGCAGCACCGCAGTGATGGCGAGGCCTGCAATGATGCCTCCGAGACGAATAGTCATGTCCGAACTCTTTCTTGTTGTCGGTTCAGATTGCGTGGGAGTCGTCCCGGCCGATCACTCGGCCGGTTGCAGCGAGCCGTCGGGTGCGGTGCCGGCGTCGCCGCCATCGACCGAACCGGCGCGGGGCGCTTCGGGTGCCTTGCCCTTGCCGACCACCGCTTCGGTGATCGAGAACGGCAGCGGCTTGGGAACTTCGATCTGGCTGATGATCGGCAGGACCACCAGGAAGTGAAGGAAGTAGTAAGCCGTCGCGAGCTGGCTGATCAGCACGTAGGGCTGCTCGGCCGGCGCACCGCCGCAGTAGAACAGTACGCCCATGGTCGGGATCAGGCCGAACCAGAAGAACTTGCGGAACAGCGGACGGTAGTGGCCCGAGCGCACCGGGCTCTTGTCGAGCCAGGGGAGGATGAACCACAGCAGGATCGAACCAAACATCGCGATCACGCCGAGGAGCTTCGCCTGAACCAGCACGATGCCGGTGAAGGGGATGGTGAGATCGCCGGTGAAGGCGCGCAGGATCGCGTAGAACGGCCAGAAGTACCATTCGGGAACGATGTGCGCGGGCGTCGAGAGCGGGTTGGCTTCGATGTAGTTGTCCGGGTGACCCAGCGCGTTGGGCAGGAAGAACACCATGGTGGTGAAGAGGATCAGCACCACGCCGAGGCCGAAGCCGTCCTTCGCCGTGTAGTAGGGGTGGAACGGAACGGTGTCCGATTCCTGCTTCACTTCCACGCCGGTCGGGTTCGACGAGCCCGGGATGTGCAGCGCCCAGATGTGGAGGATCACAACGCCGGCGATCACGAAGGGCAGCAGGAAGTGCAGCGAGAAGAAGCGGTTGAGCGCGGCGTTATCCGGGGCGTAGCCGCCGAGGATCCAGACCTGGATCGGCTCGCCAATCAGCGGGATAGCGCCGAACAGGCCGGTGATGACCTGCGCGCCCCAGAAGCTCATCTGGCCCCACGGCAGCACATAGCCCATGAAGGCGGTCGCCATCATCAGCAGGAAGATCACCACGCCCAGCAGCCAGATCATCTCGCGCGGCGCCTTGTAGGACGAGTAGAAGAACCCGCGGAAGATGTGCATGTAGATGACGATGAAGAAGAAGCTCGCCCCGTTGGCGTGGGCGTAGCGCAGCATCCAGCCGTAGTTCACGTCGCGCATGATGTGCTC
>JAIYEK010000241.1 GCA_027487015.1 Erythrobacteraceae bacterium | reverse complement strand
GCTACGCGCCCGCCAACCCATTCTCGCTGGAACGGATCGGGCCGCTGGCCCATTTGCCCTTTCATGCAGCACGTTGGCACCATCTATCTTGTCGGCGCGGGGCCGGGTCCGGTGGACCTCCTGACCCTGCGCGCCGCGCGCCTGATTTCCGGGGCGCGGGTGATCGTGCATGACGGCCTCATCGGGCCGGATATTCTCGGGCTGGCGCGTCCTGACGCGCGGCTCGTCTCGGTCGCCAAGCAACGCGCGCGCCACACCATGCCGCAGGAGGAGATCAACGCCCTGCTGGTGCGCGAGGCGCTCAGCGGAAACGATGTCGTGCGCCTCAAGGGCGGCGATCCCTTCATTTTCGGGCGCGGCGGCGAGGAAGCCGAAGCTGCGCGCGCCGCAGGCGTGCCGGTCGAGGTTATCCCCGGCATTTCCGCAGCGAACGGCGCGGCGGCCGCCAGCGGCATCGCCCTCACCCACCGCGACGCCTCGAGCATCGTCAGCTTCGTCGCGGGCCAGTGCAAGGGCTTGGCCGAGCAGGACTGGTCGGGCCTCGCGGGCAAGGGCCGGACGCTGGTGATTTACATGGGCGTCTCCACCGCCGCGGCGATTGCCGACAAGCTGATGGCCGATGGCCTCGCGCCAGACATGGCGATCGCCGTGATCGAGAACGCCGCGCGCCCCGAAATGCGGGTGCTGCGCGGGTTGCTCGCCGGGCTGCCCGATCTGGTGGAGCGCGAGGCGGTGAAGAGCCCTGCGCTGATCGTCATCGGCGACGTGACCGCGCGCGATAACGCCGCCCTCGCAGCCTTGGCAAAGGAAGCCGCACAATGAAAATCCTCACCGGCAATGATCTGCGCAGCGGCGCGGTGACGTGGTGGAACGGCACTGGCTGGTCGCTGTTCGTCGATGATGCCGTCGACGTGGGCGACGAGGCCGAGGAAATCCTCGCCCGCGAGGAAGCCGCGCGCCGCGTCAACGTGCCCTACGCCATCGAAGCGAGCATTGACGCAGGCGGCCACGTCCGCCCCGCGCACATCAAGGACCGCGTCCGCGCGCTCGGGCCGACAGTGCGCCGCGACCTCGCCGTGCCGACCGCGGACAAGACCGGCTGGGACTGGGTGATCTAACAGTGATCGGAGACGATGATTTTCTGCAGGAAGGGCAGGCCCGCGCAGTCTGCATTTCCTGTGGCGATCTCAAGCATGAGCCATTTCATCGCTGTGAGGCCTGCAATTTCGACCCCAAAGGACCTGATCTGGTGAAAGCAACCTACCTTTCGGTTTATCGCTTCGCCGATGATCGCGCGGCCGCAGCGCGGTGCGCCTATGAGTTACCCGCAGTTGGCCAATTGATCGCAGGTGGGTCGCCAGCGCTTTACGATGCGAATGAGCTTGCCAAGGTGGAAGGTTGGATCGACGCGAGCGTGTCGGCAGGGTCGAAAAGCGTGATCCGAGTAGTAGTTTTTGCAGCCCTCGCCCTCGCAGCTCTTGCCGCTGCTTGGGCAATCTTGGGGAACGGGTAACATGTACCGCTATGACCAATATGACCAAGCCATGGTCGATGCCCGCGTCGCCGAATTCCGCGACCAAGCGCGCCGCCGCCTCGAGGGCAAGCTGACCGAGGACCAGTTCAAGCCGCTGCGGCTGATGAACGGGCTCTACCTGCAGCTGCACGCCTACATGCTGCGCGTCGCGATCCCCTATGGCACGCTCGATGCGCGCCAGATGGAGATGCTCGCCGACATCGCGGACAAGTATGATCGCGGCTACGGGCACTTCACCACCCGCCAGAACATCCAGTACAATTGGATCAAGCTGGAGGATTGCGCCGATGCCCTCGCCGATCTGGCGACGGTCGAGATGCATGCGATCCAGACCAGCGGCAACTGCATCCGCAACATCTCGTCGGACCACTTCGCGGGCGCCTCCGCCGACGAGGTGGTCGACCCCCGCCCCTATGCCGAGCTGATGCGCCAGTGGTCGAGCTTCCACCCGGAGTTCACCTACCTCCCCCGCAAGTTCAAGATCGCGGTGATCGCGTCGGAAAAGGACCGCGCGGCAATGCGGCTGCACGATATCGGCGTGCGCATCGTGAAGCGTGACGGCGAAACCGGTGCCGAGTTCTACGCCGGCGGCGGCATGGGCCGCACGCCCATGATTGCGCCGCTGATCCGCGATTTCGTGCCGATCGACCAGTTCATCACCTATGCCGAGGCGTGCCTTCGGGTCTACAACCGCTACGGACGGCGCGACAACAAATACAAGGCGCGGATAAAGATCCTCGTCCACGAACTGGGCGCGGCGGAATATATCCGGCAGGTCGAAGAAGAATTCGCGCACCTCCTGAGCGTCGGCGTCGAGCCGCCGCGCGAGGAGCTGGCGCGAATTCATGGCTTTTTCACCGACCCTCCGTTTGACCATTTCCCCAGCGGTGAACTTGATCCGGATGATCTCGACGACCCCGATTTCGCCTTGTGGGTCAAGCGCAATACCCATGCGCACAAGCGTCAGGGTTATGCTTCGGCTGTCATCAGCCTCAAGCCCGCGGGCGGCATCCCCGGCGATGCGACGTCCGATCAGATGCGCGTCGTCGCCCGGCTCGCGCGCGAATACAGCTTCGACGAACTGCGGGTGATGCACACCCAGAACCTGCTGCTGCCCCATGTTCGCATCGCCGACCTCTACACCGTGTGGCAGGCGCTCGACGCGGCAGGCATGGGCAGCCCCAACATGGACACGATCGAGGACATCATCGCCTGCCCCGGCCTCGATTATTGCAGCCTCGCCAACGCGCGTTCGATCCCGCTCGCCCAGCGCATTTCGGAGCGGTTTGCGCAAGCCGGCCGCACCGAAGTCGTCGGCGAGCTGAAGCTCAAAATCTCCGGCTGCATCAACGCCTGCGGCCACCACCACGCGGGCCACATCGGCATCCTCGGCGTCGACAAGAAGGGCAAGGAGAACTTCCAGCTGTCGCTCGGCGGGTCGGAGGCCGAGGACGTCAGCCTCGCCAAGATCACCGGCCCCGGCTTTGACGAGGACGGCGTGGTCGCCGCGGTCGAGAAGGTCACCGACGTCTACCTCGCGACCCGCGCGGAAGGGGAGCGTTTCCTCGATACCTACCGCCGCATCGGCATGGAGCCGTTCAAGGAGGCGTTGTATGACTGACAATCTGGGCACCTCCCCCGACGAGGTCCAGTTCCGCTTCCGCGATGACGAGCCGGTCG
>JAIYEK010000011.1 GCA_027487015.1 Erythrobacteraceae bacterium | reverse complement strand
GCGAGGCGAAGGTCTCGCGGAAGGCGTAGAGCGGGCTGGTGCCGATATCGCCGAACACGATGCCAATGGCGCCAATCGCGAGCGCGAGAGGCGAGCCGCTATGGCCGTGGCCATGACCCTGTGCGGTGTCGGCAGGTTCGGCGCCGGAAGAAACTGCGGTGCTGTTCATGATAATCGGATTTCCCGTATCCCCCCGGTACTGCCCATCCGGCGCATCAGACTCGCCGCCGGTAAGGCGGCGCGCCTAGCACTGCGCGTTCGCAGCCGCAATATCCTCGCGCGCATGACACGTGGCGGACATGCTGCGGTTCATTGTCCCTGCAGCATCGGCGCGCGCGCGATCATGTCGTCGAGCCGGGCGACATCGGCCGCCAGCCCCTCGCGCCACGGCGCGTCGGGGGGCGAACGCTCGAGTAGCCCTTTCCAGACATTGCGCGCGGCAACCACCTCTCCGCTCTGGAGATAGGCATTGCCAAGGAAATAGGCCGCGCCCGGGTGGCGCGGGTTGATCGCATCGGCGCGCGCGAAGGCCTGCACCGCGGCAGGCGTCACGAAACCATCGGCATGGCCGACCAGTGCAAGGCCCAATGCGAGCCAGCCTTCGAGGTCATTGGGATTGTCCTTCAGCCCCTTCTGCAGCAGCCCCGCCGCATCGCCGAAGCGGCCCTGGCGCGCGAAGGCGTCGGAAGTGACGAGGTAATCGGGCGGGCGGCGGGTCTGGTCGAACAGCGCGGCGCGGCCTTCGACCATCGCGGTGCCCTGCTCGCCCAGTTCCTCGGCATGGTCCTTGGGCGCAGAAGGCACGCCGGGCGAGCCCTGCCAGGCATAGCCCGCAAGCCCGAACACCAGCACCGCGCCGAACAGCGTGAGCCCGTGGCGCGGAAGCTTCATCACCAGCACCGCAAAGGCGAAGGCGGCGAGCGCCAGCGCCGCGACCGCGAACCAAGCCGCGAGCATCTCGCCGTTCATGCCTTGGCACCCGCATCATCGCCGTCCGAGCGCCGCTTGCCGAGCCGCCGCAGCAGCACGCCCGCCACGATCAGGATCACCAGCACCGGAATGGCGAACAGCGGCCAGGTGGTGCTGCTTACCTCGGGCTCGTAGCTGACATAGTCGCCATAGCGCGCGATCAGCCAGCGGCGGATCTGGTCGGGGCTTTCGCCGGCAAGGATGCGGCTCCGGACCTGATGGCGCATGTCGCCCGCCATCGGGGCGTCGCTGTCAGCAATCGACTGTGACTGGCACTTGAGGCAGCGCAGCGTCTGCATCAGCGCGGAGGCCTCTGCCTCGAGCTGGGGATCGGCGAGCTGGTTATAGGCATAGGGCGCCGGCGGCATCGAATCCTGCGCGGCAAGCGGCAGCGCCAAGGCGGTCAGCACGATCGCGAACATCCAGCGGATCATTGCGCCTTCTCCAGTTCCGCGAGCAGCACGGGCACGTCATCCGCGCCGACATCGCCGATATGCTGGTAGCGGATCACGCCCTTGGCATCGATCACGAAAGTCTCGGGCACGCCAGAGGAGCCGATGCCCAGCTGCACCTCGGAAATCTTGTCGCTGCCGACGCGGGTATAGGGGTTACCATACTTGGCGAGGAAGCCCGCGACATCCTCTGGCTTGTCGCGGATCGCGATGCCGATGATCTCGACGCCCTGCTTCTGCAAGGCTTCGAGCTGCGGAGCCTCGGCGATGCAGGGCAGGCACCAGCTGGCCCAGATGTTGAGGAGCTTGGGCTTGCCAGTGAAGTCGGCCTTGGATGCGCCCGGCAGGCCATCGAAGGCCGGCTGGAGCGCGAATTCGGGGAGCGGCTGGCCGATCATCGTGCTCTCGACGAACTGGTCCTTCTCCTGTGTGAGCATATATGCCGCCAGCCCCGCGAAGAAGGCGAACAGCGCGAGCGGGAGCCACAGGGTGAGCTTGCGCAACGGGCGGCTCCTACTCGGCCGGCTGGGGCGCGGCCGCCCCCAGCGCTTCGACATCGGCGCGGCGCTGGGTTCCGCGCGCGGTGGCGCTGCGGCGCTTGAGGTCGACCCGCACGCGGCCCGCAATCGCGAGGATGCCGCCGAGGCCGATCAGCAGCCCGCCGTACCAGATGAAGGTCACGAAGGGCTTCCACCAGATGCGTATCTGCCAGCGCCCGTCCTCGGCCTGATTGCCGATCACAGCGTAGAGCTGGCCGTTCCACTTGGTCAGCAACGCGCTTTCCGAGGTCGATTGCGGCGGCGACCAGAAGCTGCGGGCCTGAGGGGTGAGGATCACCGGCTCCCCGCCGTTCTGGCGCACCGCGAGTCGCGCTTCCATCGCGGTCCAGTTGGGCCCGGCGATCGGCGTAACCGCCTCGAGCGTCACCGCGAAATCGCTGATCTGCTCGGTCCCGCCCGGCGAGACGGCGGCGAGGCGTTCCTGGGAGAAAGCGCCCTCACAGGCCATGCCGAACAGCGAGACCGCGATACCGAAATGGGCAACGACCATGCCCCAAGTCGACAACGGCACGCGTACGAGCTTGCGACCACGCAGCGGCAGGACAGCGGCAACCGCCAGCGCGGCGGCAAGGCCGAGGCCGAGCAGCGGCAGCAGCGGGAACTGACCGAAGAAGCTCACCAGCGCGATCACTCCGATCACCAGCGCGGCGATCAGGAGCAACTCGAACTGGATGCGGGTCGGCTTGTCGCTCTTCCAGCGCAGCAGCGGGCCGACCGCCATGACCAGCAGCATCGGGATCGCGAAAATGGCGCCGGCCGGATTGAAATAAGGCGGGCCGACCGAAACGCGCACATCGAAGGCCTCGGTCAGCAGCGGGTAGAGCGTGCCCAGCAGCACGATCGCAAGGATCGCGGAAAGCATCACATTGTTGAACACCAGCGCGCCCTCGCGGCTGGTGACAGCAAAGCGCTTGCCCTCGGCCACCGCACCCGCGCGCAAGGCGAAGATGGTGAAGGCCCCGCCGATGTACAGGCCAAGCAGGCCAAGGATGAAGGCGCCGCGCTCCGGGTCCACAGCGAAGGCGTGAACACTGGTCAGCACCCCCGAACGCACCAGGAAAGTCCCCAGCATCGACATCGAAAAGGCGAGCACGCCGAGCATGATCGTCCACGTCCGCAAAGCGTCCCGCGCGGCCAGCACGCTCACCGAGTGCATTAGCGCCGTCGCGGCGAGCCATGGCATCAGCGACGCGTTCTCGACCGGGTCCCAGAACCACCAGCCGCCCCAGCCAAGCTCGTAATAGGCCCAGTAGGAGCCCGCCGTGATCCCCAGCGTCAGCAGCACCCACGCGCCCAGCACCCAGGGGCGCATCACGCGGGCGAAGGCGGGGTTGACCTCGCTGGTCATCAGTGCGCCCATCGCGAGGCTAAAGGCGACCGACAGCCCGACATAGCCCGCATAAAGCGTCGGCGGGTGGATCGCGAGGCCGATGTCCTGCAGCAGCGGGTTGAGGCCGTTGCCCTCCACTGCGGGCACCGGCAGGCGCTCGAAGGGGTTGGAGGAGAGCAGCAGGAAGGCATAGAAACCCAGCGCGACAAAGCCCTGCACCGCCAGCGTCGCGGACATGGTGCGCTCGGGCAAGCGCTTTTCGAAGGCTGCCAGCAACCCGCCCGAGGCCGCCAGCACGCCCACCCACAGCAGCATCGAGCCCTCGTGGTTCCCCCATGTGCCGGTCAGCTTGTAGATGAACGGCTTCATCGAGTGCGAATTGGTCGCCACCAGCTTCAGCGACAGATCAGTGACCGCAAAGGCGCGCAGCAGCAGCAGGAAGGCGAGCACCGCGAGGAAGGCCTGCACCACCGCCGCGGGGCGCGTGTAGATCGCGAGCGGGTTGGCCTCGCCCGGGACCGCACGCAAGCTCGCGGCGCCCGAGACCAGCTGGAGCACGGCCAGCGCGGCGGCGAGCCACAGGGCGGCAAGTCCGATTTCGGCAATCATCGCTTGGACCCCGCCCGTGCCATTGCCGCTACTTCAGCCCCACGGTCGTATCGGCGGCCATCTTGGCGGCTTCCTGCGTGCCCATGCCTTCCAGCTCCTTGGGCACGTAATTCTCGTCATGCTTGGCGAGGAGGTTGGTCGCCTTGAACACCCCATCGGGGCCAAGGCTGCCTTCGGCGACCACGCCCGAGCCTTCGACGAAGAGATCGGGCAAGATACCGCTGTAGCGCACCGGGATCGCGTCGGCCGAGTTGCCGGTGACCTTGAAGTTGACCGTCACCCCGTCGGCCTCGGTGACGAGCGAGCCCTTCTGCACCATCCCGCCGAGCCGCACCGCTTGCCCGACTTCAGGGGGCGTGGCGGCCATCTGTTCGGGCAGGTAGAAATAGTTTGCCTGATTGCGCAAGCTCCACGCCGCGAGCAGCCCCGCGCCGACGATCGCAAGGAGGGCGATGATCACGAGGACCAGACGCTGGTGCTTGGCTTTCATTGCTTCCTCTCAGCGCCGCCGGACGGCGTCACGGCGTGCTTCGGCGCGCACCATCGCGCGCCACGCCCAGAAGACAAGTGCGATGAGTGCAACGGCCGAGACGCCGTAAGCGAGCCACACGAAATCCCACTGGTCGAGCGCCTCGCGCATCACGCCTGCTCCATCACGGGGGCGGCGCCGACCGGCGCGTCATCGTCAAGCGCGCGGCGGCGCAAACGCGCTTCGACCTGCGCCCCTGCGATCAGCGCGCGCATCCGCATCAGCACGATGGCGCCGAACAACAGCGAGAAGCCCACCACCGCCACCAGCAGCGGCACAAGGAAGGTCGCCTCAATCGCGCTCTTGCCCGCGGTGATGCTCGGCGGCTGATGGAGCGAGTTCCACCACACAACGGAGCGGTTGATGATCGGCACATTGACCGCGCCGACCATGCCGAAGATCGCCGCGATCTTGTCGGACGAGCCCTCGCGGTTGGCGGCTTCGGTGAGCGCGATGTAGCCCGCGTAGAGGAAAAGCAGCACCAGCATGGAGGTCAGCCGCCCGTCCCACTCCCACCAGGTGCCCCATGTCGGGCGTCCCCAGATCGAGCCGGTGGCAAGGCACACCGCGCAGAACACCATGCCGGGCACAGCAATCGCGCGCGCGGCGATGGCGGCGAGCGGGTGCTTCCAGATCAGCAGCATGGCCGAGGAAATGGCGATCCCCGCCCAGCCCCCCATGCCGAGCCATGCGGCGGGCACGTGGATGAACAGGATCCGGACCGTATCGCCCATCAGCCGGTCGGGCGGGACCATGAACAGGCCCCACGCCACCGCACCCAACGACAGCACCAGCCCGCTCCAGAACAGGAGCGGCATCAGCCACTTCGCAAGGGCGAGAAATCTGGTGGGGTTCGCGTAAATGTGCATGGGTTTGGCTGTCGGGGCGCTTGTAGCCTTACACCCGTTCCCGACAAGAGCGCAAATGGCCGCCTGCGCGAATAGTTCCCGCTGACGGCCCCTTGAAGCTCAGCCGCGCCCGATCAGCTTTTGGGCCATCCGGTCGGCGACGACATCGGCGGTGAGGCCGGAGGCGGCGCTCTCCTGCCAGATCGATTCGAGCCGTCCGGGAATCTGCGCGACGAGCGCATTGACCTCGGCGACATCGCCCACCCGCCCTGCAGAGCGCGCAAGATATTCGGTCGCGACCGAGATGATGCCGCCGGCGTTGATGACATAGTCGGGCGCATAGAGAATGCCGCGTGCTGCCAGCGCCGTCCCGTGTTCGGGGCGCGCGAGCTGGTTGTTCGCTCCGCCTGCGACAATCGCACAGTCGAGCGCGGCGATCCCGGCATCGTCGAGGATCGCGCCCAGCGCATTGGGGCTGAAGACGTCGCAGGGGGTCGCCATGATCGCATCGCTGGCGGCCGCCACGCCGCCCAGTTCTGCCGCCATTGCCGCGGCACGGTCCGCGTTGATATCGGCGAGCGTCAGCTTCGCGCCGTCGCGGGCGAGCAGGCGTGCCACCCCGCCGCCGACCGAGCCGGTGCCCTGCACCGCCACATGGACGCCCTGAACGCTATCCTTGCCAAGCTTGTGACGCACGGCCGCCTTGATGCCAAGATAGATGCCGTAAGCCGTGAACGGCCCCGGATCGCCGCCCGCAGAGCCCTCGCCCTCCACCGGAAGCCCCGAGACGTGGGCGGTGCGCTGCGACACGGCGACCATGTCCGCTTCCGAGATGCCGACATCCTCGGCCGTGACATAACGCCCGCCGAGCGCTTCGACCGCATCGCCAAAGGCGGCGAGCATTTCGGGGGTCTTGGTGCGGTTCGCGTCGGCCAGAATCACCGCCTTGCCGCCGCCCATCGGGAGCCCCGCCATCGCATTCTTGTAGCTCATCCCGCGCGACAACCGCAGCGCATCGCGCATCGCGCCCGCCGGATCGGCATAGTGCCAGAAGCGCGTGCCGCCCGCCGAGGGGCCGAGATGGGTCGAATGCACCGCAAGGATCGCCGTCAGCCCGCTCGCCCGGTCGTGGACCAGCGTCACGGTTTCGTGCGCGTCGAAATCGGGCTCGGCCCAGAATGCGGTCATGTCGTCTCCCCTGTCGGATACGGGCATGCAGCCAAGCATGAAGGGGGAAAATGGGGCGACCAATGGGGCTCGAACCCACGACCTCCGGTACCACAAACCGGCGCTCTAACCAGCTGAGCTATGATCGCCACACGCCCCTGCCCGCATACCACCATTTCGGTCGCTGCCAAGCCCGCGCGAGGGGTGGCGGTTGACGCATGGCAGCCGCACCGTCAAGTGCGGCAGCAAGGGAGGGGCGCCTCTTGCACAAAGCCTTGTTCAAGGGAAGCGAAAACTGCGCCCAGTGCGCTGCGACGCAAGATTGTTGCGCAGCCCTAAAATCGTTGCCTCGCGCGGGAGCGCATCTATTCTCCGCGCCGCCATGACCATCACCAGCGATTCCCACGGGGACTCCATCGCCGATCGCCTCGCCGCGCATCCCGCCATGCAGCGCGTGCCCACTCCGAAGGCGGCGGTGTTCCAGCAGAAGCGATTCGTTCCCGAGGCGCTCGCGGCCGAGCTGATCGCGCTGATCGACACCGACCGCCGCCCCTCGACCATCGCCGACGACAACGGCGATGCCTATTTCCGCACCAGCGAGACCTGCGATCTTGCCGCCACCCTGCCCGCCGTGCAGCGGATCGAGGCGATGCTGGCCGAGCTTTCGGGGATCGACCCGGCCTATGGCGAGCCGCTTCAGGGCCAGCGCTATGCCGAAGGGCAGGAGTTCAAACCCCACACCGATTATTTCACCCCCGGCGGGCGCGATTACGAGAGGTTCTGTGCCTTGTCGGGCAACCGGACGTGGACCTTCATGGCCTATCTCAACGACGTTGCGGCAGGCGGCGCGACGCGCTTCAAGGTGCTCGACAAGACCTTCCAGCCCGAGGCTGGCAAATTGCTGTGCTGGAACAATCGCCTGGCCGACGGAGCCGTGAACCCGGCGACGCTCCACCACGGGATGAAGGTGCGCAAGGGCGTCAAATACGTCATCACCAAGTGGTACCGCGAGCGGCCCTGGCAGGGGTGAGATCGCAGGGCTAGAAACGAAAAAGGCGAGCCCGTCGGCCCGCCTCCCTCGTTGCAGCCCCGAAAGGCTGCGCAGCTTGGATAAGCTTACTTGTTCTTGAGCGTGAGACCGCCGAAACGCTTGTTGAACTGGGCAACGCGGCCGCCTTCGGAGACCTGCTGCTTGCCGCCGGTCCAGGCAGGGTGGCTGAGGGGATCGATTTCGAGCGACAAGGTGTCGCCTTCCTTGCCCCAGGTCGAGCGGGTCTTGAATTCGG
>JAIYEK010000004.1 GCA_027487015.1 Erythrobacteraceae bacterium | reverse complement strand
GTCGGCCGCACCGAAGCGGGCGACGTGCAGGTGATGAGCGCCGGCAGCGGCGTCACCCACTCGGAATACAACCTCGAGGACGAGGAAACCCGGATCTTCCAGATCTGGATCATCCCCGACACCCGCGGCGGTCAGCCCGGCTGGGGCGCACGCCAGTTCCCCAAGGACGACCGCGCAGGCGCTTTCGTGCCACTGGCGAGCGGCGTCGCAAACGATGACGACGCACTCCCCATCCGCGCCGATGCCCGGGTGCTGGGCGCGACGATCAAGGCGGGCGAGAGCGTGACCTACACGCCCCGCTCGGCCGACCGCCACCTCTACCTCGTCCCTGCCACCGGCAAGGTGCGGATCGGCGAGGTGGAAGCGGTCGCCCGTGACGGCGTGGCGATCACTGCCATCGCCGAAGTGACCATCACCGCGCTCGAAGACAGCGAGGTCGTGCTGGTCGACGCGGCCTAAGCCTACCCCCTCGGAGCCGGCCGGCTTCTCCCCCTCTCTCCCCCTGCCGGCCGGCTCCACCCCTCTCCAACCCCAAGGAGTTTTGACATGAGCAACATTCTCTACATCACCGCCAGCATCCGCAGCCACGCCGAGAGCATCTCGCGCCAGCTCGGCCAGAGCATCGTCGATGGCCTCGCCGCCAAGACCGGCGCGAGTGTCACCACCCGCGATCTTGCCGCGAATGACCTGCCCTATGTGAGCGCCGAGCGCTTCGCCGCAAACCTCACCCCCGCGGCTGACCGCACCCCGGAACAGGCCGAGCTTGCAGCCATCGCCGACACGCTGATCGCCGAATTGCAGGCCGCCGACACCATCGTCATCGCCGCGCCGGTCTACAATTTCGGCCCGCCGGCAGTCCTCAAAGCCTGGGCCGACCTCGTCGCCCGTGTCGGCACCACCTTCCGCTACACCGCGACCGGCCCCGAAGGCTTGCTGACCGGCAAGAAGGCCTACCTTGCCATCGCCACCGGCGGGACCCCGGTGGGCGCGGACTTCGACTACATGAGCCGCTGGCTGACCTTCTTCCTCGGCTTCATCGGCATCACCGATGTCGAAATCGTCGCGGCTGACGGGATCATGGGCATCGATGGCGAGGAAAAGATCGCCGCTGCCAAGGACGCTGCGCTGAAGATCGCCGCTTAAGGCGAACCCCATGGGCGGGGGGCGGCCGACGAGGGTCGCACCGTCCCCCGCCCACCCCGATCTCCTCCCCCCCTCCTCCCCTCCCTGCAACCTTACTCCCCAGGAGAACCATCATGAACGACATCACTGCCCCCTTGTCCCAGACTTCGGCCGCCACCTCGACGCAGGACGCCGTCGCGCTCGGCGCGCGCCTGCTGCTGGCCGGCCTCTTCTTGATCGCCGGGCTCGGCAAGCTGGCCGCCATCGAAGGCACGGCGGGTTACGTTGCCAGCGTCGGCCTGCCCTTTGCGACCGCCCTCACCTACGCCACCATCGCGCTTGAAGTGGTGGGCGCAGCTCTGCTGATCGCGGGCTACAAAACCCGCGCCGCGGCGATCGCGCTCGGCCTTTTCAGCATCCTTGCGGGCGTGATCTTCCACGCCGATCTCGCCGACCAGATGCAGTTCACGAGCTTCCTCAAGAATCTCGCGATTGCCGGCGGCATGTTCCAGCTCGCCGCCTTCGGCCCGGGCCGCCTGTCGGTCGACCGCGGCTGACCTCGCCCGGCAGCTCCCAAGGGCCGGTGCACCCAGCGGTGCGCCGGCCCTTTGCGTGTCAGCTTTCGGGCCGCACCAGACGCGGCTTGAACATTGTCCGGGTCGGGCGGATGACGATGATCGCCACGCCCACCAGCGCCATCGTCCCGCCCACGATCAACGGCCAGTGGATCGTATCCCCCGTCAGCCATGTCCCGAAGCCGATGGTGAGCAGCGGGGTCAGCAGCGTCAGCGGCACGATCAAGTTCGCGTCATAGCGCTGGAACAGCATGAAATAGGCCGAATGCGCGCCGACCGAGACGATGACGCCCGCAAACAGCACGCAGCCCAATACCGCGAGCGGTGCCGCCTCGACGGCGGCGATCTGCCCGGTCTCGAGCGCCAGTGTTGCGGGCAGCATCACGCCGAGCGAGGCCACCCCCGCCCAGGCCTGCAAGGTTGCTGCGCCAATATCGAGCCGCTTGACGAAGACTGAGGCAAAGGCGCCGACGAGCACGCCGGCAAAGGCAAAGCCCAGACCCACCGGATCGCCCGCCTCGGACGGCGCGCCGATCGCGAGGCCCACGCCCCCCAGCGCCAGCGCCATGCCGATCCCGCGCCGCCAGCGCACTTCCTCGCCGAGGAACAGGATTGCGAACAGCACGGTCAGCGGTGCGCCCGAGAGGTTGACGATCCCGACCGCCGAAGGGCTCGCGGTCTGGAGGCCGACGAATTGCAGCCCGAAGCTCCCCCCGGTGATCGCGAAACCGATCAGCAGCACCAGCGGGAGGCGGTCAGGTCGCCCGCGCAGCAGCAGCGGCACCAGCACCGCGACCACGGTGGCCGAGCGCATCACGGTGTAGAACAGCGGCGGCACGCCCAAAGTCGCCACCGCGATCTTGCTGACCACGATGTTCATCGCCCAGGCCACATTGCAGAACAGCATGATCCCAAGCGCGGAGAGGGGGAGGCTCTTGGGCATCAGGGGGCGAGATCGAGCGCCACCTCGTCCGGCAGGCCTTCGCGCAGTTCCTCGCGCCACACGGTCGCGACCGCATCGGACGGCGCGCGCCAGTCTCCACGCGGGCTGAGAGCGCCTGCCGAGGAGACCTTGGGGCCGTTGGGCAGTGCCGAGCGCTTGAACTGCGAAAAGCCGAAGAAGCGCGCGCAGAACTTGTCGAGCCAGCGGGCGATGGTAGCAAGGTCGTAGGCGTTCTTGCGGGCCTCCGGGAAGCCCGCTGGCCACATCCCGACGCCCGCTTCCTTCCACGCATGCCACGCCAGAAACGCGACCTTGGAAGGGCGCTGGCCGAAGCGGATGGTGTGGTGGAGGAAGAAGTCGTTGAGCTCGTAGGGGCCCACCAGGCTCTCGGTCGATTGCACCGCCCCGTCGGCGCCCGGCGGGACCAGTTCAGGGCTGATCTCGGTGTCGAGCACGGATCCCAGCACCTCGGCGCAGGCATCGGTAAACTGGCCAGTCGCGATCACCCAGCGGATCAGATACTGGATCAGCGTCTTGGGCACGCCGGCATTGACGCCGTAGTGGCTCATGTGGTCGCCCACCCCGTAGGTGCACCAGCCGAGCGCCAGCTCGCTGAGGTCGCCCGTGCCGACCACGAAGCCCCCGTACTGCCCGGCGAGGCGGAACAGGTAATCGGTGCGCAGCCCCGCCTGCACGTTCTCGAAGGTCACGTCATGCACCGGCTCACCGGCCGCGAAGGCATGGCCGATGTCTTCGAGCATCTTGGTCGCGGCGGGGCGAATGTCGATCTCGCCGGCGGTGATTTCCAGCGCTTGCATCAACCGGTGGGCATTGCCCTTGGTGTGGTCCGAGGTCGCGAAGCCCGGCATGGTATAGCCACGGATGGTGGTGCGCGGCAGGCCCAGCCGGTCGCAGGCCTTGGCGGCGACGATCAGCGCATGGGTAGAATCAAGCCCGCCCGAGATGCCGATGATGAGCGACTTGGCGCCGGTCGACTGGATGCGCCGCATCAGTGCATCGACCTGGATGTTGAAGGCCTCGTAGCAGTCCTCGTCGAGCTTCTCGGGCCGGTCGGGCACGAAGGGGAAGCGCGCGACGGGGCGGACGAGGCCGATATCACCAGCCCGGTAGGCGTGCTCGAATTCGATCCGGCGGTAGGTGTCTTCCGGGTGCCCCGCCCACTCCGCGGCATCGGCGAAGGTCTGGTTGCGCATCCGCTCGGCAGCGAGGCGTTCAGTGTCGATGTCGACAACGGTGAGCTCGCCCGAGCGGTCGAATCGCTCGGACTGAGCGAGGAGCGTACCCATCTCGTAGACCACGCCCTGCCCGTCCCACGCGAGGTCGGTGGTGCTCTCCCCATGCCCGCTCGCCGAATAGACATAGGCGGCGATGGCGCGGCTGGCGCTAGAGCGGCAGTGCAGGTGCCGGTCGTCCGCCCGCCCGATGGTGACGGGCGAGGCGGACAGGTTGCAAAGGATCAGCGCGCCCGCGAGCGCGGCCTGCATCCCCGGGGGGACGGGCGCCCAGAAATCCTCGCAGATCTCCACCCCGAAGCGGAAACCCGGCAGGTTTTCGGCGGCGAACACGAGATCGGTGCCGAAGGGCACTTCCTCACCCGCGACATCGATCCACAGGTCGGTGCACCCGCGCCCGTGGGCGAAGTGGCGCTTCTCGTAGAACTCGCGGTAATTGGGCAGGAAGCTCTTGGGCACCACGCCGAGGATTGCCCCGTGCGCGATCACCACCGCGCAGTTGTAGAGCTTGTCCGCACGGCGCAGTGGCGCGCCAATGACCAGCACCGGATCAAGGTCCGCCGAGGCCGCGACCACCTCGGCCAGCGCCTGCTCGACCCGCTCGATCAGCGCGTTCTGGAGCAGCAGGTCGTCGATCGCATAGGAGGACAAGGTCAGCTCGGGATAGACCACCAGATCGACATTGGCGCCATGCGCCTTCACCGCCTCGGCCAGAACGCCTGCGGTATTGAACGGCACATCGGCGGGGCGGCAGCATGGGGTCGCGGTCGCCACGCGCACGAAGCCGTGGGTGTGCATGTCGAAGAAGGGGTGGGCCTCGGTCATGGTGCTTCGCTGGGCGCTCCGGATCGCTGTCGGATCAGCCTCTAGCGGCTAATCGGCAGCGTTCCTAGCAACCTCGCGAAAAGCGCGGCTTTCGCACGCTAAAGCCATTCGATCAGCGCCTCGTGCTTGCACGCGGTGCGGCCAGCGCCCAAGTGTTGCGCGCAGCAATCCAAGGAGCCGCACGCATGGCCGACGCCACCTACACCCCGCCCGCCGTCTGGAGCGCCGACACCGTCTCGGGCGGCCGCTTTGCCAACATCAACCGGCCCACCGCCGGTGCGCGCGAGGAGAAGGCCCTGCCCGAGGGCGACAACCCCTTCCAGCTCTATTCGCTCGCCACGCCCAACGGGGTGAAGGCGACGATCCTGCTCGAGGAACTGCTCGAAGCCGGGCACACCGGCGCAGAATATGATGCCTGGACGATCAACATCGGCGAAGGCGAGCAGTTCACCAGCGGCTTTGTGGGCGTGAACCCCAATTCGAAGATCCCCGCGCTGCTCGACAAGAGCGATCCCGCCGCGCCCTTCCGCGTGTTCGAGAGCGGCGCGATCCTTGTCCACCTTGCCGAGAAGTTCGGGATGTTCCTCCCCACCGCCCCGGCCGCGCGCGCCGAGATGCTGAGCTGGGTGTTCTGGCAGGTCGCCAGCGGCCCGTTCATGGGCGGCGGCTTCGGCCATTTCTACGCCTATGCGCCGGAGAAATACGAATATCCGATCAACCGCTATGCGATGGAAACCAAGCGGATCTTCGACGTCGCCGATAAGCGGCTCGCCGAAACCCGCTTCCTCGCGGGCGACGAATACACCCTCGCCGACATCGCCAACTTCCCCTGGCTCGCGCCCTTCGTGGCCGGGCAGATCTACAACGACGCCAAGACCTTCCTGTCGATCGACGAATACACCAACGTCGCGCGCTGGGTGGCGGAGATCGCTGCGCGCCCTGGCGTCCAGCGCGGGCGGATCGTCAACAAGGTGTGGGGCGATGAAGACACCCAGCTGCGCGAACGCCACTCGGCGGCCGACTTCGAAGGCAAGCGGCTGGTGACCAGCGCGCCGGTCTAAGCCTGTGACGGGGGGCGAAGATTACGCGCTTTCGCCCCCTTCACATCCTGATTTCAGCCGCTATAGGACGCGCCTCTTGCTGGGGCGTAGCCAAGCGGTAAGGCAGCGGTTTTTGGTACCGCCATGCGAAGGTTCGAATCCTTCCGCCCCAGCCAACAGCATTTGGCGCAGACCTCGAACCCGGCTCTTGCG
>JAIYEK010000322.1 GCA_027487015.1 Erythrobacteraceae bacterium | reverse complement strand
GAGAAACCGATGCCGCTTCCCGCCCCGTTCGATCGCCTGCGCCTGCCGCTGATCGGATCGCCGCTGTTCATCGTCTCGGGCCCGGAACTGGTGATCGCGCAGTGCAAGGCGGGGATCATCGGCAGCTTCCCGGCGCTGAACGCGCGCCCGCAGTCCCAGCTGGACGAATGGCTCCACCAGATCACCGAGGAACTGGCCGCGCACAATCGCGCGCACCCCGATCGCCCCGCCGCGCCCTTTGCGGTCAACCAGATCGTCCACAAGACCAATGACCGCGTCGATGCCGACATGGCGACCTGCGCGAAGTGGCAGGTGCCGATGGTCATCACCTCGCTGGGCGCGCGCGAGGACATCTACACCGCCGTGCGCAACTGGGGCGGCGTGACGATGCACGACGTCATCAACAACCGCTTCGCCCACAAGGCGATCGAGAAGGGCGCGACCGGCCTTATTCCGGTGGCGGCAGGGGCTGGCGGGCACGCGGGCGCGCTCTCGCCCTTCGCGCTGATGCAGGAAATCCGCGAGTGGTTCGATGGCCTCGTCGCGCTTTCGGGCGCGGTCGGCCATGGGGCGACGATCCTTGCCGCTCAGGCCCTGCGCGCCGATTTCGCCTATGCGGGAAGCGCCTTCATCGCGACCAAGGAAGCCAACGCTGCTGATGGCTACAAGAACGGCATCGTCGAAGGTTCCTCGGAAGGGATCGTCTACACCAACCTCTTCACCGGCGTGCACGGCAACTACCTGCGCTCGTCGATCGAGGCGGCGGGGATGGACCCGGACAACCTGCCCGAAAGCGACCCCAGCAAGATGAACTTCGGCAGCGGCGGCAACACCAAGGCCAAGGCGTGGAAGGACATCTGGGGCTCGGGCCAGGGGATCGGCACGATCAAGGAGGTCGGCACGGTCGAGGATCTCGTCGCGCGGTTCGAGCGCGAATATCACGAAGCCAAGGCGCGGCTGCTCAGCAATTCGGGCTACGCCTCGTGGGGTGCGATGGCCGAAGCGGCCGAGTAAGGCTCAGTCGGCCGACCACAGGCTCTCGGCCATCGCGTCGAGCTCGCTGAAGTCGAAGCCGGTGCCGAGCGGATCCTTGCGGCTCAGCACCACGCGGCGCCGTTCGGCCAAGAGCTGGCGGCGCAGCGCGGCCTGGAGCAGGTGGAGCCGCATCAGCGCCTCGACCAGCGCGGCCTCGGTGTCGTGGAGCCGGACATCGGCCCAGCGCGCCTCGATCCGGCCGACGCGGGCGATCACCACCTCGTTGTAGCGCGGGTGCGGACCGCGGTGGAGCGGCATGCCGCTGCGCACCGAGGCGGTTTCCGTGGCGGGGAGCAGCAGGCCGTTGCGGCGGAAATCGTCGAAGCCGACATTGACCCGCCCGACATCGGCGAACATCCGGCCGAAGCAGCGCTGCGAAAGGAGCTGGCGGGGGAGCAGGTGATGGCGCTGGAGGCCGGGGTCGTATCCTGCCGTTCCCCGCGCATTGACCGAGCGGAAGGCGATGATCGTCAGGCTGTGTTTGTGACCCCAGTTCCGCATCCCTACTCGCGCCACACGCCGATCAGAGCCCGGCTGCGAGAGGGGCGCAGCACGAGACGTGAACCGTCGGGGGCGATAATGCGGTCATCCTCGGTCAGCCCGCCGGCGAGCACGAGGTGGTTGACGAGCCGGATGCCAAGGCGGGTGGCCGCCACTCGGTCGGCGCTGAGCGGCGGTTCGATCCGCAGCTCCTGCCCGATCCAGAACGCGAGGCCGGCGCTCTCGAGCGCGCCATCGGGGGTCTCGGCAAAGGCAGTAAGACCGAGCGCCGGGAAGGGTCCGCCATCGAGCCACGCGCTGGTCACGGATTCGAAGAACCGGCGCCCGATCGCCGCGCCTGCCGGGCTCCAGCCCACCGCCAGCACATCGGCGAATTGGCGCACGATATCGCAGCCCAGCGCGAGCAGTTCGCGCATCACCGGCAGGCTCGCCGAACCTTCGGCAAGATGCGGCCCGGGGCGCAGCACCATCGCCTCGTAGTCGTCAGGCGATGGCAGCGCGGGAAGATCGAAGCGGTGCGCGAAGGCGGGAAAGGCGGCGGCAGGTCCGGGAGCCAGACCGCTGAGATCAAAGGTCAACCCGTCGCGCAGCAGTTCGAGCCACTGGAGCTGGCCCGGCCACACCGCCTCATCATGGGGGGAATCAACAGGCACCGGATCATGGCTGACGCTGACCACGGGAAGACGGCCGGCCAATGCCTTCACGGCATGCCGGTCCGGCCGTTTGCCTTTGGCAAACAGCAGGTGCAGCTCTGCGGGATGAGCGCGCTGCGACTGTGAAATTTGCTGGCTCCCTCCTAAGTGGCCCGAAAGATGCCAATTCCCCTGTCAGTCATTTGGCGCGTTTGCCGAAACTCGTCGAGTCCCCAAACGGCACACATGTCCCGTTTTGGAGCAATCTCTAGAACAGCCCGAGCCGCAGGCCTTCTGCTAAGGCCGCGCCGGTTTCGCACGCCTGAACAAGCGCTGCGGCGGGAACCGTCTTGGGCGCGGCGATCGCCTCGGACGTCTGCGCGCCGAGGTTCACGATCACCGGCGGCGCCACCCGCTTCAGCCGCCACCCGGTGACGATCCGGTCGATCTGGCGCTGCGCCCCCTCCCCGTCGGATCCGGCCGCGATCAGCGTCGCGTAGGGCCGCCCCTCGATGCGCCCGAGCAGCGGATAATAGGCGCGGTCGAAGGCCTCCTTCATCAGCCCGCTCATGCTGCCGAGGTTTTCGGGGCAGACGAAGAGATAGCCCTCGGCGGCAAGCAGCATCTCGGGCGCGGCGTCAGCGGCAGGGACGAGCCACGCCGCAGTCCCCGCCCCCTCGGCCGCCGCGCGCGCGAGCGCCTCGCTCGCACCGGTGCGGCTGTGCCAGAGGATCAGCAGACGGGGTTCGGCAGCACTCACTGTGCGAGGCTTCCCTGCACACCTGTCGATTGTCAACCGCGCCCACCTGTCGGCGCTGCGGGGATTGCGCTAACGAAGGCCGCATGGCCACCCGTCCGCTTCCCCCCTCGCCCGGTCTCGGCGCCCCGGTGCTCGGCGTTGCCGCATCGCTTTCGGGCAAGGCGTGGCGCTGGCGCGGGGGTAACATGGAGCTGGGCGATGGCGCAGCGGGGCTCGACCATTCGATCCTCGACCAGCTGCTGCTGACCCGCGGTGTGGCCGAAGACGATCTCGCCCGCCACGCGGCGCCCACCTTGCGCGCCTTCCTGCCCGACCCTTCAACCTTCCGCGACATGGACACCGCCGCCGAGCGCCTCGCCGATGCGGTCATGTCGGCCGAGCGGGTGACGGTCTATGGCGACTATGATGTCGACGGCGCCACCAGCGCCGCGCTGCTGGTCGAACTTCTGCGCCAGCTCGGGCTCGAGGCGAGCTACTACATCCCCGACCGCCTGCTCGAAGGCTACGGCCCAAGCGGCGAGGCGCTGGTCAGGCTGGCCGAGAGCGGCGCGCAGCTGATCGTCACCGTCGATTGCGGCGCGATGGCGCACGAGGCGCTCGGCATGGCGCGCGAGGCAGGTGTCGACGTGATCGTGGTCGACCACCACAAGTGCTCTCCCGAGCTCCCCCCCGCCCTTGCGCTGGTAAACCCCAACCGCCTCGACGAGAGCGACCTTGGTGCAGCCCACGGCCACCTTGCGGCAGTGGGCGTCGCCTTCCTGCTCGGCATCGCCCTGGTGCGCACGCTGCGGGTGCGCGGGCATTTCGGCGCGCATCGTCGCGAGCCTGACCTTATCGGCCTGCTCGATCTGGTCGCGCTTGGCACGGTCGCCGATGTCGCGGCGCTCCACGGCCTCAACCGCGCTTTCGTGGCACAGGGCCTCAAGGTCCTCGCCCGGCGCGAGCGGATCGGGATGGCGGCGTTGATGGACGCAAGCCGGCTGACACGCGCGCCGCAATGCAGCGACCTGGGCTTCGCACTCGGCCCCCGGATCAACGCGGGCGGGCGGATCGGCGAATCGACCCTTGGCGTGCGCCTGCTCACGACCACCGACCCCGAGGAAGCCCGCGCCATCGCCGCCCAGCTCTCGCAATTGAACGAGGAGCGCCGCGCGATCGAGGGCATGGTGCAGGAAGCCGCCGAGGCGCAGCTGGCGGGCCAGCACAATATGGCGGTGCAGGTGCTGTCGGGCCACGGCTGGCACCCCGGTGTGATCGGGATCGTCGCGGGGCGGATCAAGGAGAAGACCGGCAAGCCCGCGGTGGTGATCGCGTTGGACGACATTCAAGGCAAGGGCTCGGGACGCTCGATCAGCGGCGTGGACCTCGGCGCTGCGATTATCGCCGCGCGCGAGGCCGGACTGCTGGTCGCGGGCGGCGGGCATGCGATGGCGGCGGGCCTCACCATCGAGCCTGCGCGCCTTGCCGATTTCGCCGGCTTCCTTGACGAACGCCTCGCCCGCGATGTCGAGCGCGCGCGGGCCGGGGCGGCGATGCTGCTCGACCTCGCGCTGGCGCCGGGCGGGCTGACCACCGATCTCGTCGAAACCCTCGAAGCGGCCGGGCCCTACGGCGTCGGCTGGCCTGCGCCGCGCATTGCGGTCGGGCCGGTGCGGATCGTCAAGGCGGACATCGTCGGCAAGGATCATGTGCGGCTGATCGCGGCCAGCAATGACGGCAGGAGCTTCAAGGCCATCGCCTTTCGCGCAGCGGAGAGCGAGATGGGCCAGACCCTCCTCCACCGCCATCAGGGCCGCCGCTTCCATCTCGCGGGCCGTGCGAAAATCGACGACTGGGGCAACCGCCCGGCCGCCGAATTGCAGCTGGAAGATGCCGCCTTCGCCGATTGAGCCGCCCCGGCCGATTTTTTGCGCAAACGAGGCTTGACCGCCCCCGAACACCCCCCTAAAGGCGCGCTCTCGCAATCGCGACGGCCCCTTCGTCTAGCGGTTAGGACGCGGCCCTTTCACGGCT
>JAIYEK010000078.1 GCA_027487015.1 Erythrobacteraceae bacterium | reverse complement strand
GCGGCTTTCTCGATCGGCATGACGTTGTATTCGCGCACTTCCGCCTGGCTGAGGCAATAGCGGGTCGAGCGGTTGTCCTCGCTCTTCACCGCCTGCTGCTTGTACATGATGTCGGTCAGAAGCTTGCGGCTGATCCCCATGCGGATGAGGAAATCATTGTCCTCGCTGGCGAGCATCGCCGAGGATTGCTCGATGCTGGCGATGTATTCGGTGGTCGCCTTGCTGCCTTCGATCACCACCTCGTCGATCGCCGCGCGGTCGCCGGTGTGGGTGAACATGTGGACCATGAACACCCCGCCGTCATCGACCACCCGCCGGTCACCACCCATGAAGACGAAATTGCAGGCGGAGAAGCACGCCCAGCCTGCGGGGATCCGGGTCAGCATGCCGCGATATGAGCGGATGACCTTGCCCGCCTCGTTGCCCGCGCGGGCATTGCCGCCGCGGCTGCGCAGCCACACCTCCTCGATCCGCTCGTCAGCCTCGATCGCGGCCTTGAGCCGGGCGGGGAGAGTGGAATCGATCGCCCCTTCGGCGAGCAGCACGCGCTTGCCGCCCTTGTCAGCCGGGGTCAGCACCATCGCGGTGGAGGGGCCGAAATCGGGCGCGGCGGGGCAGGAGGGGTTGTCGGGGTCCATCGGCGCAGCGGCGCCGGTCAGCAGCGCCATCGCCGCCAGCGCAGCCGCCGCGCGCATCACGCGACGATCGAATAGCGCGCAGAGCCCGGCGCGCGGCACATCCGCTTTTCGGCGCGGGTCTCCTCGCCCTCGATGATGACGACATCGGTGACGGTGATGCAGTCCGCGCTGCCGCTTGAGGCCTGCCGCGATGTCACGGTCGATCTGCCGGTGACATTCTCGCGCGAGGCCGAGGTCCACTGCGCGCTCGCGCCGACTTCGGGCTGGCCGGTCTCGGTCCCGGTGCGGGTGACCTCGAGCGTGGCCTCGGCGGCCTGCTTCTGCTCCTCGGGATCGAGCTTGCAGGCGATGCTTTCGGTGATCTGGTCGGAGAAGGCGGGCACCGGCACGAAGGAAGGAAGCCCCGCAGAACGCGCCAGATCGTCGACCGCACCACCGAGCATCCCGCCGATGATTCCGCGGCCCTTGTCGCCCTTCTTGCCCTTGCCGCAGGAACTGGCCTTCTCCGCGCCGCGCTTGCCGCCGCCCAACAGCCCGCCAAGCTGCGCCTGCGCGGGCAGGGCGCCTGCGCCGAGGGCCAGCGCGCCGAGCGCGAGTGCAAGCCTGGATGCGCGGGACGCCACTGTGATCCTCCCCTTATGGAATGGCCGCGAGATTACGCCCCGCGCGCCGGAGCGTCAATCGAGCGCGGGGGTGGAGGCAGCGGCGGCCGCCGCCTCGCGGTCTCGCTGGGCGCGGGACTTCTTCTCGGCCGCGGTCTTGAGCTGGCCGCAGGCGGCGTCGATGTCCCGCCCGCGCGGGGTGCGCACGGGCGCGGAGAAACCGCCTTCGAAGACGATCTCGGAGAAGCGCCTGATGCGCTCGGGCGCCGAGGTCTCGTAGCCCGCGCCCGGCCAGGGGTTGAACGGGATCAGGTTGACCTTGGCGGGGAGGTTGAACTGGCGCAGCAGGCGGACCAGCTCGCGCGCGTCATCGTCGCTGTCGTTCTTGCCTGCGATCATCACATATTCGAAGGTGATCCGCCGCGCGTTGGAGGCCCCGGGGTAATCGGCGCAGGCCTGGAGCAGGTCTTCGATGCCGTATTTCTTGTTCAAGGGCACCAGTTCGTCGCGCACTTCCTTGCGCACGCCGTGCAAGGACACCGCGAGGTTCACCCCGATTTCCTCGCCGCAGCGCTCCATCATCGGGATGACGCCGCTGGTCGAGAGCGTGATGCGGCGCTTGGAGAGGGCAAGGCCGTCGCCGTCCATCACCAGCTTGAGCGCATCGCGCACGTGGTCGAAATTGTAGAGCGGCTCGCCCATGCCCATCATCACGATGTTGGTGAGCAGGCGCCCGTCGGCGGTGTAGTGGCCCGCCTCGTCATCCTCGTCGATCACGTCGGCATCGGAGACCATCGTCCCGCGCGGCCATTCGCCGAGCGCATCGCGGGCGAGCATCACCTGGCCGACGATCTCGCCCGGGGTTAGGTTGCGCACCAGCTTCATCGTGCCGGTGTGGCAGAAGGAGCAGGTGAGGGTGCAGCCGACTTGCGAGGATACGCAAAGCGTGCCGCGCGTCTCGTCGGGGATGAACACCATCTCGAAATCGTGCCCATCGGCGGTGCGCAGCAGCCATTTGCGGGTGCCGTCGACCGAGTGCTGGGCCTCGACCACATCTGGGCGGCCGATCACGAAGCGCTCGGCGAGCCATGGGCGCATCGACTTGGCGATGTCGGTCATCGCCTCGAAATCGGTGACGCCGCGGTGGTAGAGCCAGTGGAACACCTGCTTGGCGCGCAGCTTGGCCGCCTTGGCGTCGAGCCCGGCTTCCTCGAACAGTTCGCGGATGCGCGGGCGAGGCAGCCCGATCAGGTCGACGCGGCCATCGGCGCGCGGCGTGATGTCGCGCGCGGCGGGCACCGGGTCGACGAGGCCCGGGATGGTCATGAGTGCAGTATCGGCCATGAGGGCTGCGCATATAGGGTCAAGTGCCCCGTTTGACCAGTCAGCGCTTCGCACACCCCACGGTCGCCGCATCAATCGCGGTCGCCGCGCCTGCGAGGGTGTAGCGGTCGGTGAAGCCGCCGCCCGATACGGTCATCCGTGTCCCCGAGCGGATCGCGGCGACAATTGCCGCATCCCCGCGCGCGTCTGCGGCCCAGGCGTTGCGGCCCTTGGCAACGAGGTCGAAGCGCTTGTCGCCCACCGCGAGGCGAACGGTGGCCTTCGCGGCAACCTCGCGGCTCAGCACCAGATGCACCGCGCCGCGCACGCCCTTGCCCGGCCACAGCGAGACGGTGGCGTAAGCCGGGTTCGCGCTCTTCGCATCCGCCTTCGCGATGGCATAGCAGCGCAGCGGGCTTGCATCCTTGAACGCCGCCCAGCTTTCATAAACCCCAAGGCTCTCGCGCGCAGCCAGCGGCGCGGCGAGGGTGGCGGCTAGGGCACAGACAAGGGCGGCGGGGCGCGGCAACATCACAGCCGCGATTGCCCAGCGGCAGCGAATTTGCAACAGCGCGGGCATGTCTGATGCATATAGAAAGCGGTCGAAAGCCCTGTCCTACTGGCTTCGGCACGCGCCGGAGAAGGGCGGGATCACCCTCGATCCCAACGGCTGGGCCCAGACGGCGGCGGTGCTGCGCGCCTTGCAGGACGAGGGGCTCGAAACCCCTCATGACATGCTGCGCGCGGTGGTCGATGAGAACGACAAGCGCCGGTTCGAGCTCTCGGGCGACGAACAGGGCATCCGTGCGCGGCAGGGTCATTCGGTCGCGGTCGAGGGCAGTTGGGAGACAGCCGTGCCGCCGCCAGTGCTCTATCACGGCACGGTCGAGCGGTTTCTGCCCGCGATCATGCGCGAAGGCCTGACCAAGCAGAAGCGCCACCATGTGCACCTCTCGCCCGACATCGACACCGCCACCAGGGTCGGTGCGCGGCGCGGGGAGGCGGTGATCCTGACGGTCGATGCAGCCGCGATGGCGGCGGCGGGGCATGAGTTTGCGCTCTCGAGCAACGGGGTATGGCTGGTCGATGCGGTGCCGCCGCAATTTCTCGGGCGCACCGATCAGTCGTAGGCGATCGCCAGTACTTCCCACTCGCGCGTGCCCGAAGGCAGGGTGACCACGCGCAGATCCCCGACGCTCGCCCCGCGCAGCGCGCGCGCCAGCGGGGAATTCCAGCCGATCCGGCCTGCGCCTGCATCCTGCTCGTCATCGCCGACCAGCTGGACGGTCTGCTGGTTGTCGTCCTCGTCCGCAATCGTCACGCGCGCGCCGAAGAACACGCGGCTCCGGTCCACCTGCGCGGCGGGATCGACCACCCGCAGCGCCTTCATCCGCTTGATGAGATGGGCCAGCTCGCGGTCGATCTCGCGCATCTTCTTGCGGCCATAGAGATAGTCGCCGTTCTCCGAGCGGTCGCCATTGCCCGCCGCCCAGCTGACGATCTCGACAATCGCCGGGCGCTCGGTGCCGAGCAGCTGGTCATAGCGCGCCTTGAGCGCCGCCATCCCTTGAGGCGTGATCGGAGGCCCCGCAGGCTTCATCGCGGGGGCTCAGCGCAGAAACGCGTCGACGGTGCGCGGCAGGCCCGCCTGCTCGGGATACATGTGCGAATAGGTCACCGCATTGCCGATCACGCGCATGATGTAATAGCGCGTCTCGAAATTGGCGGGGATCTTCTCGACCCACGTCACCCAGTCGATCGACCCGTTGCGCGGATCGCCGTTGAGCTTCAGCCACTGGTTCACGCGGCCCGGGCCAGCATTATAGGCCCCGATCGCCAGCGGATAGGAGCCGCCGTAATAGGCCAGCATCCGCGCGAAATAGGCGTCGCCCAGCTGGATGTTGTAGGCGGGCGAGGCGGTGAGGTCGGCCGAGAGGTATTGCACGCCCAGCTTGCCCGCCTGTTCGCGCGCGGTGCCCGGCATCAGCTGCATGATCCCGCGCGCGCCGGCATGGCTCTCGCGGGTGCGGTCGAACTCGCTCTCCTGCCGGCCAATGGCGTGGACCATCACCCAGTCATTGACCGCAGGCGGCGTGGAGACGGTGGGAAAGCCGATCCGCTCGAGGCCGCTGAGCCCGGTCTCGCCCATCTTGAGGCCGAGCACCACGGCGAGTTCGTCGAACTGGAGTTCGTGCGCGAGCATCCCGGCCATGAGCATTTCGGCGGGCGTGTCGGCCTCGTCGCCGAGCGCCTCGAAGAAGCGGCGTTCGGTGCGCCAGTCGCGGCGGTTCTTGGCGAGCGCGCGGATTGCCAGGACTACGGGACGCGCCTCGAACTCGGCGCGCTGCGCGGCGTCCATTGCGGGCTGCGGTAGGCCGGCAAAGGCAGGCATCGGGCGGCCAAGCGCGGAGAGGGCGAGCTGGCCGTAATAGTAATCGGGCCAGCGCGCAGCCATCTCGAAGTAGCGCGCCGCGCTCGCCTGATCGCCCGCTTGCCGCGCCGCGCGTCCGGCCCAGTAATAGCCCTTGGCCTTGGTCAGCGGGGTCTTGGCCGCATCGCCGTAACGCGCGAACAGCGGCGCAGCGGTGGTGCCGTCGCCGAGGTTCCACAGCGCCTTCGTCCCGCCGAGCCACATCAGATCGGTGAGCCGGTCGCGCAAGGTGAAGCTCGTCTGCGACAGGTCTGCGCCCGGCGCGAAGAGATCGCCGCTGCGGCCTGCGATCTGCGCGGCCTCGGACGGGCCGACATCCTCGGCGACATTGAGCAGCAGGCCGACGAAGGCCTCGGGATCGCGCGCAGGCCGGACAAAGGCGGGGCGGTTGGTAAAGATCCGCGCGGCTTCGTAATTCTGCCCGCTGCCGCGCAGGAACTTCACCAGATTAAAGGTATAGCCCGGATCGGCCTCGGCCCCGGCGGGCACCGCGATCCCCGCCGTATCGGGCCGGCTCCCGCGCAGCAGCGCCAGCCGCGCCAGCAGCATCGGGCGGGTGTCCTCGGGGAGGTTGACCATCATCCGCGAGGCGGCATCGGCCTTGCCCTGCCACAGCAGCGCATCGGTGCGCACCGCGTGATCATCGGATGTGAACTCAGCGCCGTAAAGCTGTGAAAGATAAAGCTCGATGGAATCGGCCATCTGCCCGCCACGCCATGCCTTGCGGGCCTCGGACAGCGCCTCGGGACGCTGCGCGGCGGCGAGCGCCAGCGCATAGCGCGCGCGGCCGGCGTTGGTGAGCGGGGGGTACGCATCGAAATAGCGCATCACCAGATCTTGCGAGGGCGCCTCGACCTCGAGCGCGGCTTCGGCGCGCAGGCGCAGGATGTCGCTTTTGGGGAAGCTCGGATAGGCGAGCACGAAGCCCGCGTAGTCGGCAAAGGCATAGCCCCTGTTCGCCTGCAGCGTCTCCCACCGGGCGATCGCCGTATCGGCCGCGCCGGGCTGGCGGGCGACGAGATCCTGCCCCGGCCCCCAGTCCTGTGCCGCGGCGGGCGAGGCCGCCGCCACAAGCGCCGAGGCACCGAGAATCGCAGCACTAATCCGTCGAGAAATCACAAGCTTGCGGACCATGCTGGACATAGTGCCTTCCGGCTCCTTATCAGGCGGTGAACAGTGGGATAACGGGGGAGAGGCCCCGCCTATTTCCGATATCTAGCGATGAAGGCAGGACTATAGCAATGTTCAGCGGTTCGATACCCGCTCTGGTGACTCCTTTTCGCGGCGGGGCGTTTGACGAGGTCGCCTTCCGCCGGCTGGTCGACTGGCAGATCGAGAACGGTAGCGCCGCGCTGGTGCCCTGTGGCACGACGGGTGAGGCCTCGACGCTGTCCAACGCCGAGCACCACCGCGTGATCGAGGTCTGCATCGAGCAGGCCGCGGGCCGCGTGCCGGTGATCGCGGGCTGCGGGTCGAACGATACGCGCAACGCCCAGCTCCACATGACCTTCGCCAAGAAGGCGGGCGCAGCGGCGGGCCTGTGCGTTGCCCCCTATTACAACCGCCCGAGCCAGCGCGGTTTGGTCGCGCATTTCAGCTATCTGGCGGAAAACTGCGACCTGCCGATCGTGCTCTACAACGTGCCCGGGCGCACGGTGACCGACATTCTCGATGACACGGTGGTCGAGCTGGTGCGCAAGTATCCCGACCGGATCATCGCCATCAAGGACGCGAGCGGGGACTTGAGCCGCGTCGCCGATCACCGCATGGGCATCGGACGCGAATTCTGCCAGTTGTCGGGCAATGACGAGCTGTGGCTGCCTCACGCTGCGGCAGGCGGGCGCGGGTGCATCTCGGTGACGGCCAACGTTGCCCCCAAGCTGTGCGCGGAATTCCACGAGGCGATTGCGGCCAACGAGCTGAAGCTGGCGCGGCAGCTCAATGACCGCTTGTTCCCGCTGCACTACGCGATGTTCTCCGACGCCTCGCCCGCGCCGGTGAAATATGCGCTCTCTCGCGTGCATGACTGGATCGAACCCGAAGTGCGCCTGCCGCTGGTCGAGGCTTCGGACGAGGCCAAGCGCGCGGTGGATGAGGCGCTGGTGTCGGCGGGGGTTCTGGAGGGTTAACCTCTCTCCGTTCGCCCTGAGCTTGTCGAAGGGTCGTCCTTCTTTTCAAACAAGGTTAGAACCGCAGGAGGAAGTGCGGTCCTTCGACAGGCTCAGGACGAACGGGCCGGGGACTAAACCACCTCGTCCTCGTCCAGCATCCCTTGCGCGCTGCCTTGCGGCTCGCTCGCGAGGATCGCTTCGGTGATCGAATCGATCTGCGCGCCGACCCGCTCCGGGTGGTCGATTGCGGCGATGTGGAACAGCGCGTCGCCCTGGTGGACGATCGGCAGGGTGGCGTGGCCGATGATGATGCCGTCGACCGGGCTGACCAGCGCCTCGGCCTCCTCGCCGAACAGTCCGGCGACGCAGGCGAGGACGTCGCCCTTGCGCACCGGATCGCCCGAGACGCGCTCGGCCTGCATCACCCCGCCGCGCGGGGCGCGCACCCACACGGAACGGTTGGCGCGCGCCGGAATGCCGACCGCGCTGAGGCCGTCGTCTGCCTCGATCATTCCGAGATGCGCGAGCACGCGGGTCACGCCCTCCACCCCGGTCTCGATTGACAGCCGGTCGAAGCGCAGCGCCTCGCCCGCCTCCATCAGCAGCATGTCGACCCCGTGCTTCTGGGCCAGGTCGCGCAAGGAGCCGTCGCGAAGCTGGCTCTCGATGATCACCGGCGCGCCGAAGGCCATGGCGAGCTCGACCAGCTTGCGGTTGCCCGCCGCGATGCGGATCTGGGGGAGGTTGTAGCGGTGGATCGCGGCCGAGTGGATGTCGATGCCCAAGGAGCAGCGCGCCACAACCTCGCGATAAAAGATATGCGCAAGCTGCCCCGCGAGCGATCCCCCCGTGCTCCCCGGGAAGGAGCGGTTGAGGTCGCGCCGGTCGGGCAGATAGCGTGAATGGCTGATGAAGCCGAAGATGTTGGCGACCGGCACCAGCAGCACGGTGCCCGCGAGCGCCTCGGGCCGCAGTTCCTGTGCGAGCCGCTGGACCACCGCGGTGCCGATGATCTCGTCGCCATGGATCGCGGCGCTCACGAACACCGCCGGGCCGGGCCTCGCCCCGTGGACCACGCGCACTGCGAGGCTGGAGGTGGTGCCGGTCGCCATGGTGGTGATCGGGAAGGCGACATCGGCCTCGGCGCCCGGTGCGATGCTCTCGCCTGCGATGATGAAAGGCTGCGGCGTGGTCATGGCGCGCGGTTTCCCCCTGTTTCCCCCGCGCCAAGGTAGCCACAACACGCGCGGGCGCAAACCCCCTCGCTTTTTGGACAGCTAGCGCCTACATCGCCCCCCCTTATGGCCCGCCCCAAACCCGTAACCTTCGACAAGGTGAAGATCGTCGCAGAGAACCGCCGGGCGCGGTTTGACTACTATGTCGAGGATACCTTCGAGGCCGGGCTCGCTCTGCAGGGCACCGAAGTGAAGGCGCTGCGGGCGGGCGAGGCGAGCATCGCTGAGAGCTATGCCGAGGTGAAGGACGGGCAGGTGTGGCTGATCAACGCCAACATCCCCGAATACTCCCACGGCAACCGCTTGAACCACGAACCGCGCCGTCCCCGCAAATTGCTGCTCCACGAGCGCGAGATCGAGAAGTTCGTCGGCGCGGTCGAGCGCAAGGGCATGACGCTGGTGCCGCTGTCGGTCTATTTCAACCGCACGGGCCGCGCGAAGGTCGAACTCGCGCTCGCCAAGGGCAAGCAGACCCATGACAAGCGCGCCAGCATCAAGGAGCGCGACTGGAAGCGCGACAAGGCCCGGCTCATGCGCGACCGCGGCTAGGAGTTTTCACGAGGGGCGGGGGTTCACCCACTGGTCACCGCGCCCATGCTACCCATATGCACGATATGCTGGCTCCCCTTGTCCTCCCGCTCGCCGAAAGCCTGCACGCATGAGTGTGCCGACCCCCTCCAAGCCGGGTCTGGGCTTTCGCTCGAAGACCTGGGCGATGGACGTGATCCGCAAGAACACGCCGACCCGCGAGGAGATGGCGAAGAACCGCTTCCTCGCCCCCGTCGCGCACCGCGTGCTCTCGCCCGAATTGTGGCGCTTCACCCGGCGCTCGGTGCCGCGCGGGGTGGCGCTGGGGCTGTTTGCGGCCTTCATCTTCCCGCTTGGGCAGATACTGATCTCGACCTTCCTCGCCCTGCCGGCGCGCGCCAATGTGCCGCTGGCGGCGCTGGTGACCTTCGTCACCAATCCCTTCACGCTGCCCTTCTGGCTGGTGATCGCCAACCGCACCGGCGATTTCGTGCTGAGTTTCGGTGCCAGCGCTCCGGTGGTTGCGGTCAATGCCAAGGTCGCCAGCACCGGGATGTGGGCGTGGTTCGCCGATGCCTACGCGGTCGCGGGCGCGACTCTGGTCGGCTATCTGGTGCTGTCCTTCGTCGCGCCGGTGATCGGTTACGTCCTGTCGGGCTGGGTGTGGCGCGCCGTTGTGTCCCGCAAGCGCGCCAGACGGTTGAAGGCGATGGAAGGGCGGCTCGACCATCGGCTTGGAGCGCAGTAGGGAGGGTCCTTGCGCCGCAACCCGCGGCAGCCCTCCGGCTGCTGCGATAGCCCAAGGAGCCTGTCCGTCTTGTCCCGCCGCACCGGCACCGAAACCGCCAAGTCCAGTCTTGCCGATGATGGCGACGCAGCGCGCACTCTGGCGCCTGCGGGCCTCGTCGCCGTGCTCGGTGCGGGGGTCATCGCGAGCGGGCTTGTGCTGGGCCTTGCGACTGGCAGCTGGATCGTCGCGCTCGCCTTCGTGCTGGCTGCGGGCGTGCTGCTGGGCGCGGTGGTGCTGCTCGACCGCGTGCGCGCGCCGTCCGAGGAAGGCAGCCTCGCCGCCCCCGACTGGAGCGTCACCGTCGCCGCGATCGAGCGCGCGGGCGAGGCGATCGCGATCACCGACCGCGCCAACCGCATGGTCTGCGCCAACCTGTTCTTCCTCGATAGCTTCGGCGCCAATGCCGCTCCTCCGGCGCTGCCGATGGAGCGCGCCGCGCTGGAGGCAGTGACGCTGCTCGCGCGCAATGCCTGGCGCGACGGCACCGCGAGCCTCGAGGATGTCGAAGCTTCCGACGAGACCCGCTGGCAGGTCTCCGCGACCCGCGCCGGGCGGGGCGATGATCACCTGATCTGGCGCCTGAAGCCGCTCGCCCGCTCGGGCAGCGAGAGCCTGCAGGCGCTCGACCTGGCGGGGCCCTTTGGCAAGATGCTTAGCCGCGCCGGGATCGAGAGCGCGATCACCACCGCCGACGGCGTGATCCGCGCGGTCAGCGCCGGGTTCGCCGAGCGCGCCGCGGGGGACGAGCGCGCGAGCCTTGTGGGGCAGGATTTCGTCAGCTTCCTGCGCTCCGACGAGCGTGACCGCATCTTTTTCGCCCGCGAGGGCCGCGGCGGCACGCCGCAGACGCTGGTCGATATCCCGCTGGTCAATCCCGAAGAGCGCGTCACCGCCGCCGGGCCCGACGAGGCGACCTCGCTGATGCTGCTGATCGATTCGGGCGTTGGCATCGGCTCGGGCTGGGACGGGGCCTCGCAGGCGGGCGTCGCGCAGCTCGATGCGCTGCTCGCGCAGCTCCCCCTCGGCCTTGCCATGACCGACCGCGATGGGCGCTTCCTGTTCGCGAACGAGGCGTTCCTGCGCTCGGTGGGCCGCGAGGGGCGGGGGATTCCCGCCTTCCCGACCGACCTCGTGGTGCGCGAGGACAAGGCCGCGCTGTCCGATGCGGTGCGCCGCCACGGGCGCGGTCCGGCGACCAGCGGCGATGTGGCTGTGCGGCTGACCAATGCGGCGGAAGAGCCGGTCAGCCTCGGCCTCGCGGGCGTGCGGGGCCTTGGCGAAGCGGCGGTGCTGCTGTCGCTCGCCGACACCTCGCAGGAAAACCAGCTCCGCCGTCAGGTCGCGCAGGCGACCAAGATGCAAGCGGTCGGCCAGCTCGCAGGCGGCGTCGCGCATGATTTCAACAATGTGCTGACCGCGATCATTGGCACCTGCGACCTGATGCTGCTGCGCCATATCCCGGGCGACAGCGACTATGACGACATCCAGCAGATCCGCGCCAATTCCAACCGCGCCGCCTCGTTGACCCGCCAGCTGCTCGCTTTCTCGCGCCAACAGACCTTGCGGCCCGAGATCATCCAGCTGCCAGACGTGGTGAGCGAAGTCAGCCCGCTCATCAAGCGGCTGCTGGGCGAGACGATCACCTATTACGTCCAGCATGATCGCAACTTGGGCCCGGTGCGCGCTGACCCGCAGCAGCTCGAGCAGGTCATCATGAACCTTGCGGTGAACGCCCGCGACGCGATCCAGGGCAATGGCGGACCGCTGCGCGGCAATGGGCAGGGGCGGATCTCGCTGTTCACCCGGACGATCCAGGCCAAGCAGGTGATCCAGCTGGGATCGGAAGTGCTGCCGGCTGCCGACTATACCGTCCTCATCGTGCAGGACACCGGCGGCGGCATTCCGCCGCAGGTGCTGCCCAAGCTGTTCGAGCCGTTCTTCACCACCAAGGAGCAGGGCAAGGGCACCGGCCTCGGCCTCTCGACCGCCTACGGGATCGT
>JAIYEK010000030.1 GCA_027487015.1 Erythrobacteraceae bacterium | reverse complement strand
CAAGGCGTTCTCTCCAGCCGTCCATTCTCTGCATGGACTGTTTATAGGCACGGGTTTCGGCGAAAAACAGGGGTTCGCTGCGTGATTTTGGTGTTAGAGGCGTGGCGAAATGGACAACCAGCCCGATACGACCCGCCAACCGCATGCCGAAGAGGCGCTGATCCGCGGCGCGCTGAGCCCTGAAATCAACCACCGGCTGCGCTCAGCGCGGATTGTGGGGGGGCGCGCGGTGATCGTTGCCGAGGCCGGCGATCTGTCTGACGAAGCGCGCGCAGGCCTCGAGGCGGACATCACCGCCGCGCTCTCGGGCCTGCCCGGCATCGACGAGGTGCGCATCGCGCTCACCGGTGAACGCCGCCGCCGCCGATTGATCGCGGTGGGCAGCGGCAAGGGCGGGGTGGGCAAGTCGACGCTCACCACCAACCTCGCGGTCGCTTTGGCGAAGATGGGCCGCCGGGTGGGCGTGATCGATGGCGACATCTACGGCCCCTCGCAGCCCAAGCTGCTGAAGACTGAAGGGATCAAGCCCGGCGCCACCGCCGATGGCAGCCAGCTGGTCGCGATCGACAGCCCCTACGGCGTCAAGGTGCTCTCGATGGGCCACATCGTCGCGCCGGGCAAAGCGTTGGCGTGGCGCGGGCCGATGACGGGCAAGGCGCTCTCCCAGCTGATCGATGCCGATTGGGGCGAGACCGATCTGCTGCTGGTCGACCTCCCCCCGGGGACGGGTGACGTCCAGCTGTCGATGCTCTCCGCGCACAAGCCCGATGGCGCGGTGCTGGTCTCGACCCCGCAGGACCTCGCGCTGATCGACGCCGCGCGCGCCGGGCAATTGTTCGAGCAGGGCGATGTGCCGATCATCGGGCTGGTCGAGAACATGGCGGGCTATGCCTGCCCGCATTGCGGCGAGGTCAGCGATCCCTTCGGCACCGGCGGCGTGGAGCGGTTCGCCGCCGCGCTCGAGATCCCCTTCCTCGGCCGCGTGCCCTTGACCCTCGCCACGCGGATCGCGGGCGACAAGGGCGAGCCCCCGGCGGCTGGCGAGGACGAGACGGCAGAGCCCTTCCGCGCGATCGCCGAAAAGCTCGGCTGCTGGCTCGACACGGGGAAGCTCTAGGCCAATGCAGGTCTCGCGGCGCGGATTGCTCGCAGGGGCGGCGGCGGGCGGGGGGCTCGTGGTTGCCTGGTGGCTGATGCCGCGCTCCTACCGCACGCCGCTGGTGGCCGCGCGCGGCGAGCATGTGTTCGGCGCCTGGCTCAAGATCGCGGCCGATGGCGTGGTGACGGTCGCGGTCCCGCAGCTCGAGATGGGGCAGGGGATCACCACGATCCTGCCGCAGATCATCGCCTATGAACTGGGCGCGGATTGGCGGCAGATCGCGGTCGAGCCTGCGCCGGTCTCGGGCGTCTATGCCAATGTCCCGCTGGCGCGCGAGTGGATGGCGCTGTGGGACGCGAGTTTCGCGGGGCTTTCGCCGTCTTCGGACGACCTGCTTGCGACCCGCTTTGCGCAGAGCCAACGCTTCAACGCGACCGCGGGCGGCACCTCGCTCGCCGCCTACGAGCAGCCTTGCCGCGAGGCCGCCGCCGCCGCGCGCGCGATGCTCGCTCAGGCAGCCGCGGCCAAGTGGGGGGTGTCGTGGGAGGAATGCGAGGTCGAGAACGGCCTCGTCACCCAAGGCGCCAACCGAGCAAACTTCGGCGAACTGGCCGAGGCTGCGGCGGGCTACACCCCGCCCGACCCCCCGCCGCTGCGCCCCGAACCCCCGCGCGAAAAGCCGCTCCCCGCCGATGTCGATGGCGCGCCCGCCTTCCCGCGCATCGACCTGCCTTCCAAGGTTGACGGATCGCACCGCTTTGCCGGTGACGTGCGCCTGCCGGGCATGGTGTTCACCTCGATCCGCCACGGACCCGCGGACGGATCGGAGCTCGAAAGCTTCGACACCAAGGCCGCCGCCGGGATCAAGGGCCTCGCCGGGATCGTCGAGAGCAAGCGCTGGATCGCGGTTGCCGCCAACACCTGGTGGAGCGCCGAGAGCGCGCTTGCCGCGATGAAGCCCCGCTTCCGCACCGCCGCCCCGGTCAACAGCATCGATATCGCCGCGCGGCTCGATACGCTGCTGACCGCGGGCGAGGCGCAGACAATCGCCGAGACCGGCTTGGGCGGCGATGCGCTGCAGCGGGTCGATATCGGGCGGCGCTACGAGGTTGAGCCGGCCTATGCCGCCCCGATCGAAACCGCGACCGCGACCGCGCGCTACGATGACGGGCGGCTCGACCTGTGGATCGCAACCCAGGCCCCCGAACAGGCCCGCATCGCCGCCGCCCGCGCGATCGGCATCGCGACCGAGAAAGTCGCGCTCTACCCCACGCCCGCTGGCGGCAGCTTCGATGCGCGGCTCGAGCATGACCATGCGATCGAGATCGCGCTGATCGCCAAGGCACTGGGCCGTCCGGTGCAGCTGGTCTGGCCGCGCCGCGACGAGCTGATCCGCTCCCGCCCGCGCGCGCCTTACTGGATGCTGCTCGGCGCGCAGCTCGCCAAGGGCGGACCCGCAGGGCCCGGCGGCGCGATCGAGGCGATGCGCGTGCGCGTGGCGACGCCGCCGTCCGCGCGCGAGTTCGGCAAGCGCCTCTTCGCCAATCGCACCAGCATGGCCGCGATCCGCGAGACGGTGGGCGAGGCCGATCCGCTCGCGCTCGCAGGCGCGGTACCGCCCTACACCATCCCTGCGGTGAAGGTGGAGCACATCTCCGCCGAAATCGGCCTGCCGGTCGGGCGGGTGCGCGGCAATGCCTGGGGGCCGACGATCTTCGCGATCGAGAGCTTCATCGACGAGATCGCCACCATGTCCAAGCGCGAGCCGTTGTCGTTCCGCATGACGATGCTCGGAGGCGATGTGCGGCTCGCCGCATGCCTCCAGCGCGCGGCACGGCTGGCCGAGTGGGACGGGGGTGTCGACCAATCCGGGCAGGGCCTCGCCTGTGCACGCCTCGGCGAGGGGCCGGACGCACCGCGCATCGCCTGTGTCGCCACCGCGCGGCAGGGCGAGGGCGGGGTGCGCGTCGTGCGGCTATCGGCGGCGGTGGACATCGGCCGGATCATCAACCACGACATCGCCCGCCAGCAGATCGAGGGCGGCCTCGTGTTCGGCATCGGCATTGCGCTGGGCAATGTGGTGCGGCTGCGCGGCGGGGTGCCCGAGGCGGCAGGTGACACCGCGCTCGGCCTGCCCGGTCTTGCCGATTGCCCCGAGATGCGGGTGGTGTTCATCGACAGCAGCGCAACCCCCGCCGACCCGGGCGAGCTGGGCGCGGTGGTCGCGCCGCCTGCCATCGCCAATGCGCTCTATTCGGCCACGGGCTTGCGCCTGCGCCGCCTCCCCCTACTTTCGGACGGCATATGATCCCGACATTTTTGCAACATGAGGCGCGGGCAAACGCGCGCGCCCGGAAACGAAACGCCTGCCGACCGTTAGGCGGGCTATGACCTGGCAGACCCAGCGCCTTCCGGGCGACCATCCTCCGGCAAAGAGCGGCCGCATCGGCGTGCTGCTGATCAACCTCGGCACGCCCGACGGGCCGGACCCGGATTCGGTCAAGCGGTACCTGAAGCAGTTCCTCTCGGACACGCGGGTGGTCGAGATCCCGCCGATCGCCTGGCAGCTGATCCTGCGCGGGATCATCCTCAACACCCGGCCCCAAAAGAGCGCCAAGGCCTATCAGAAGATCTGGACCGACCGCGGCTCGCCGCTCGCCGACATCACCGCGCGGCAGGCAGAGGCGATGGTGGGGCGCTTTGGCGAACACGTGCAGGTCGATTGGGCGATGCGTTACGGCAACCCCTCGATCGAGAGCCGCCTCAATGCGCTGATGGCCGACGGCTGCGACCGCATCCTGATTTCGCCGATGTACCCGCAATATTGCGCCGCGACGACCGCGACGGTGTTCGACGAGATCGCGCGGGTGCTCAAGAAGATGCGCTGGCAGCCGGCGTTGCGGTTCATCCCGCCCTATCACGACGATCCCAATTACTTGGGCGCTCTGGCTGACGACTTGACCCGGCAAGTGCGCGCGCTGACCTTCAAGCCCGAGGTGCTGCTGCTGAGCTTCCACGGGATGCCGCAGCAGACGCTCGAAAAGGGCGACCCCTATTACTGCCACTGCTCCAAGACCGCCCGCCTGCTGCGCGAGGAATTGGCGACGCGGCCCGAATTTGAAGGCGTGCGGTTCGAGACGACCTTCCAGTCGCGCTTTGGCCCCGCCGCATGGCTCGAACCCTCGACCGACGCAACGCTGATGGCCGAGGGCGACAAGGGCACCAAGCGGCTGGTGGTCGCCGCCCCTGGCTTTGCGGCTGACTGTGTCGAGACGCTCGAGGAATTGGCGATCGAGGGCCGCGAAGAATTCACGGAGCACGGCGGCGAGGATTACGCCGTGCTTGATTGCCTCAACACCTCGGACCACGGCCTCGCCATGATCGAGGCGATGCTGCGCCGCGAGCTTTCCGGCTGGATTTGACGCGGGCCACAATTTACATCAGAGTCAGTTGCGAATCCGAACCTGATAACGGAGCATCCGGAAAGCCATGGCCACCCTCGCCGAAGCCCCCTTCTCCGAAGGCACTGCCCCCGCAGGCGCGCCGCGCCACTGGGGCGAAGGCCGCCTGACCGAGGCCGATCTTGCCCACATCCCGGGCGAGGCTGGCTGGCCGGTGGTTGGCAACACCTTCACCATGCTCGCCGACCCGCATGCCTTCGCCGCGCGGATGATCGCGACCCACGGCAAGGTCTACAAGAACCGCGCCTTTGGCGGCTGGCAGATCGCGCTGCTGGGCGCCGAGGCGAACGAGCTGCTGCTGTTCAACAAGGACAAGATTTTCTCGAGCGAGCAGGGCTGGGGCCCGGTGCTCGACCAGCTCTTCCCGCGCGGGCTGATGCTGATCGATTTCGAGCATCACCGCATCGATCGCCGCGCGCTCTCGATCGCCTTCAAGCCTGAGCCGATGCGGCACTATTCGGGCGCGCTCAACCGCGGGATCGCGCGCGACGTGGCAGGCTGGGCCGGGCCGCAAACCTTCTACCCGGCGATCAAGAAGCTCACCCTCGACCTTGCAGCGGACAGCTTCATCGGCCTGCCCTGGGGGCCGGAAGCGGACAAGATCAACGAAGCCTTCGTCGACATGGTGCAGGCCTCAGTCGCGCCGGTGAGGAAGCCGTTGCCCTTCACCAAGATGAAGAAGGGCGTCGATGGCCGCGCCTTCCTCGTCGACTATTTCACCAAGGAAACCCTGCGCCGCCGCGCCGAAGGCGGGGGGCAGGACATGTTCAGCCAGTTCGCCACCGCAACGCGCGAGGATGGCTCGCTGCTGCCGGTCGACGAGGTGGTCGATCACATGAACTTCCTGATGATGGCCGCGCATGACACCATCACATCCTCGGCGACGTCGTTGATCTATCACCTCGCCACCAACCCCGCATGGCAGGAGAAGCTGCGCGAGGAGATCATGGCGGTCACCGGCGGACCCGACGGCGAGGGGAATCCCCGCCCGCTCGATTACGACGATCTGGCGAAGCTCGAATTGACCGAAATGGCCTTCAAGGAATCGCTGCGGATGATCCCGCCGGTGCCCTCGATGCCGCGCCGCGCGCTCAAGGAATTCGAGTATGGCGGCTATCGCATTCCGGCGGGCGCGATGGTGGGGATCAACATCCACTGGACCCACCACGCGGAGGAACATTGGGAGAACCCCCACGCCTTCGATCCGATGCGCTTCACGCCCGACAAGGTGAAGGCGCGGCACAAATATGCATGGGTCCCGTTCGGGGGCGGCGCGCATATGTGCCTCGGGCTGCACTTCGCCTATATGCAGGTGAAGATCCTGATGGCCCAGCTGCTCCAGCGCTACCGGATCGAGGCGGCTGAGGGCTACAATCCGCAGTGGCAGGACTGGCCGATCCCGCAGCCCAAGGACGGGCTCAAGGTCACCTTCGTTCCGCTGTGATGTTTCACGTGGAACAACGCAACGTCCCGGCAATGACCGTGCAACGAGTGCGCAACGACCGCTGCACCAGCGGCTAACGCGCCGCGTCAAAAATCGACCGCGATCCCGTCCTTCTCCCAGTCGCCATAGCGGGTGGGGGAGAGCGCCTCGTCGTTTTTCACGGGCTTGGGAGCGGGCACCGGATCGTTGGTCCAGTGGGCGGGCTTCTTGAAGGCCTTGGCGGCCTCGGACTTTTGCTTGGTCATGGCTGGATTGACGCCCCGAAGACGATCAGGTTCCCGTCCGGCGCGCGGATCATCAGCTCGCGCTGGCCATAGGGCTGGTCGCGCGGGCCGACCACATCGCCTTCCGGGAGCGCGGCGAGCCGCTCGCCGATCTGTTCGAGCACCGTCTCGACCGATTTGACGTCGATGTAATAGGCAAACCCGCGATGGGGCGTGCCCAGTTCGCTGCAATCGGCATTTCCCAGCACACGCAGCCCCGCGCCCTCGCGCTCGCAATAGGCATAGCCGCCGTCGTTGATGATCGCGGTGAAGCCGAGCGTTTCGGTCAGGAAGCGCAGCGCGCCCTCGAAGTCCGCGACATGCATGAAGGGGGTGATCTGGTAGGTGTTACCGCTCATGGGGCGCAATGTCTCTCGCGGGATTGCCGGGGATCATCGCTAGCATAAGGCGGGCGACCCCGATAGAGCGCGGCTATGGCCCTACCTCCCGGATTACCCGTGCGCCGCGCCGCGCTGCGCCTGCTTGATGCCGTGCTGAGGCGGGGCGAGACCTTGGAGCAGGCCGAGGCTGGCGCATTGGGCGACGTCCGCAAGGCCCCCGACCGCGCGCTCGCCCGCGCCATCGCAGGCGAGACCTTGCGCTGGCTGACCGATCTCGACGCGCTGATCGATTCTGCGACCAAGCAGCGCCTGCCCGAGGATGCCAAGGCGCGGATGGTGTTGCGACTGATGCTCGCCCAGACGCTGCGGCTGGAGACCCCGCCCCACGCGGTGATCGCAACCGGCCTCGCGCTGCTGGAAGGCGGGCCGCGGCGGCTGGCGCACGGGGTGTTCTCCGCGCTCGACAAGCTTGGCGCGAAGCTGCCCGAGATGCCGACCCTGCCCGAACGCGTCGTGGCGCGCTGGGGCGCGGAGAAGGCCGCCGCCATCGCCCCCGGCCTCGCCTTCCCGCCCGAGCTTGACCTTGCCCTGCGCGACACCGCCGAAACTGCGACCCGCGCGGTGCAGATGGGCGGCGTCAGCCTCGCCCCCGGCCATATCCGCCTGCCGCGCGGCGCGGCGGTCGAGAGCCTCGCCGATTTCAAGGAGGGCGCCTGGTGGGTGCAGGACCTCGCCGCCTCGCTGCCTGCGCGGCTGCTCGGGCCGGGAGAGGGCCGACACGCGCTCGACCTGTGCGCGGCGCCCGGCGGCAAGACCATGCAGCTTGCTGCGGCTGGGTGGAAGGTGACCGCGCTCGATAGCTCCAAGCGGCGGCTCGAGCTGCTGAAAGACAACCTCAAACGCACCGGCCTCAAGGCCTCGCCCGTGCGCGCCGACGCGCTGACGTGGGAGCCCAAGCACCGCTTCGACGCAATCCTGATCGACGCACCCTGCACCGCAACCGGCACCTGCCGCCGCCACCCCGATGTGCTGCATCGGATCGGTAAGGGGCAGGTGGCCGAGATGGTCGAACTGCAGCGCGCTCTGGCCGCCAAGGCTGCCGAATGGCTAAACCCCGGCGGGGTGCTCGTCTACGCGGTGTGCTCGCTCGAGGCTGAGGAGGGCGAGGAACAGGCGGCATGGATCGACGCGGAGTTGAACCTGACGCCCAAGGCGATTACGGCGGAGGAACTGCCCGCCGGTCTTGCGCCTACACCCGAGGGCTGGCTGCGCACCCATCCGGGGATGCTTTCCGAACAGGGCGGGCTCGACGGGTTTTTCGTGGGGCGGTGGGTCAAATAACCCAGACATCGTCACCCCGGACTTGATCCGGGGCTTGGCTTCTTTCTGCTCACTCTGCCGAAGAAAAGCCTAGCCCCGTGTCAAGCACGGGGTGACGGAGGGTGGTTACTTCACATATTTCTGAAAGCTCTTCCGTAGCTTCATCAGCTTGGGCGGGATCACCGCGAGGCAGTAGGGGTTGCGTTGGCCTTCGCCGTCCCAGTATTCCTGGTGGTAGTCCTCGGCCGGATACCACTCGGCGGTCTGTGTGCCGCCCGACAGGCCCTCGATCGTCGTCACCGCCACCTTGCCGTGCTCGGCATTCCAGCGGGCAATCGCGGCCTCGGCCTCGGCGCCCTGTTCGTCCGACAGCGGGAAGATCGCGCTGCGGTACTGGGTGCCGATGTCGTTCCCCTGACGGTTCAGCTGCGTCGGATCATGCGTGCCGAGGAACACGTCGAAGATCTCGGGCAGTGAGATGACTGCGGGGTCGAAGGTCACGCGGATCCCCTCGGCATGGCCGGTGGTACCGGTGCAGACCTCCTTGTAGGTCGGGTTCGGCTTGGTGCCGCCGATATAGCCGCTCTCCACCAGGCTCACGCCCACCACATCGCGGAACACTGCCTCGGTGCACCAGAAGCACCCGCCTGCAATGATCGCCGTTTCCATGTTGCTCATCGAATTCTCCGTTCCTTTATGCCAGAGATAGGTCAGCAGCCTGCGATTGCCAGCGTGCGTTTTTTGCAGCCTACCGCTTCGCTACGTGAGGCCGTATTTGCGGCCTACCGCTTTGCCCCGTGAGGCCGTAGACAGCCTTCATTCGCATTTCCTCGGGAGAGAGTTACCATGAAGAAAATCATCTTCGCCCTCGCCGCCGCGAGCAGCATCGCGCTTGCCGCGCCGGCCATCGCCGACACCCACGCCGCTGGCGAAGTCGACGAGGCGCACATCAAGGACACCGCGCACTTCATGAAGATGCACGGCGAGCAGCTCTCGGCCGCGATCCTGCATCCCACGCGCAAGGAAGACTCGGCGCGCGACCAGTTCCGCCACCCGGCCGAAACGCTCGCCTTCTTCCATGTCGGCCCGGAAATGAAGGTCGGCGAATATGCGCCCGGCGGCGGGTGGTATTCGCGCCTGCTCGGGCATTATCTGGGCGGCGAGGGCCAGCTGGTCGGCCTCTACGCCAACCCGCT